>NZ_JBEYWX010000023.1:0-112609 GCF_040644655.1 Streptomyces sp. NPDC046931
CCGCGGCGGTCAGGCCGCCGCCATCCGCGTACCTCATGACGAGGATCTAGCACCGCCAACGCCCGCTGTCACCCCACCCTTTCAACCTCAGCGTCGCTACTGCCGTCAGAATCGGGTGGCTGGGGCTGGTACCCTTTCTCGCCCGTCGGTCATCACCGGGTGTACCGGGCAACTGTGTACGCGGTGGGGCCGGTAAGCCCTGTCTCTGTGCCGTCGTTCATGTCCAGGACCTCGAAGCCAGCCCCCTCCGCGTAGCGTTCCAGTTCGCGAGGGAACAGGACGCGTCTGCGGATCTCGTCTCGGGCCTCGTCGCCCGAGGGGAGTGCCCAGTGCCGGTGCATGGTGTTGATCTGGGTCCGCAGGTCCCACGTGTGGCGGATGGTGACGGTCGCGGATCCCGTCGGGGTGTCGACCGTGGCGGTGGTCGGCTCGGTCCGGGTGATCGGGGCGACGGGGGAACACAGCACGAGCAGCGCTGCCGGCCGGGCGTGGGCGGAGGACGGCCAGGAAGTTCTCCGGTTCGGTCGGCGCGGCCACCCACTCGGGCAGCCCGGCTCGTCGTGCGCGAGCAGGCAGCCGCGTCCATGCGGCTGCCGAGTCGTGCGGTGCGCATGTCACCGGTGCGGATGTCCAGCCCGGGCCGTGCCTGGTGCCGTCTGGCAGACCGTCCCAGTGCTCTTCGTCGACGACGCGGACCCCTTTGCCGATCGCGCGCGGGTGAGTGGCCAGCAGTGTCGCCGCCGCGATGGCCGTCGCCTCCAGCTGGCAGAGGCGCTTGGAGAGCTCCATGAACTCGACGACCGCCCTGAAACACTCGACGAAGCGATCGCCTGGTACCGACGCGGCGCGCCAGACGGACACCCCCTCCTCGGCAAACTCCTCCTCCAACGGTACGAAATAGCTCTTGGCGAGGACCTCAGCGACCTCGACGAGGCCCTCGTGCACTGCCATGCCGCCGTCGCGGCCGATCCGCAAGACTCCGACGCCCTTAGGCGTCTCGCCTACGCGCTGATGCTGCGGTACCGCAAGACACACGATCCCGCGCTGGTCCCTGAATACCTGCTCGTCGCACGTCAGAATGCGCGGGTTGTTGAAAAGGGGCCGTGGGGAACCGAAACTCGTATAACAGCGGCGGTACTGCTGGGTCATGCCCTCGCCGCAGCGGGCGACTGGCAGGAGGCAGCGCGGATCTTCGAGCACACAGTGGAGGTACTACTGCCGAAACTGACGCCACGCCACGTAGCACTGAGCACCAACTTGCGTACGATTCGCCAGCACTCTGGGTTGGCATCGGTGGCAGCCGGCCTCGTCGCAGGCTTCGGACGCGCAGAGCGCGCCGCCGAACTACTCGAACAGGGGCGGGGGTACTGCTCGGGCAACTGCTCGACGGCCGCGACGACCTTGAGACACTGCGAGCACACGATCCCGATCTGGCCACAGCGTTTCTCGACCTTCGCCACCGCATGGCGACGACGGAAGCGCAGATTGCAACCCGGCGAGCGGAGCAGCCTGCGTGGTTGCGTCAAGCTGACAGGGCAATCAGGTACGCATACGAACTGGACGTAGCCGAGGAATTCGACGCCTTCCTCGCCAGTACTCGGCGTCTGCCCGGGCTGGAACGTTTCCTGCTGCCGCCGGCTGCAAGCGAATCGCGAGATCAGGCTGCCGAGGGACCCATCGTCATGCTCTACGCGTCAGAACTCGGTGCGGCCGCTGCTCTGCTCCTGACATCCGAGCGGGTCGAGGTAATTGGACTGGGCCTGAGCATCAACGACGTGCTCCCCCGCGCGCTGACCTTCCACGCGCTGATCTTCCTGATGACACGCGAGCCAACGACTCTGATTACCCTCCGCCACACCCAGTCCTCGCTGGACAGCGAGCTGCAGTGGCTCTGGAACCAGGTGGCCGGCCCGGTACTGGAGCGACTCGGCTACAACGAGACCCCTGGGCTCGGCGTTGTCGCCAGGCCCGATCTGGGCGGCAAGCCGGACTCGGCGGCGCTGACGGGTGCGGCCGCCTCGCGGAATCCGGTACAACTCGACCGTGACGCTGCTACCCCCGCCCTGGGCTGCGCCGGATGGCGGAGCGGGTCATGGTCACGATGTCCCACAGACGGCCCATCTCGTCCTGCGGGGTCAGGCGGCGGCTGTCCTCGTCGCCCCACAACACACGGTCCGCCCAGGCGGCGTCAGTCAAGGCCGACTGGGACCCTGAAGCCCACCTGCCGGGCCAGCTCGGCCGGGGCGGCCACCAGGACCCCGTCGGCGAGGGCCTGGGTTCGATGGCGTCGCTGAAGCTGTCGTCGTCCAGGGTCTGCAAGCGGACCGGGAGGCCCGAGTGCGGCAGGACCACCAAGGCCTGCGGGTCGCTGCATGTCAGCGTCCATGCCTCTTGGGGAAGGTCGCGGGCGGTGTGCTGAATGGCTGTACGGCTGGGGTGGATCAGGCGGGTCCGTGCATCGAGTTGTCGTACATGGACGCGGTGCACGGACGCCGTCGGCGACCGCAGCGGGGCTGCGTGACGGGCCGGTACGAGGATGCCGCTCCGGTACTACGTTCCGCTGATCGCGCGGTGAGCGTCACTTCCCGGGCTGGTACTGGGAGGCGACGACCGGGCAGCGCGTCGGCTTCGAGTCGTGGCTGGAACGGGACCGACTGCTGCTGATGGACTTCGATCCGAGCATGGTGGGGATCGGCTCACGGCCGTTCTGGCTGCACTGGCATGACGGTGCGCGGGGGCGTCGGCACGCCCGGACTACTTCGTCCGCCGCGCGGACGGCTCCGCGTTGGTCGTCGATGTCCGTGCGGACGAGCGGATCGACCCGAAGGACGCCGAAGCGTTTGAGGTGACTCACCTGGTCTGCACCCAGTCCGGGAGGAGATTCGAGCGGTTGGGGATGCCAGACGCGATGCAGGCCTGATGAAGCCGACACGGAAACACGGTGGAGCCCGTTCTACCCCTACTACCGCTGCTGAGCCCGAATACGGCCCGCCCCCTCATGCGGATCGCGGACGCTGCGCTCCACGCACCGAGCATCGGCGGCGTCGCGTTCACTCCGGCGGTCCAGACAGGGCCTTGATGGCCGGGCGGAGCAACGCGACGATGCGATCGGCAGGGGCCTCACGAAGCGAGGTCAGGCCGAGGAGTTGGTGGCCGATGGTCACGCCCAGCAAGGCGGTGACAACCAGTGTGGCGCGCAGTTCGGGATCCTCGGCAGCGGGCAGGGCGGCACCGATGCTGTCGATCTGCCGGCCGAGGGCGGCACGGACGTGATCGGCTGCTGCCCGGTCGGTGAGCATGGACCGCATCATCGCCAGCGTGCCTTCGGGAAGACCGCCGAGCTTGAGGCCGAGCGATGCCAGCAACTGGTCGACGAGCGCGTCGGTATCACTTGCCGTCAGCGGGGCGGGGAATGCCTGCACGGCCTGGGTGAACAGCTCCCGCTTCGAGCCGAAGTACTGCATGACCAGAGCCGGATCGACGCTTGCTGAGGCCGCCACGGCGCGAATGGTGGTGCGCTCGAATCCCTTCTCGGCGAACAGCTCCCGGGCGCTGTCGAGGATGCGCGCCTCGGTTGCTCGGCGGCGGTCGGCACGGGACTGGCGAGGAGTGGACACCGATTCACTCTACAACCGTTGACCGAGCTTCCGACCGACCCTACGGTGAGTGGGTCAACAAATGTTGAGCGAATGGAGCAACCCCCGTGTCGCATCTGGACAAACCTGCTCTTCGCACCCCTCACGAGGTGCTGACCTGCTATTACCAGGCCATGCTCGACAAGTCCCCCGACGATCTCGCTGATCTCTACGCCATGGACGCGGTGCACGAATTCCCGTTCGCCTCTCCCGGCTTCCCCCCGCGCTACGAGGGGCGTGAGGCCGTGCGCACCGGATACCGGGCGGCCTGGGGCGCCAGCCCCGCCCAGGTGCAGGAGGTCAGGAGGGTCGCGGCCTACGAGACCGCCGACCCAGAAGTGATCATCGCCGAGCATGTCGTGGTGGGAACACTGACGACCAAGGCCACCACGTTCACCGTCCCCGGTCTCCTGATACTCCACGTCCGCAACGGACTGATCACGCGAGTCCGCGACTACATGGACGGCTCGGGAGTCGCCGGCGCCAGAGCGTGATGGCCAGAGCAGTACAGCGGCAGCCCGACTTGAGACGGCACAGCACTCAGCCCGTTCCGGCCCCGACCCCCGAGATCTGTCTCAACGAACCGAGCCCCTGCGTCTCACCCCATCCAGTCCACGCAGGTCAGCGTGGACGCGGACCACTGACTTCGTTGAGACAGGACAGGAATAACCCGAACCGAGAGGGAAGACCCCGTACACGGTGTCTCGAAGCTCGTGCGGAACAAGGGGGCTGGCAGCGGCGGGGACCCAGCAGAAGGCCGGCCGTCGCGGCGAGGGCCGAGTCCGGTCAGGGGGTGGTGCGGTTCTTGTCGGCGTCGCCTGAATCGTGACCCACTTCGGGCGGTGGAAATCTGACCCGGTTGGTGTCGGTTGGTGGCTGTTCAGTCGTTGTCGGGTGTGTCGGTGGGAACGCGTCCGAGTTCGCGTCCCCGCATGCGGTAAGAGTCGCCCTTGAGGGAGTGGACCTCGGCGTGATGGACCAAGCGGTCGATCATGGCGGCGGCCACTGTCTCGTCCCCGAAGACCTCTCCCCAGCGTCCGAAGGGCTTGTTGCTGGTGACGATCACGGGCGCGCGTTCGTATCTGTTCGAGATGAGCTGGAAGAACAGGTTCGCGGCCTCCGCTTCGAAGGGGATGTAGCCGACCTCGTCCACCACGATCAGCGGATAACGGCCGAGCCTGGTGAGCTCGGCCGGCAGGCGGCCGGACTCGTGGGCGGCGGCGAGCTTGTCGACCCACTCGGCGGCGGTGGCGAAGGCGACACGGTGTCCGGCCTGGCAGGCTCGCACTGCCAGGCCGATCGCCAGGTGCGTCTTGCCGGTGCCGGGCGGGCCCAGGATGACGACGTTTTCCTTGCCCGCGATGAAGTCCAACATGCCCAGATGTGCGAGCTGTTGGCGCGTCATGCCGCGCAGATGGGTGACGTCGAGCTCCTCGATCGTCTTGATCGCGGGGAATCGGGCGGCGCGTACTCGTGCTTCGCCGCCGTGCGATTCACGGGCGGAGACCTCGCGCTGGAGGCAGGCGACCAGGTATTCGGCGTGGGTCCAGGACTCCTTGCGGGCCCGTTCGGCGAGCCGGTCGGCAGCCGCAAGAAGGGCCGGAGCCTTCATCGCCCGGGCCAGGAAGGCCAGGTCAGAGGCGGTCTGCTGGCCGGTCCTGCGACTCGTGACCGCGGCGGCTGCCGATGCAGGTGGCGCTTGAGTGTCGACGCAGGCGGCGCCAGGGCACCGATGGTCGCGTGCCCCTTGCGTTTCGCGGCGACGGTGCGGGCCAGCTGGGCGACGGGCTCCGGCAACTGAATGGGGGCATTGCCGAGGTGGAGACGTACTTCCTGAGCGCCGACCTCGACGTCCTCGGTGGTCAACCGGTGGATCGCCGACGGCCCTTGAGCGTAGAGGAGGAGAAGCTGCCCGGCGAGGCGGTCTTCGGGCTTGAGGGTGTCGTCGTGCAGGAGCCGGCGTGCGGTGTTCCAGCGGTGTTCGTCGTCGAGTGGCTGGGTGGGGCCGTTCCAGCGGATGGCGGGGAAATGGACCGTGGTGAGCTTGTTGGTGCGGGCCACCCTCTCCCCCAGGCTGACCCGACGGGATCTGCTGCTGCAGGCCAGCGAACTGCACCGGCAGTCCCGCAACCGCACCGCCACTGACGGGCAGTTGCCGCTGGGGCCGAGCTGGTGACCGCCGGCCCGAGCGGGCTGCCGGAGTTGACCAGCCGTGACAAGCTCGGCGCCGAACTCGACACCCTCTCCATCGACGTGAGCCAGCATCTGATGGAGCACCACCACCGGCTGCTGCGCGAACTCGGCGCGACCGACGCCGCCCACCTGCGCGCCATGGTGCCCGGGCAGAAGGTTCTGGTCGCCGGAGTGCGGGCCTCCACGCAGACCCCGCCCATCTCGTCCGGCAAGCGGATCATCCTCTGCACCCTGGAGGACGGCTCCAGCCTCGTCGACATCGCCTTCTTCGAAGACTCCCACGAGAACGTCGCGCACACCGTGTTCCACTCCGGACTCCTGCTCGTACACGGCAAGGTGGAGGCCCGCGGCCCGCGCCGCACCGTCGTCGGCGAGATGGCCTGGGACCTGGACGACGTGGCCGCCGCCCGCCGCGACCACGGCCCCCAGGCCGCCCTCGACTTCCTCGGCCGCACCGGCCCGGCCCCCACCCCGGCCCAGACGGCCACCCCGCAGCGCACGCTCGCCGGCGGCACCGCCGGGGCCCGCCTCCGCCCATACGCCGACCGAAGCCGACGGGTTCCCGAATTCCTGGAGGGGATCGAGCGTGAACCCGCAGGTCCTCCAGGGGCGTAGGCCGGGGTGTGCGATGGGTTCAGTATCTTCGCGGGGCATCCTCGAGCATCCCGTGTTGGCGTACGCCCGAATGTGGCCCCGGCAAGATTTCCGTGAAGCAGGCGCATGCCACCGTGCGCCGGTGACGCTCCGAAGCCGATGGCCGTTTCCGCTGGAGCTGACCAGCCGGTTACGCGGGGACGGCCGTGGTGCCGAGCACTCGCGTCAATGCCTCGGCGAGCGGCGTCGCGGATGCCGAGTGCCAGGCGACGATGACGTCAGGGCGTAACAGCAGAGCGCCGTCGGCGGGCAGGCAGACCTCGGCGAGCCACTCGCGGTGTGACACGGTCGCCTGACGCAGTCCGAGGCGACCCGCTTCGACGATCCAGCGTTCGTCGTCCGGGCCGGTGAGCAGGGTCAGGCCGGGCCCGGCAAGGTCCACAGTGGACGTCGCTGCGTCGAGCCAAGCGTGGGGCACGCGCGTGCCGGGACGGCCTGCCGGGGCGTAGTGGTCGGCGGGCGCGGGGCCGCGGCCGTCCGGGACGAACGCCCCTTCGGGGTACTGGGTGCCGAACATCGTGGCCGGCAGGTCGTCGTGCCGGCGGTCGGGCTGGGTGAAGGCGGCGAGCATGTCGCCGACGTGCCCGCGGACGGTGCTGGAGGCTTCGGCGATGGCGTAGCCGGCCGGATGGCGTTCGGCGTGGTAGGTGTCGAGGAGGGCGGGCGCCGCCCGTCCGGCTAGCACTGCCGCGAGTTTCCAGGCGAGGTTGGCCGCGTCGGCGATGGCGGTGTTGGCTCCGGCCGCGGCCATCGGGGGCATCATGTGCGCGGCGTCGCCCACCAGGAACACACGGCCGTCGCGAAACCGGTCGGCCACGCGCATCGCCGCCTCCCAGGGCGACCGGCTGAGCAGTTCCACGTCGAGATCCGGCATGCCGATCACGATGCGCAGGAGGTCGTGCCAGTCGCCGTCGCCGAGCGTGCGGGCCTCGGGGAAGTCGGCCGTCGAGAGCAGCCACCGGTCCGTGCCGTTGACCGAGAGGAAGGCGCCCGAGGCTACCGGGTTGTCGATCTCGCACAGGCTGAACGGCTTTTCCCGCGCCAGATCCGTGAGATCGGCGCGGAAGTAGAGATCGAGGTTGTCGGCCAGGTGGCCATGGCCGCTGCGCGTGACACCCAGTGCGGTGCGGACGGGACTGCGCGCGCCGTCGGCGGCGATCAGGTAGTCCGCGGTCAGCTCGTACGGCTCGCCGTCCGCGGGCTTCAGCAGCGCGGTCACCCCGTCGTCGTCCTGGGTGAAGGACACCAGTTCGGTGCCCAGCCGCACGGACACGCCTCGTTCTTCGGCGGCCCGGCGCAGGATTGGCTCCAGCACGACCTGTGGGCACAGGACGTTCGGCCCCGGGCTCAGCTCGGGAATCCTGGCTTGCTGCAGCCGCCGTTCCCGCATGGTGCCGCTCATTTCCCGGACTTGCGCCTCGGCCAACGTCGGACCGACCAGGACCTCGGTGAAGGACGCCAGCGGCGCGCTCGCCTCGGCGACCTCGGCCGCGAGGCCGAGCAGGCGGAACACCTCGGTGCTGCGCGGGTTGAACCGGCGGGCCTTCGGCTGCGGCGACACCCCGGCGTGCTTCTCGACCAGCACCGGATCCACCCCTTCGCGTCGCAGCAGCAGAGCGGCGGTCAGTCCGGCGATTCCACCGCCGGTGATCAGGACCGGAACACGAGTGATCATGGAAACCCCTCCCCTCAAAGTGGCACGGTACAACTGAGTACACGGTAAAATTAGTGGTATCGTCAAGTCATGACTACCGGGATGGGCCGGCGGGAGCGCAAGAAGGCGGCGACCCACCAGGCGCTGGCCGACGCGGCACTGCGACTGTTCCTCGAGCGCGGCTACGACAACGTGGGTGTCCGCGAGATCGCCGACGCCGCCGACGTGTCCACCACGACTCTGCAGAAACACTTCCCCAGCAAGGAATCCCTCGTCTTCGACCGGGACGCCGACATCGAGGAGAGCCTGCTCGCGGCCGTGCGCGACCGCGCGCCCGGCACGTCGGTACTGGGCGCGTTGCGGGACCACACGCTGGCCCGCGTCGAGCGCGGTGCCGCCGCTGACGGGGCGCCGGAGTTCATGGCCCTGGTGAGCAGCACTCCGGCGCTGAGCGAGTACTGGCACCGGATGTGGATGCGGCACGAGGACGCGCTCAGCCGCACCCTCGCCGCCGAAACCGGCGCACCCGAAGCCGATCCCGAATGCGCCGCACTGGCCCACTTCGCCCTGGAAACCTCGGCACTCGCCATCCGCTCCGAAGATCCGGCCCGCACCGTCGAAGCCGCGTTCGCCATCCTCGAACACGGCTGGCGCGCCTCACGGCGCTAAATTCTTTCTGGCTGAGCTAAGGGCTGTCCCGCAAAAGATCTCCGGAGGTCGGACGTGCGCTACCCCATGACCGCACGAGCGGCGTCGAGGAAGGCCAGCCGGTTGTCCTCCAGGTAGTCCCGTACGCTCTCGCCTTCGGGCAGGCCTTCCCACACGGTCCGGTTGAGGTCGAGGAAGTACGCGCGCGCCGCGTCATGTACGGGCAGGGGGAACTGGATGCGGATGAGCCGCTCGGCGACCCACAGCCTGTTCATGACGTCCCGGGTCGTCAGGTACCAGTCGTCGGTGTCGTCCCAGTCGGCAGGTCGGCTGAACGCGGCGCGTTCGGCTTCGGCGCCCACCTCGATGAACCGCTCCAGCAGCGCCAGCCGTTCCGCTCGTCGGGCCTCCGACAAGGCGATCTGCTGCCGTTGCTGTTCAGCGCGTTCCGCCGAGAGCTGAGTCCTGTGCTGCACGAGGTAGGACAACAAGCCGCCGAGGACAACGCCGCCCAAGGATATGAGGGACACCCAGACCTGACCTGACATAGCGGTCATCGTCCCATGCCGTCGATCTTTGAGACGATCTTGCTGTGGCTGCTGTGATCACGGCGTCGGAGCCGTCCTGGATAACCCCTTTCACTGGGCTGAGCCCGCGTCAGTTCGGCAAGCTGATCAACGCGCTACGGCGCGAGGGCGCGGCCCCGGTCCGCAAGGGCCGGCCATGGAGCCTGCCGCTGGAAGACCGGGTGTTGCTGGTGGCCGCCTACTGGCGCACGAACCTGACCTTGCGGCAGCTTGCGCCGTTGTTCGGGGTGTCGAAGTCGGCCGCCGCTCGGATCATCGACGACCTTGCGCCGTCGCTCGGACTGCAGCCGCGCAGGCGGTTCCGCAGGGACGCCGTGCTGATCGTGGATGGCACCCTGGTGCCCACCCGCGATCACACGATCGCCGAGCAGTCGAAGAACTACAGGTACTCCACCAATCACCAGGTCGTCATCGATACCGATACCCGTCTGGTCGTCGCGGTCGGCCGGCCCGTGCCCGGCAATCGCAACGACTGCAAGGCGTGGGAGCTGTCAGGTGCGAAGGACGCCGTTGGCAAGGCGACGGTCATTGCGGACGGCGGCTACCGGGGTACCGGCCTGGTCATCCCGCACCGCCGAGAGCGCGGCCAGGCCGAGTTGCCGGGATGGAAGGAGGAACACAACAGCTCGCACCGCAAAGTCCGCGCCCGCGTTGAGCACGTCTTCGCGCGGATGAAGGGCTGGAAGATACTCCGCGACTGCCGCCTGAAAGGCGACGGCGTCCACCATGCCATGCTCGGCATCGCCCGCCTGCACAACCTCACCCTGGCTGGGTAACAGAGAAACGGGCTGGTCAACCAGCACACCGGAGATCTTTTACGGGACAACCCTTAGTCTTCTGAGTCGGGAATTCTGTTCAGAGAGTGATCGACCCGTAACACACAACCGGCCTCGTCAACCCCCGAACCGAGGCGATGCCTGTTGTCCCGATGCCGCTTCCATGTGCCTGCCCGCGGGGGCCGGCACATTGGCTTTATTCACGAGTATGGGTTCTGGCTTACCTTCTATGGAGCAGTAACCCTGCGTGCTGTCGAAACCCTGCGCACCCGACCCGACCCAGATGGCGTCCCACCCGTCTCGGGGCCACTGCAGGCCCCACTCCCTCAGCTGCGTGCTCGTCGCGAGAGGATGGGGTGGTGATCCGCTACGACACCGAGATACAGGCCCTGTACCGCCGCTATTGCCTCCCCGGGCGCCGCTACCTGAAGCTCGGCGGAGCGGTACTTCGCATGTCGCGCGAGGAGTACGAGCCGTTCGTTCAGCACCTGGCCGCTGATGCGAGGGCTGTTACCGACGCCGAGCTCACCATCCTCTTCGAAGGCAGCTGGCGCGAGCGGCGGACCGCGGCATGGCTCGCCGCCGTCTCGCGCCGTGACCACTTCCGTGAGCGTCTGGGTGCGCTGCTGCTGGAGAGTGAGGTCTGCTGCGCGGGTGGGGCCTACTGTGTGGCACTGGCGAGTTTCGGCACCGCACGGGACGCCGACTTGCTTGCCGCTTACCTGGATCGCTACCTGCGTCGGCCCGATCTCGCCTACGACCAGCCGACAGCCATGGGCGCCCTGGCCTACACGGAGTCCGTCCTGCACGGCGACCGGGCCAGCTGCCTCCTCCAGGAGGGCGGCCTGTGGCGGCAGTGGTTCCAGGACGCGCCCCACATGCACGGCGATGACGGCATCTCTAGCTACCTGGGCGGCATCCGCCTCGCCTGCGCCGTTGTAGACGAATGTGCCGGCATCTGACCCCCTCGGCTTCGTTCACTGCGAAGACTCTGGCTCAACGCCCGGGACGCGGCCGCCCTCCGTCACGCCAGTAGGACACGCTTGCGAAGAAGTTGGAACCCTGCACGGCCGAACATCTGGCGCTTGAGCATCTTGATCCTGTTGACATGGCCTTCGACCGCACCTGAGCTCCAGGGCAGGGTCAATCCGGCGGTGACGGCGTCGATGTCGCGGTCGATGCCGGCGGCCAGGGTGTGGAGGCTGGGCAGATCGTCCTGTCGGACGGCGTCGAGTCAGGCCGGGAGGCGCTCGCCCTGGCGGTCGGTGAGCATGGCCGCGAAGGACCGGACGTGAAGGGTAAGGGCGTCGAGTTCGGGGCAGTGGGTGCGGACGGCCTTGAGCTGGAGCTGTTCGTGCTCGGTGAGGGTTTCCGGGCGTCTGAGGATCCATCCGGAGACTGTTCGGGGTGACGGCGGCCGGGCGGTCACCGGTCGCGGTGAGGTGCGCTTCTTGTACAGGTAGGCGCGGACGCGCTGGTGGCTGCCCTTGTAGCCGAGCGGCACGATCTCCTCCCACAGCTTCCAAGCGTTGGTGATGCCGTCGTTCCAGCGGTCGTCCAGGTAGGGCTTGTAGTCGTCGAGGACCGAGGTCCGGTTCTGCCACTGGCCGGTGAACAGGTCCTCCGGCTTCGCGGCGTCGGAGAACCGTTTGACGGTGTGCCAGGCCATGCCGAGCTGCCGCTGGACCGAACGCAGGCTGTGCCCTGCCTCCAGGAGTGCGTGAACGGCGGCGTGCCGGGACCTGGTGCGGTCGGCGAACCGGTGTCCCGTCGGCCAGGGTGAACCGGACGGCTCGTCTTCCGGGGCGGGCTCAGGTTCGGGTTCGGGGGCGGCCGGGACAAGGGCTCGCAGGCAGCGGCGGTGCTGGCCGACTGCCCGTTCGGCGGCCTCGCTCAGGTTGTGCCAGAGGTGCCACCGGTCCGCGACCTGGACGGCCAGCGGGGCGCCGGCGGAGGCGCCTTCGGCGAAGAACGGCGCCCGGTCGCGGCAGACGACCTCGACGCCCGGCCGTTTGGCGAGCCAGGCAGCCAGGCTGGAAGCCTCCCGGTCCGGCAACAGATCGACGGGGCGCCGGGTCTCGATGTCGATGAGGACAGTGCCGTAGTGGCGGCCCTTGCGGGTGGCGTACTCGTCGACGCCGACCACCCGCGGCACGGGGATCTCAGGTTCAGGAAGATCCTCCACCAGCCGGAGGACCGTGCTGCGGCTGACGGGCACCCTGAGAACGCGGGCGATGCGGGCCCCGGCCCCTGCCCGCAAGGGCCAGGCCGACTGCGGCCAGGGTGGAACGCAACCGCTCGGTCCGCTGACCGTACCGACGTGTCAGGCCGGGCACCTGCTCAACGAAGGTACGGCGTGCGCAGCCCGAGTTCCCGCACGTGAACCGACGGACCCTCAACTGGAGAACAACACTTCGGCCACCGCTCGGCACATCAGTGGGAAACCGCACGTAGGAACCATGAACCCGGTTCGACCAGACTCCGCAGACCGGGCACACGGCACCGTCCGCGACAGATTGCGCATCAACGCGCACTATCTCGCTATTCACGTCCACCGACAGCACCGCGACGTCCGCGATCGACGGGAACAACAACTCCTTGAGCCGGAGCACAACCTCTTCCACGGCCCCGAACTGTCAGCCCAACCGCCGAACCGACGGGCCATTTTCGGGCGACTTCGCGTACGGCTCGAAGCGGTCCGGATGTCACTCAGAGTGGCCGTGTCACAGAGGTTGAGCCAGAACCCGAGTATGGAAGTCAGTTGTTCACGGGTCTGGGAGGCACCCAGCTCTACGGCCTGGTTATGTTCACGAGTTTCGACGTCACTGGGGTACTTGCACGGGCAGCAGCGGGGTGCTCCTGCTGAAAGGACCCTGGCTATTGCCGAGGTACACGTGATGGTGTGCGCCCTCGGCGGGCTACGGCACCGAATCTGACGGCCGGCGGCACGTATCAGGTGGTCGACGCAATTGCTCGGGTGACGGCCGTGATCGCCGGGGTGGGGCGGCCGGGGAGCCGCGCCACGAGAACCCGGCGGATCTCGGGAGGTGCGCCTTCGACGTGCAGCAGGCTCACCCCGGGCGGCAGCACCGGCGAGAGCCGCGAGGGCACCGTTGTCACCCCGAAGCCACCGGCGACCAGCTGAAGCTTCGTCAGCCAGTCGCGCGCGCAGTGGACGATGTCTGGCCGTCCGGGCAGGCCAGGCCAGACACCGAGCAGTGGCTCGGCGTTCGACGCCGGGGCGGCAATCCACGGGGCGTCGATCAGTTCGTCGACGTGCACCGCGGTGCGGCCGGCGAACTCTCCGGTCGAAGGCACCGCCACGACCAGTTCGGTGTCCGTAACGGTCTCGGTGTGCAGGCGCGGCGACTCGCCGTCCAAAGGCCGGTGGGGCGGGCGGGAGGTCAGTACGGCGAGGTCGATCGAGCCCGCGCGCAGTGCCCGGATCAGGGAGGGCGTGGTGCCCTCGGTAGTCGTGACCGTGATCTGCGGGTCTGTCGCCGCGAGGCGGGTGAGTGAGCGAGGCAGGATGGCCGCGCCCGCGCTCAGGAACAGTCCGAGGCGCACGAGTTCGGTCCGCGGGACGGTGCCGGTGAGGTCGCGCTCGGCTTCCGTCAGGCAGTCCAGGATCGTGCGAGCGTGGCGCAGCAGGGTCAGACCCGCGGGGGTGAGCCGCACTCCATCGGGGCGGCGTTCGAACAGGGCGGTGCCCGCGCTTCGTTCGAGGCCGGCGGCCTGACGTGAGACCGCCGACTGGGTGTAGCCGAGCCGGGTGGCTGCTGCGGTGAAGCTGCCGGACTCGGCGATCTGCCGCAGGACCCGTAGGCCTGTGCTGGAGATGTCCATGCGGCATACGCATACCACGGATGCTTAAACGTCGCTTCCCGCATGCCCGCCGGGTTCCTAGTGTCGATCCCGACGAACACGGACGAACACGGAGGTCATCACGTGCGAGCAGCAGTTCTGACGCAGTTCGGTGCCCCGCTCACGGTGCGGGAGGTGCCCGACCCCGAGGCTGGCGGCGGCGAGGTGGTGGTCGAGGTCCTCGCCGCCAGCGTGGCGCCCTACGCGGCTGAGGTCTTCAGCGGCGAGCGGAACTATCCCCTGGTCCCTCCCGTCGTGCCCGGGATCGGCGGCGTGGGACGGGTCGTCCACGTGGGCCCGGACGCCACCCGGCTGCGTCCCGGCGACCTGGTGTGGTGCGACTCGACGGTGCGCTCGCGGGATGACGCCCTGACGCCCGATATCACGCTCCAGGGCTGGAGTTCCCGCGGCGAGGGCGGCGCTCGCCTCGCCCGGTACCTGCACGACGGATCGTTCGCAGAGCTCATGCGGGTCCCGACGGAGAACGTCTTCCCGCTCCCCGCAGCGGCGGGGGACGACCCGGCCCGCTGGGCCGCGCTCGGCGTGCACGTCATCCCTTATGGTGGGCTGCTGGCCGGCGGGCTCGCAGCCGGAGAGACGCTGCTCGTCAACGGGGCCACCGGCAACCTCGGCAGCAGTGCGGTTGCGGTCGCGCTCGCCATGGGGGCGGGCCGCGTGGTCGCCCCAGGCCGCAACCAGGCCGCGCTCGACCTCCTCGCCGACCGATTCGGTCCGCTCGTGCGCCCGGTCCCGCTCACCGGGGACGACGCCGGCGACCGCGCGGCGATGTCCGCGGCGGCCGACGGCCCGATCGACATGGTGATCGACCTGCTACCGCCGAGCGCACCCAGCTCGGCAGCGCGCACGGCAGCCATGACCGTGCGCGAATACGGCCGCGTCGTCCTCATGGGCGGCGTCGGCATGCTCGGTGGCGACGACCTCGCCCTCCCGTACCCATGGATCATGCGCAACTCGATCACCGTACGCGGCCAGTGGATGTACCCGCGTACAGCCAACGTCGGCATCATCAGGCTCCTCACCTCGGGCACCCTGGACCTCGCCGCCGAACGGGTCCGGTCGTTCAGCCTCAACGCCGTCAACGACGCCGTGACCTATGCCGCCTCACATGGTGGCCCGTTCGACCGCACCACCCTCACCCCACCGGCTCGCTGACAAGACCGGCTGATCCCCATATGCCAGCGCCACGCCCCCCAGGGCGGCGTCGTTCGGGGGATCTACCCGGTTTGGTCGGAGAGCGTGCTGAGCGATGGTAGGCCCTGTCGTGTGGGGCCTCACACCGCTCTACCGTAGAAGGGGCTGCCAGTGCGGCCACCACCATCGGACCCGATCAGGTGGTGGCTCGACCATCCGAGAGCACCCCCCGAACGCGGCCTTCCGCTGGAGCACGAGCACGCCCGTCGGGCCCAACTCTTCTGGCCTGACGGTGTCTCGCAGTCGCTGCCTCCCACAACGGCTGACCCGAACGACCAGTAGCAGCACAGGTCAGCCAATGCTCGGGGCCGCTGCGCGGCCATCATGGCTCGGCTGGTGGGGCGACACCGCAGGATTCCAGTTGTCCGGTCGTCCTGTCTGATGCAGCACCGATGCCACGCGACTGCGCGACGGCCGCCGCCGCGCGTACCAGCGCGGCCACGTCGCGGCTGCGGGAGCATTCCGGCCAGGCGATAACCAGTGCGGCGGGAGGGCAGTCCTCGATGAGGACGTAGGACACCGCGCGTCGCGGGTACTGGGATGCGACCGATCGCGGTAGCACGGTCATCGTCTGGCCGAGGCCAATGAGCGCGAGCAGCTGCGCGAGGCCTTGGACCCCGTGCTCGCCGATGTCGCGCTCCACCCGTTCGCGGACGTCCGCCGGGGCGACTCCGAGATCGGCGAGCCGTACCCGGCCAGCTCCGGCAAGTGGATGGTCGGCGGGCAGCGCCGCCACGCGCGGTTCGACCGCGACGACATCCGCGTCGATGCCGTCCGGATCGTAGGGCTCGAACATGAGCGCCACATCGGCGTCTCCCGCCCGCAGTAGCCGCGTGTGCTCCTGCCATCCGCACAGGCGCACGGCGACCGGCCTGGTGTCGGGCTCGGCAGCCACCGCGGCGAGGATGGCTTCGAGCAGGCCCCCGTCCGCGTCCGCCTTCACGGCGAGCACCAGGCTGCGATGCGGTGCCGAGGCCCGCACGGCGCGTCGGGCCGCCGCGTCGAGAGCCTCCAGGGCAGGCCGCGTATGGGTCAGCAGCACTGCGCCGGGCTCGGTCAGCTCCACCACGCGCGTGGACCGCTCCAGGAGGCGTACGCCGAGTTCGGTCTCAAGGTTGCGGATCGCTCGCGACAGCGCGGGGCCGGCGATGCCGAGCCGCCTCGCGGCGTGGGTGAAGCTGCGTTCCTCGGCCACCGCCACGAAGTACCGCAAGGCCCGGGACTCCACTGCCATGGAGAACACACTACGACCTGCTCGGCATCAGGATTACTACCTTCTTGTTCCTAATGGCTGCCGGACCGGTCGTTCCCCCGGGCCTCGCCTTGACCGCACGCTGGTGTCGCCGCAGGGCGAACGGCCCGCGGCAGAACGGAGAGACACGTGCGAGCCATCAGCATCGAGCGCTTCGGCAACACCCCGGAGCTCAGGAAGCTGCCCGTGCCCGAACCCGGCCTCGGCCAGATACAGGTCACCATCGAGGCGGCGGCGATCAACCCGCTGGACGTGGCCATCGCGTCCGGCGCGCTGGAATGGCTCGGGGAGTACCGGTTCCCGCTCACGCTCGGCCTGGACGGTGCCGGCACCGTGACCGCGATCGGTGACGACGTGACGCGATTCCGCGTTGGCGACCGTGTCGTCGGCCAGTTTTGGAGCCAGCCACTGCACTTCGGGACCTTCGCCGAGGTCTGCGTCGTCCAGGCAGAGCCCGCGCTCGGCGCGCTGGCAACCATCCCCACCGGGATGCCGAGCCACATGGCCGCCGCGCTGCCGACCGCCGGCATGACCGCGCTCGGCGCGATCGAGCACACACAGGTGCCCGAGGGCGGCACGCTGCTCATCATCGGCGCCACGGGAGGTGTCGGCACGTTCGCAGTGCAGGCCGCAGCAGCCCGCGGGATCCGGACCATCGCCACGGCGTCCGCTCAGCACGCCGAGCAGGTACGCGAGCTCGGCGCCACCGAGATCGTCGTCCGTGGGGCGCAGCCTCTCGACCAGGCTCTACGCCAGCTCGCACCCGAGGGTCTCGACGCGGTCCTCGACCTTGTCGGCGACCGCTCACTCACCAGCAGCCTGGCCGGCACGGTGAAGGACGGCGGTGCGCTGCTGTCGACCGCTTTCGGTCTCGACGGCCAGCTCATGGCCGACGCACGCATCCACGCCGCGAACTACTCGCTCGACCGCAAGCCGGAGCGGCTCGGCGAACTCACGAAGCTCGTCACCGCAGGCAGCATCCGGCCTGTCATCGGCGCGGTGCTCCCCCTTGGGGAAGCACCGCGAGCCCTCGCCGGCGACCTCCGGACCGCGCGGCTATGCGGCAAGACCGTGCTGCAGGTCGGCTGAGCCAGGACCCGGACAACGACACAGGGCCCTCACTCAAGCTGATGACTCGCCGGCCCCAGCGTCGAATACGCGGCACCTAAATATGCGGGCTTAGCAGTCCAGGAGGCCGGCCGGACCAGTCGCGGGATCACCGTGGGGGATCTCGATCTCGCCGGCGTGGTCATCGCCACGGCGGGCCACGGCCGGTGGGCAGGTCTGCCGGTCTATCTGTGCCGCAACGTGGCACGTGCGATACCAGGGGACGGTCATTCAGCGTGTCTGTTCAGAGGTGTCGAGTCCCTGACCACCGCAACGGAAGACCGCGTCTGCCCGCTCGTCATCGACCATCCCCGGCGGCCTGGGCCAACTCACCAAGGCCCACCCCGCCAAGGCCGCGGAACACCCGCACCTGCTGGACTGCCTGGCCCCGGTGCCCGATCCCCGCACGGCCAACGGCCGCCGCCACCCTCTCCGCTTCGTCCTAGCGCTCGCCGCGTGCGCGGTGCTGGCCGGCGCGAAGTCGCTGACCGCTATCGCCGAGTGGGCAGCCGACGCTCCGACCGCCGTCCTGTCCGCTCTCGGCGGCCCGGACCGAGAACCCACCGGCCCCACTGCCCCGGCCGAAGCCACCGTGCGCCACGTCCTGCAGCGTGTCGACGGCGACGCCCTGGATGATGCGATTGGGACTTGGCTCGCCGCCCGGGACCCCGAGCGCCCCGGCCTCGGCGAGGCGCCGGGCGAGCGGCGCCGCCGTGCGCTGGCGGTGGACGGCAAGACGGTCCGAGGCGCCCGCCGTACCGCCAGCGTCCAGGTCCACCTGCTCGCCGCGATGACCCGCACCGGCCTGGTCACCGCCCAGCGCGACGTCGGCTCCAAGACTAATGAGATCACCGTCTTCAGGCCGCTGCTCGCACCGCTCGACCTGACGGACACGGTGGTCACATTCGACGCGCTGCATTCCCAGACCGAACACGCCCGCTTCCTGGTGGAGGACAAGCAAGCCCAGTACATCGCCGTGATCAAGGCCAACCACCCCACGCTGCACCAGGAGCTGAAGCAACTGCCTTGGCGGGACGTGCCGCTGATGGGCAAGACCCGATCCACCGCGCACAGCCGCAACGAGATCCGTCGAGTCAAGACCTGCACCGTCGTCCACGGCATCAGCTTCCCCCACGCCGCGCAGGCCACCAAGATCGTACGCCGCCGCCGGATCGTCACCACCGGCAAAGTCAGTCTGGTACGCGTCTATGTGGTAAGCGACCTGACGCCAGAACAGGCCAGCGCTCCCGAGATCGCGCAACGTGTGCGCGATCACTGGGGTATCGAGAACAAGTTTCACCATGTGCGCCACACAGTCTTCGCCGAGGACGCCTCGCGCGTGCGGACCGGAACGGCACCTCGGGCCATGGCGGCACTGCGCAACCTGGCCATCAGCGCCCTCCGCCTCGATGGCTGCGACAACATCGCCGCCGGCCTGCGCAAGCACGGCCGAGACGCCACCCGCCCGCTGGCCACTCTCGGCCCCACCTCATCAAACCAAGCAGATCACCTGAACGACGCCGCCCTGGCCACGCCCAGCCCTCACGAGCGCAGGCCGCCATACTGCTGCTGCTATTCGCTGCTATTTCTCGTGAACAACCATGAGCCTCAAGATCACGAAGTGCTGCCCGAACGGACGAACATTCGCAGCTATTTTGAAATGAACGAAGCCAGCACATGGAGGAGGGGCGTGGAACTCAGGACCGGCCTGGCCTCACGAAGGCGTCGACGAAGGTGCTGAGGCCTGTGTGGGCGAGGACGAGGCCCTCCTCGGAAAGCGCGGTCGGGAGTCGTCACACCAGGCCGAGCCGTGGAAGGGCAGCCGATGATGAAAGATCTCGGGCTACAGGCCAATGCCGAACAAGGATGCAGCGTTTCCGGAAGAGAACTGTTGGCGCTCTGTCTCGGAGGAGAAGTGACCCAAGAAAGAACGAATTTCCTCTTTGGCCGGCCGTTGGAAGGGGTAGTCCGTGGCGAACATCAAACGGTCGACAGAGGTCACCGACAGAGCATGATGCAGGTGAGCCGGGTTGAGCATGCCGGAGACGGTGATGTGGAAATTCAATCGGACGCAGTCGGACACGGAGCGCTGCAGGCCGGCGGTCCGGGAGATGCTGTCGGCCCGATCGAGCCAGAAAAGCAACGTCTCTCCCCAGTGGCCGAGCACGATCTGAAGGTCGGGATGACGGTCGAAAGTACCTCGGAGGATCAGCCGCAAGGCTGCTGTTGCGGCGTCCAGGTGCCATCCCCAGCCGAAAGTGGCCAGGGCGAGTTCCGTCATGGGGTCGAATCCTCGGTATGAGGCGTCACGGACAGCTCGCGATGGCAGTTGGGGATGAATGAACACGGGCTGACCGAGTTCCGAGGCCACGCCGAAAAAATCGTCGTAGACGGGATCGTCGAGAAACAGGTCCCCTGATCGGCCGTACACCATGGTTCCCACGTGCCCCATACTCGCGGCTCTTTCAAGCTCGGCTGGGACGTCCTTCGGTGAGGACATGGGCAGGGTGGACATCGAGCGAAGACGGGCAGGGTTTCGGGCGACGGCCGCCGCGGCCACGTCGTTCGCGGCGCGACTCAGCGCCAGGGCTTTGCCGGGTGGCAGCGACTGGGTTGCCGGCGGTGTCAGGGCGAGGATCGACACGTCGATACCCTGCGCGTTCATCGCCGCGATCCGGCCCGCCTCCAGGTCCTCCAAACGCTCCTGGTTGTCGTCCATTTCCCCGAAAACGAGACTTTCATCCGGGTGCGGCAGGGCGTGGAGGGCAGTCGTCAGATCCGGCATGCTCCAGTGTTCTTCGATGGCGATGATCGGCACGATCTCCTCCTTGAGGCCGCTCCAAGCCGGCCGGTGGCGAGCGGTGAGTGCTGGGGTGGGCCGCAGGGATCACCAGGGGACGGTCTGGCCGAAGCGGTCCAGATATGCCAGGCCGGGCGTGCCCAGTCGGGAGAGCAGGACGTCCACCAGCAAGGGGACGGTCTCCTCGATGGTGTACGGCGCATCCGGACCACCCAGGGTGGTGCGTATCCAGCCCGGCGCCATGAGTACGAAGGCGCGCCGCGTCTCCCCCTGCCGGGCCGCGAAGCTCCGCAGGAACATGTTCAGGGCTGCTTTGCTCCCCCGGTAGACCTCGCGGCCTCCCGTCGCGTTGTTCGTGATGCTGCCCTGTCCGGAGGACATCGCCCCGATGAGTCCCGCCGGGGACACCAGGTCTTCGAGGGCTTCGATGACGCGCATGGGGCTCAGCGCGTTGGTAACCATCACGTCGATGAAGTCGGCCGTCGCAACCCCGCCGATGGGCGTCTGCTCATTGTTGGTCGTGCCCGCGTTGACGAAGAGCACGTCGAGTCGGCGGTGCGCCACACGTGCGTGCAGCGGGGGCAGGTGGCCCGGGTCGTTGATGTCGAGATGCTCGATGGTCACCCGCCCCTCGGCGCGGTCCGCGAGGTCGTGCAGCGGCGTTCGGGCAGTGGTGTCGCGAACGGTGCCGACGACGTTCCAGCCCCTGCCGAAGAACTCCGCCGCCATCGCGTGACCGAGGCCGCGCGAGGCCCCGACGATGAGAGCGGTCGGTGGGTGTTGTTCAGTGGAGGTCGATGACATGCAGCGTCATCTCCGTTCTTCGAGCGTTGGACTCCGTTCGGGCATCGGTCGAGGCCCCGGGATCGGCACAGGGCGGTGCCCGCTGCCGCGGCCCTTCAACCCGTGCGGTTCAAGTGTTTCGTCCACACCGCATCGCAGGCGAGCTACGAGGGCTCGTTTGTAGGATCGGCGACATGACAAGGGCGCTCATGACGGAATCTGCTTCGATTCAGCCCGACGATGTGCGAATCATTCGTGCGTTGCAGATCGCTCCACGGGCTTCGTTCGCCGCGATCGCGAACGCCCTCGGTCTGACCGAGGGGGCCGTCAACCGCCGGTATCGCCGGCTACGCGCCGGCGGCGTCATCCGCGTGGCCGGCGTGGTGAACCCGGGTGCCCTGGGGCAGAGCAGGTGGCTGGTGCGGCTGCGCTGCCGTCCCGGCAGTGTCGCGGCGATCGCCGACGCGCTCGCCAAGCGTGACGACATCAACTGGGTAGCCCTGGGTGCGGCGGGTTGTGAGGTCACCTGCGCGACGCAATCCCGGACGCGGGAACAGCGCGAGGATCTCCTGGTGCAGCGGCTTCCCCGCACCGCGGCGGTGATCGACATCAACGCCTTCGCCATGCTCCGGCAGTTCCTCGGAGGTCGCGGCCACTACTGGTCCGCCCTGCAGGGCACACTGTCCCCTCGGGAGGAAGCAGCGTTGGGGAGCGGCGGGCCCCCTTTCACCGAGTCTCCGGTCGTCACCCGCGAGCCACTGCGCCTCACCCTCGAGGACGAGAAGTTGCTCGATGCGCTCGCCGCAGATGGCCGTGCCAGTCTCGTCGATCTCGCCACAGCCGCAGACCTCACTCCGGGACGCGCCTCGCGGCGCCTTGAGGCTCTGCTCCAGCATCGCGTCGTCCACATCGACGTCGAGATCGCCGCAGCAGCCTTGGGCTATCACGCTCGCGCGCACCTCTGGCTTCGCGCGCACCCGTCAGCGGTGAAGAGCGCGGGCCGCGCACTCGCGCAGGAACCCGAGATCGCCTTCGCCGCAGCCATCTCCGGGCCCTGGAACATCCATGCCGTCGCACACACCCGGGACCTCGCCGAACTGTTCGAGTTCACCTCGGAACGCATCGGGTCCCTGACCGGACTGCAGAGCATGGAGGTCTCACCCGTGCTGAAGTACGTCAAACAGGCTGGCACCCGCCTCTTGGACGATCGCCTCGTCGAGCCGTCCAGCGCTCGCGCGCGACGCTGAGAGGCTGTGCCGCGACCAGCCGCTCGACGGGTGCCGAACCTGCTGAGGCGTCTTCCACCGCGAGTCGTAAGAGGCGCGCCGCGACTCAAGGGCGGCCACGGCCTCGGCGCTCATCTCGTGCCGAGCCGCGACCGCGGAAGAACGATGGCCTCAGGCGACTGGGGGCATTAAAATCCCGTCCGCACCGCTGGCCGGACGCAGGCCGATGGCGGCCGTCAACTCCGTCATGGTGCGGCGACACGAGCTCACGGACGCGCAGTGGCAGAAGTTCGAGCCGTTACTGCCCGCGAACGGCAAGCCTGGCGGGCAGTGGTCCGATCACGGCAAAGTGATCAACGGAGTGCTGTTCCGGGCCCGTACGGGGGTGCCCTGGCCGCACCTGCCTGAGCGGTACGGCCCCTGGCAGAGCACCTATGAACGGCATGGCCGCTGGTCGGCGGATGCAACGTGGCGGCAGATCCTGCCCGAGTTACACATCGAGGTCGGCGCCGCCGATCCCGACGGGGCCCTGGCCAAGGCGGTAGGAGCGGAGAGCGCGCAGCGCAGGCGCGAATGGGCAGTGTGAACATCGACTCCACCTCCTGCCGGGCGGGCGGGCGTGCTACGGCGGCCTCGGCGGGCACGGTTGATGAGGGCCGAAGTCCAGCCGTGGTACAGGATCCCGCGGTGTGCAAAGAGCCGGTGCGCAGAAGCGGGCGGCGGTGGCGCGCAGCTGGTCCTTGCGTGCGGTGTGCCATTGGATGAGGGGTCCGAGGACCGAGCCGAGCAGGCCTCCCATCACGCCGATGAGGGCGGCCAGTGCAAGGTCGATCGCTGACTCCGCTCACCCGGGTGAGGACGTCTCCGGCTGCGATGGCCAGCAACGGAAGGCCGGGTGGCTCAGCCGAGGATCGCGTATCGAGTTGTGATCAATCTGCGGGATTCGCCTCGCGACAAAGGCTGATCACATGGCCAGCGGGCGATCGCACTGGACGCACATGCCGGTCAGCCTGTGGGTAGGCCGATCTGATGGCGTTCGAGCACGGAGCGGAGCTCCGAAAGGACCTGTACGGCGGCCGGTCCTGAGGGGCCACCGAGGGCGCCTGCGGTCAGCTCGGCCAGCGTTTCAGTGAAGGTCGCCTCCGCCGCCTCGACGAGTTGCAGGCCGTCATCGGTCAGGTCCAGCAGTGACGAGCGACGATCCGATGGATTGGTTCGCCGTATGACCCATGCCAGCTTCTCCAGACGGTCGATGCCCTTGCTGGTCGCACCGATTCCGATGGCGAACTCAGCGGCAAGGTCCGCCACCCGGGACCCAGGGTGGTCGCGCAGGAAGCGCAGGAATTCGAACTGCGAGGTGACGATCCCGTGCCGCTCGCGAAGACGGTCGTTCAGCGCGTTGTAGAGGCGCGTCTCACAGCGAACGAGGTCGGCGAAGAAGCCCGGGAGGTCGACCCGGCCACCGCTTGACTTAGATGCCATGGCATATATCTTAGCACCCACACAGATGCCTGGGCATATAGTTCCTTGGCATGCACTTGCGATGGAGGCGACAATGAGCAGGCAACAGCGCGCGCAGATCGACGCGATGGTCCGGCAGCCTCGGCCCGAGGGCCCTCGGGCGGTGGAGGAGCTCCGCGCCGGGTTCAGGGCGATGATGGCCGAAATGATCGTCCCGGCCGGGATCCGCACCCAGACTGCGACGCTCGGCGACCGGCCCGCGGTGCTCGTCGAGCCGGCCGGCACTCCGAAGGCCGGGACAATCCTCTACTTCCACGGCGGCTCCTACGTGGTGGGCTCACCGGAGACGGCGATGTCGCTGACGGGGAACCTGGTGACCAAAACAGGATTCAGGGCGTTCTCATTGGATTACCGGCTTGCCCCTGAGCACCCGTTCCCGGCCGCGATCGAGGACGGGCTGAGCGCCTACCGCGCACTTCTCGACAGCGGCGAAGACCCTTCGGCGATCGCGTTCGCCGGGGACTCCGCCGGTGGCGGCCTCACTGCCGCCACCTGCCTCGCCGCTCGCGGCGCGGACCTGCCCATGCCCGCCGCGATCGTGGCGTTCTCCCCTGGACTCGACATGACCCGGGCAGGCGGGAGCATGGACAGCAAGGCGGACATCGATCCGTTCTTCACGCGTGAGGGCCTGGAACACACCGGGGCCATGTACCTTGCGGGACAGGACCCGCACCAGCCCATGCTCAGCCCCGCCATCCACGCCGACCTGACCGGTTTCCCCCCGATACTTCTACAGGCGGGCACCAACGAAATGCTCCTGGACGACTCCACACGCATGGCCACGCGCGCGAGGGAAGCCGGAGTGGACGTCATCCTGGACGTCACAGCGGACGTTCCACATGTCTTCCAGGCGTTCGCCGGCGTCCTGGACGAAGCCGACGAGGCACTGGAGCGCGCCGCTCTCTTTCTCCGTCAGCGCATCCGCACCAAGGGCACGGCACACACGCCGGCAAACTGAAGGCGGCATACGCCCTCAGGCGGACGACGGCCCACACCCCCGGGCCCCTGGCTCGCCGTTCCCCTCCCTGGCAGCCAGCGCCCCGCCCCGCTCCGAGGGCCATTCAAGACCCCGAAGCCCGTCCGCCATAAGCACTGTCTCAACCGGGGATGCTAGACCCTCTTGCGTGACGCGAGTGAGGAATGGAAGTTCATCGGGCGGTACGTGTCGATTGGCGAGTACGGCCCGTATCCCGAGCGGCTGCGGCAGCAGTTCTAGGGCGTGAGCTGGCGGTGCAAGACCGGCGGGCAGTGGCGGGAGATACCGAAGGAGTTCGGCGCCTGGTGCACTGTGCACAACCGCTTCCGGCAGTGGCGTGACGCGGGCGTCTTCGAGGCCCTGCTGGAGGGCCTGATCGCGGAAGCAGCGAAGCGAGGCGAGGTAGACCTGTCCCTGGTCAGTATCGACTCCACCACCGCGCGCGCCCACCACGACGCCGCCGGGATGCACCTGGGCCAAGACATCCTCACTGCCCTGGAGAAGGCCGCGGCCGAGGAGGAGAAGGCCAGGTCAAAAGGGGCGACTCCGAAGAGCGAAACGGGCAGGAAGCCGAAGCAGACCCCGAGCGGGAGGAGCGACGACGCACCCGGCGCCGACGCGGACTCCGCCTGAAGGCCGCCCTCCTGGGACGTGCAGGGCATCACCACACCGTTCAACTCCGGCGTCAACGAAGGCCGTATCACCGATCTCAACCTCCAGAAGCGGATCATGGCCGGACGCGCGGGAGTCCCGCTGCTCCGCCACCGCGTCATCCTCATGGCAACGCTCCGACGCCGCTACCCGTGACGGAGCGTCACCGGCGCATTGCTGGCCGCGGTGCGGACCCTCAGCCGCCTAGAACTGGTCGGAGAGACGCTGCGAGCAGCCCTGGAGGAGCTGGCCGAGGCCGCCCCCGCCTGGCTGGCTCCGCTGATCGAGCCCGAGTGGGCCAAGCGATGCGGGCGCCGGGTGGAGATCGGCAAGCTGCCGGGCGGGAAGGCGGCCGTGACCGCCCGGGCCGAGGAGTTCGGCCGGGACGGACAGAAGGTCCTCACCGCCGCCTGGGCCGCCTGCACCCCATCCCACCTGCGACTTCTTCCGCAAGTGGAGATCCTGCGCCAGGTCTGGGTCCACCACTACTTCTGGGACGTGGACGGATTGCTGCGCTGGCGGGACGGCCACGCCCTGCCGCCCGCCTCGCTGCGGTTTGACTCGCCCTATGACACCGATGCGCACTACTGCGTCAAACGGGACACCGCGTGGAGCGGATACCGGACACATTTCACGGAGACCTGCGACGAAGAACGCCCTGAGCTGGTGGTTCATGTCGCCACCACCATCTCCACCGTCCAGGACATCGAGTTGACTGACACGATCCACGACGAGCTTGCCGAGCGGCAGTTGCTGCCCGCGGAGCATGTGGTCGATTCCGGCTACATCTCTCCGGCACGTATCGAGCGGGCTCAGCGCGTGCACGGCGTCACTCTGCTCGGCCCGGTCGTCGCCGACCACAGCGCCCAGGCCAAGGCCGGTTCGGGCTTCGACAAGGCGGCCTTCGCCATCGACTGGGACAATGAGCAGACGATCTGCCCGCGCGGGGCCACTAGCGTGTCCTGGACCAAGCTGAACATCAAGGACCACACCTACCTGCAGGCCCGGTTCGCCGAAGCGGACTGCCGGACCTGCCCAGACCGCGCACACTGCACCCCTTCAGCCACCAGGCCCCGCTCCATCGCCGTGCTCCCCCAGCTGCTGCACGAGATCCAGACGCGCAACCGGTTCGACCAGCGCACCGAGCAATGGCAGCGCCGCTACGCGATCCGCGCCGGCATCGAAGCCACTCTCTCGCAGAACGTCCGAGCCCCCGGCCTGCGCCGTTCGCGCTACCGGGGCCTGGCGAAGACCCACGTCCAGCACGTTCTCACCGCCCTGGCCTGCAACGTCACCCAGGTCTCCGACTGGATATCCAGCACCACCAGAACCCGCCGCCGTACCACGGGCTTTCACGCGCTATGCGCAGCCGCCGCCCCATGACCCCGACAACATCACCAGCAGAGTCACGCCGTTGCGTTAGCTTGACGTTTATCCAGCTCTGCTACTTGTGATGGTTGCCGTGAGGTCCGGTTAGCCCTGTTTCCCGACGGTGCGTTCCTGGGCGCGGTGCTTGTTCTTCATGCCGATGGGCCGGCCCGGGCCAGCGGTACTGAGTTTCGGTGCACTGGTCGGCTGAGGGGCCTTGCCGTGGAGGCGGCGAAATCCGCGGCGGACTCGTGCTGGTGTGAGACGCCCCTGACGTGCAGGCCGCTCCGAGGGTCTGCGGAGGTCTTCGGCCAGGGGCCGGGCCAGGCGGAGCTGAGTGTGGGCGGCGATGACGAGCCGGGTCCAGCGGTCAGCGGCGGTCGGCTCGCGGAGCTTGGGAGTTGTCCAGCCCAGCGTCTGCTTGAACATCCGAAAGGTATGTTCCAGGTCGAATCTGCGCAGGAAGGCCTGCCAGAGCCGGTCCACGTCTGCGGCGGTGGCATCAGTGGCCGACCACCACAGCCAGATGGGCCGGGGGTTGCGGTCGCCGCGGAGGCGGTCTACCTGCAGACGGATGACGGTGCCTTCGATGACCGGCAGCTCCGCGAGATGGTCGGTCCAGGCCGAGCGTCGGGTCAGCAGCGGATGCAGGCGGTCCCAGAGGCCCTGACGGTGGCCCGTCCGTAGTGAGTGGTGTCGCTCACCGTGGTGATGGACGGGACGGGATGGGTGGCCGGGTCCTCGAAGGTGAACTCCGCCCCGTGCTTGGGCTTGCGTCCGCGCTTGCCCGCCGGTTGTGGCGGAGGCCGGAAGAACAGGACCCGGTCCGACCGCATCCGCCCCAGTAACTCCACAGGCAGGTCTGCAAGCAGGAAGGCCAGACGGGTCACGTCGTAGCCGGCATCGACGACGATGAGAACGGGCGTGTCGCCAATATGCCACTGGCCGGCCACATACAACCGCTGGAACACCTCCCTCACCTGGACTGCGGTGACGATGATCGCGTCGTCCCACGGCCGCAGCCGGAGCACGTCCAGCACGGCCGTCCACGACGTCCGGCCCGGCTCCAGGGCGGCAACGAAGGCGTAGGGCCA
This sequence comes from Streptomyces sp. NPDC046931, assembly GCF_040644655.1. Classification (NCBI taxonomy): domain Bacteria; kingdom Bacillati; phylum Actinomycetota; class Actinomycetes; order Kitasatosporales; family Streptomycetaceae; genus Streptomyces; species Streptomyces sp. NPDC046931. The sequence goes on from NZ_JBEYWX010000023.1 coordinate 28,002, forward strand.
ACCGGGGATCATCTGGGCCGAACCCCTGCCCCGACCGTATGTGTGACAGAACAGCCGCTCCGTGCTGGTATTCGCATCCCGCCGCAACCAGTTGCTCACGTCGACGGCCAGGACCAGCCGCCCCTCCGCCGTGCGGGGAAGCGGAAGTCCCGCCAGCGCTGTGCGTAGCCGTGCCACATCCAGATTCCCGCAGTTCAGACCACCGTATAAGGCGCCATGCCCGCGTCGGTGCTCGGGCGCCGGCGAGAGCTCGACCAATGTCTTCACCGGACCGTCCGTGCACAGCGGGGCGTCGCTCAGCTCGAACGGCGCATCGCGCCGCCCGGACAGACAGGCATAGAGATCCGTCCGAAAGCGTGACAGTTCGGCGAACGCATCCCGTGGGACGCGGCGTTGCAGCAGACTCATTGCTACGGCCTTCGTGTCGATCCCATGCCTCTGTGACGGAGCACAGGATCAGACGAAGGCCGCTCTCACGTCCGGGGGACAACCAAACCCATCAGCAAGTTCGAGGCCATGTTCGACCGCAAACCATAAACGCCAAGCTGAGAGGCCGTGCCTCTTTTCATGCCGAATCATCGCGAAGCGGGCGGATCACCGCGATGCGGGTGTCACCCCAGAACACCGAGGCTCTGCGGTCGGGCACGAGCACCTGACGACTCGCCACACCAGTATCGTCACTGACGACTTCAAGATGGTGGTCGCTTGGTGATGTCGGGCATGATGAATGTGCGCTGACCTCACTTCCAGTGACAGGTGGTTGATCGATGCACGGACACGGCAGTGGCTGGTCCGCACGAGCTTCGGCGGTCGTCATAGGCGAGATTTCCTGCGATGCTGCGACCACATCGATGCTTGAAGAGGCAGGCCTCACCGGGTCGGTGCGTGAGGCGTCGCGCTTCCTCGCTGTCTCTGTCCCCGTCACCGTACGGTCCGTGCAGGCGAAGTCCGGACTCGACCTGGTAGTCTCCGCGCGGCTCCATGCGTCTCGTGGCTGCCCGACTCCGGTGGCCTGTGCACCGTCGCCGTCCGTGGAGTACATAGACGCCCAGGCGACGACCAGCGCGAACGTCTCGGTCACACCGGGCATCGGCACAGTCGGTGGCGGCGTGAATCGGACCACGAGCCGTCAGGAACTTGTCAGCAACGTCGTCGGAATCCGAACGAACCACCTGGAGTGGACAATTCCCGGCAGGCGCAGTGCAGTTGCTGGCAGTCGGGAGTTCCGGTTCTTCGTCCGTCAGGACGAAGCCCTGTACAGCTGGCTGGAATTGACGGCGGGGATGAGAGCCTCCCGCGGCTTCATGCGGCGCGCGTCCTCGGAGCCCGCAGAGCAGCGCGTGTGGGTGCCGCTGGTCGCCGAGAGTTCCCCGCAAGCAGGTGTCACTCTTGTGCTTCTGGAGGGACAGCATGAGGGGCGTGGTGGCGAGGCGGCGCGGTTCTACCTCGGGCGTCCGCTGGACCTGCCGCTCTTCATGACAGCGGACGGACCGGCCGTGGGAAGGCCGGATGACGGCACCACCGTGGTCGGGACCTTCCGCTGGTTCGACAGCATCGACGGGCGGCCCGGCTTCCAATGGATCCAGAAGTCTTCGAACTGTGTCGTGTCGGTCGTGTCGGGCGAGGGCCAGGGGGTGCGGATCCGCCCCGACACGACCGTGTTTGTTCCGGATGGAAGCGTCTTGCGTTTCCCTGGCACTCGCTCTCTGCGCGTTCTGTACGACGGCGAGCTGACGGCGGGCGGTCTCACCCTCCAGGACGCCCTCGATGTGTCGGTGGTCGTGGACGACGCCGTGGTGACCACACACCGCACCGAATCGAATTACGTGACGATTGGGCGCAGCCTCAAGGACATCAGCATCAGCCGACCCGACATCAGCCGCACGCACGGAGCCCTCGAACTCTCCGATGACGGCTGGTCGTACACCCACCTGAGCGGCGCCGGCAATGCCGTGTTGCTCCGCGGGGACGAGGCCGTCGATGTGCGCCGAGACGCGGTCGTTCTTGTACAGAGACACGACACCGTCGTGCTCAACGATCACGTGTCTCTCTCCATCGGCTGAAGCGATCTCGTTTTCCCCCGGGCCGGAGCCTGACAGGAGGAGACGAAGGCATGAGTTCGAGTACGTTCGCAGGGCCGTCGACCGGGTGGAACACCGGTGATGTGATCGACGGGCTCTACCAGTTGACCCGCCTCGTAGGGCATGGAGGGATGGGTGTCGTCCACCGTGTGCGGCACCTGGGATGGGGCATCGACCTGGCGGTCAAGTCGCCGCTGCCGCAGCACCTAGCACGCGCCACTGACGTCGAACGCTTCGTGGCCGAAGCACAGACCTGGGTTTCCCTGGGGCTGCACCCGAATGTCTGCAGTTGCTACTACGTGCGCGTGCTCAACGGGGTCCCGCGGCTGTTCGCCGAGTACGTTCGCGGCGGCAGCCTGCGCGAGTCCATCGACACCGGCGCCCTGTACGCAGGGGACCCCGAGACGGTCGTCACGCGCATCGTGCGGATCAGCTGGCAGATGGCGCGCGGACTCGAATTCGCCCACGGCAGCGGCGTGTTGCACCGAGATGTGAAACCGGCGAACGTGCTGCTCGACAGCGGCGTCGACGGGGTTGCGAAGATCACGGACTTCGGCCTCGCTCAGGCATTGAGCACGGCCCCCGGGGGTCCGTCCGTGGGCGGTCTGACTCCCGCGTACGCGTCGCCGGAGCAGCTCCAGGGCAGGCCGCTGGGCAGGGCGTCTGACGTCTACAGCTTCGCCGTGTCCGTGCGGGAGATTTTCAGCGCGGCCGCGTCGGCGCAGTCCTCCACCACCGTCGGACCGCTGACCCGCGTGACGTACGACAGCCCTCCGCCCGCCGACGCACCGACACGGCAGATGCCGGAATCCCTCGCTCTCCTACTGGACCGCTGCCTCACGGAGGACCCGAGGTCCCGGCCCGACTCGATGACGGAAATCGCGAGCGAACTGGCGGCGATCCACGGCCAGTTGTCCCCTGGGACCCCGCTCCTCGTACCGCCCACGCAGGCCGAACTGAGGGCGGCCGAGTACAACAACCGCGCTCTGTCCCTGCTCGACCTCGGGCAACAGGAGCAGGCCGCCGGCCAGTTGCGCAAGGCACTCGAAGCGGACCCCCAGCATCTTGACGCAACGTACAACGCGGGACTGTTGCGGTGGCGGCGCGGCGAGATCAGTGACGCCGCCATGCTATCCGCCCTGCGCGTCGCCAGCCGCCATGCCGAAGTTCCCTGGCACGCACACGTGTTGACGGCGCAAGCGCATCTTGAGCGCGGCGCCGTGGACAGCGCGCAAGAGGAACTGGAACTGGTCGCGCGTGACCATGCCGATGAACCGGAGACGCGCTCCGCGCGGCAGGCTCTGGACTCCCCGGACCTCGGTCACTTCTCCGCCGCCGGGACGACGTCCGTGCCCTGGTACCCGGACCCGGACCTCCCGCCCTTCGGCCAGGCCGGATTCACGCGGGACGGAACACGTGTGATCAGCGGAGACGCGAGCGGCGCGACCCGTCTGTGGGACGCGTCCACAGGGGAGTGTCTCCACAGCTGCCAGAACAACGGGGTCTGGTCCGCCGACGTCAGCAGCATCGACGGCACATTCGGGCTCGCGCTCGCCCGCGGTGAGTGCATCCGCCTGTGGAACTTCGCGACAGGGCGCTCGCTCCGTATGTACACCCCGGTCGGAAACGAGACTGTCCGTGCCCTACGCCTCTCCCCTGACCAGTCCAGAGCGTATGCCATGACGGGGGACGGCGAACTGCTCGGCTGGAATCTCCAACAGGGAACGACGGCACCACGCGGCGGGCTGGTTCTCCGTGCGCCCTTGGACAAACGCGCGGCCTTCTCGATGGCGGAGGTGAGCCCCGACGGGGCCATGCTCCTCGTCTACCACGGAGACACTGAAGGCCGCCTGCATCTCGTGTGCCCCGGCTCCGCGGACCTCTCCCGTGTGCTCACGGAATCCTGCGCGCGGGTGTCGGCCATGGCATGGACCGCAGACGGCGCGCGCGTGGTCGTCGCGAGTGACGACGCGATGGTGCGGGTCTGGAATGTGCGGACCGGCGAGTGCGAGCGTCGCATGACGACGCTCCCCGGCCTCACGGCGCTCGCTCTCGACGAGGGGACCCGCTGGGCGTTGACAGGGAACGAGGACGGCACCGTCTGCCTGTGGGATCTCACCGAACCGCGCTGCCTTCGTACGCTGCACGGGCACACGGCGGGGGTGTGCGCGGTCTGGCTCTCCCCGGACGGCCGCCACGCGCGGTCGGTCGCCGCGGACAACACCGTCCGCTCCTGGGAACTGTGCGCTCCTGTCGGGTACACAGCCGCACTGCGCGTGAGCCGCCCCCATCCAGTGGTCGACCTGACCCACTTCGGCGACCGGGCGCGCGAGCTGACGGCCCGGGCCGAGGTGGCCATCGCCGCCACCCACTACCGCACCGCACACCAACTCCTCGGCGAGGCACGCGCGTTACCCGGCTACGAGCGTGACGCGCAGCTCCTCCATGCCTGGCGCGAACTCGCGGACCAGTTCCCCCGAACCGGACTGCGTACGGCGTGGATCAGACGGACGATGTCCGTCCCCGGCACCACACTGCGCAGGGTGTGGACGAGTCTCTCCGACGACGGTCGATACGCGACGTGCGGGACTCTCTTCGGGGCGAACGTGTGGGATCTGCACAGCGGGGCGCCACTGTTCGACCTCGACGACGGGGTGCTGGCGACCAGGCTGGACGCCGAAGGCCGCAGGGCCGCCGGAGTGATGTCCTCGGGAACCATGCGTGTCTGGTCGACATCAGAGGGGGCGCAGGTCGCTTCGCTCGTCCCGGACGACCCGCACATCCTCACGTCGGCAGCCATCTCAGCCGACCTCAGCCGGGTGGTCGCGGCCGACACCGCCCACGTGCTCCACCTCTGGGACCTGGCCGGTGGACGGCGCCTGCGCACGCTCACCGGACACACCTCGCGCGTCAACGCCGTCTGGATCAGCGCGGACCAGCGCACCGTGGTCTCCGGGGCAGACGACTCCCTGCGGCTGTGGGACCTAGCCGACGGCAGCTGCCTGCTCGACATCCCGGTCTATGACGCCTATGCCCCGCGCGACGTACGCGTGTCGGACGACGGCCGGCTCATCGTCGCGTGCGGGGACGAAGCGCCGTACCTGCGCATGTGGACCGGCACCGGGGAGCGCGTGCACGCGCTCGCCGAGCAGTCGGACCGGCTGGTGTGCCTGGCGCTGAGCCAGGACAGCCGGTTCGTCTTCGCGGGCGATCTGGCGGGCACCGTCACGGTCTGGTCCGTCCAAACCGGTGACGTGGTGCACACCCTTGAGACAGGGCAGAGCGGGGTGCTCGACCTGCAGGTGACACCGGGCGGGCGGTACCTGCTCGTCGGCGGGCTCGACGGCACGGCGAGTCTGTGGGAACTGGACTGGGAGTTCAGCGTGCCGCACTCCTGAACCCGACCATGAAGAACCTGGGGGAACCTCATGCGCAATGAACTCAAGGTCGCCGACGACATCCGCGCGGAGCTCGGCACCGAGACGATGGATAGACTGCGGAACAACCTGGTGCCCGTGGACTGCCTGACCTGCGGCGAAGAGATCACTGGCGCGGATGTACTCAACCTTGCGATCGACGACGTGAACGTCGGGCTCTTCGCCACCCTCCACCATCAGGAATGCCGCCCGTCGGCGTGGGTGCATCACACGCCCGAGCAGGCCCAGAACCTCAAGGTCAACCTGACGTGGCGGGCGTGCGTGGTGGACTGGCAAGGGGGGACACCCCTGCTGCTCGTGAACCCGTCGTGCGAGGCAGCGGTGCTGATCCGGACGAACGCGTTGGCGAACATGTTCGGCAAGGGCTGGAGCATCGGCACGTTGAACAGGTGCGCGAGTGCCGGATTCGTCTCGCCCGGGCAGGCCTCGTCGGCCCGCAGCGTGGAAGGGCTCAAGGCGCGTCTCGAACCGACGCGGCTGACCGTGCTGGCCGAGGGCGGTCCCTTGGAAGGCACTTCGTGGCATGCGGAGATCTCCGCGGCCGGACTCTCACAAGTACAGGCAGCAGGGAATGTCCTGGTCGGGGTGACCACAGCGGTCGACCCGAAGCACGACGCCGTCACCGAAGCACGCCTCAAGGAACTGTCGTGCAGCGATGAGGTGTTGTTCTCAATGGTTCCGGTCGAACGTCCTGAGCCCAAGGTCGACTCGGAGGCCCTGGTGGCGGTCATGGAAGTGGTCCGAAGGGGCATGGGATCCGTGCCCGGCGAGGAGCACATTGCCATGACGTTGATGCTCTACCGGCACGGCACCACCCTCGGGGCCCTGCCTCGCCCGACGGGGCGCGACCTGTTGGTGGTGGTGTCGATGGTGGCCGGGCTGTGCTGGGGAAGCGGATCCCTACACGTGATGACCCATGACGATGGCACGGCTCGGCGCATCATGGACAGCTGCCGCAAGGTCTTCGGCCACGCCGGGTTCGTCGTCAGCCGCGTCGGCGAGCCGAGTTTCACGTCGGAACGACGCATCACCATCGGCACCTACCAGGAGATCGCCGCGGCTAGAGCGCGCTTCGACAGCGGCCCCCGCCCGTCCGCCAGCCTCCTGCCGATCGCTCTGGCGGTCGACCCTGTGCCCGACAGCGAGCGCGATGCCATCCGCAGTCGCTACAGCCGGCTCATCGAACTGTGAAGCCGGGTCGTCCGCCAGGGCCTCGATGTTCTGGGGTGACACCCGCATCGCGGTGATCCGCCCGCTTCATGATGATTCGGCATGAAAAGAGGCACGGCCTCTCAGGAGATCACGGAGTTCTCTACGCCCCGTGATCCCGAGTGGAAGACCGTGCCTGCCGAAGCAACATCGCTGATCTCGCCTGCCCTTGACCAGCTCCGCCAGAAGCCCGGGATCGCACCCGAGGAGGTGCCGGGTCTGCTGGAGCGGCTGGCCGAGGTACCCGACCCGCGCCGAAGGCGCGGCGTCCGCCACGCCCTGGTCGTGGTGCTCGCGCTGACCGCGTGCGCCGTCCTGGCCGGCGCGACCTTCCTGTCGGCCGTCGGCGAGTGGATCGCCGACGCCCCGCCCGACGTGCTCGAACGCCTCGGCGTCCGCCCCGATCCGCTGCTGTCGCGACTGGCGCCCTCCGAGTCCTCGGTGCGCAGACTCCTCACGCGGATCGACGCCGACGCCCTCGACCGGTCCGCGGCCGCTGGCTCGCCGACCGCCGACCCGAGAGCGCCGGGCTCCGCGCGCTGGCCGTCGACGGCAAGGTCCTGGGCGGCGCCGCCAGGGCCGACGGCCGAAGGATCCACCTGCTCGCGGCACTCGAGCACACCAGTGGCCTGGTCCTGGCCCAACTCGACGTGGGGGAGAAGACGAACGAGGTCACACGCTTCCGGCCGCTCCTCGACACGCTCCCCGACCTCGCCGATGTGGTCGTCACCGTGGATGCTGTCGGCGTACAAGCGTTCGCTTGTACGCCGACGCTGCTTCGCGCGCTGCTCGTCCTGACGAACATCGAGGCCACTACAGGCAATTGATCTCTACCGCAGGCAGCCCACGACCAGCATAAGCACGCGGAACAGCGTCACTGAGCCGGGATCGGCTGGGTGAGGTTCAACGGGTTGCCGTCGGGGTCCTGGATGTGGGCGACGCGCTGTCCCCACGGCATGTCGTTGGGGCCGCTGCGGACCGAGCCGCCCAGCGCCGTCACCCGGCCGAGCATCTCGTCGACGTCGTCGACACCGATGCTGAGCAGGATCCGCGGTGCCGCCCCGGTCCCCGGCTCCGTCTTGGCCACCAGCCCGAGGTCGGTGTCGCCGATGCGCAAGCCGAGGTAGAAGGCCGGGCCTTCCGCCGGTACCCGGAAGATCTCCTCGGCGCCGAACAATTTCGTATAGAAGCCGAGCAGGACGTCCTGGTCGGCAGTGATGATCACTGGCTGGATGGTGGACATGGCACTCCTGTCGAGAACGGTCGTGTCGCTGGGTAGACCGTTCGAGGACGGTGAACTCATCGGCAAAACGGCCTTGCCTACACCCCAGACTGCCGCCCACGACCAGCACGAGCACCCCGAACCGGCGTCACACCAGCACCCTGACCAGCTACTTCAAGATGGCGCAGCTTCATTGCAGGAAGCCGACCGCCTCCGGCCTGGCCCGGCAGGCGCACGCGGTGGCGCATCGCCCTGCCGACGCCATGCCTGCACTCCCTCGAACAGCACCGCAACCGCCAGCCAGGCGGCGTGCCAGGCGTACGCAGACTTCCGCGACACCCGTAACCTGCGGGCCATCTCCGGCGGCCGCACGCCTCGCTCGAACATCTCCGCGGCCTCGAAGCGCACTGCCTCACGCTTCGCCCGCCCCGCGACGGTCAGGCCGCCGCCATCCGCGTATCTCATGACGAGGATGTAAGGCCTGTGATGTCGTGATCAATCGGCTGCTTACAGGAGATCTCCGACCCAGATCATCGAGGCGCGGAGTTCAAGGCCAGCGAGGTAGCTCTCAGGCGTCTTGTCGAAGCGTGGGGCGATGCCGCGCCAGTCCTTCAGCCGGTTGATCAGTCGCTCGACGATGTTGCGGTCACGGTAAAGATCGGCGTCGAAAGTGACGGGACGGCCGCCCCGGCTGCCCTTCTTCTTGCGGTTGGCGGCCTGGTCCTTCTTCTCCGGGATGACCGCCTTGATGCGGCGTTTCCGCAGGTGGGCGCGGTTGGCGCGGGACGAGTACGCCTTGTCCGCGGCGACCGCGCCGGGCCGGGAGCGGGGTCGGCCGACCGGCAGACGGATGCGGACCTTCTTCAGCACGGGGATGAACTGGGGGCTGTCTGCGGCCTGCCCGGCGGCCAGAACGAACGACAACGGCCGGCGCTTGCGGTCGGCAGCAAGGTGAATTTTGCTGGTCAGTCCGCCGCGGGACCTCCCGAGCAGGGCTTCCTTCAGGCGGAGCCTGCCTCGGCGGCGGACGCGCCGGCGTTCGGTCCGCTCGGGCTCGTTTTCACCGTCCCGCCCGTTCTGTTCCGCCTCGCCACCCCTTTTCGCCGGGCCTGTTCCTGCTCGGCGGCGGCTTCTTCGAGAGCCTCCATGACGTCCTTGCCGACGATCATCCCGGCGGCGTCGTGATGAGCACGGACGGTCGTGGAGTCCACGCTGACCAGGGATAAGTCTGTCTTGCCCTGGCGGGCTGCTTCGGCGATCAGGCCCTCCAGCAGGGCGGTGAAGACACCGGCGTTCCTCCAGACCCGGAAGCGCCCGTAGACGGTCGGCCAGGGCCCGAACTCACCTGACATCTCACGCCACTGCGCGCCTGTCCTGAACCGCCAGATCACCCCCTCGAACTGATCCTGCAGCCGCTCGGGGTACGGCCCGTACTCGCCTATCGGCAGGAACGGCTCGATCAACTTCCACTGGTCGTCGGTGAGTTGCCTGCGCGTCACGATCGTCTTCCTACCGGATCCCTCTTCCAGGCGAATCCGGATCGGCAAGATTGATCACGACATCACACAGGCCCTAGCACCGCCAACGCCCGCTGTCACCCCACCCTTTCAACCTCAGCGTCGCTACTGCTGTCAGAGTCGGGTGGCTGGGGCTGGTGCCCTTTCTCGCCCGTCGGTCATCGCCGGGTGTACCGGGCAACTGTGTACGCGGTGGGGCCGGTAAGCCCTGTCTCTGCGCCGTCGTTCATGTCCAGGACCTCGAAGCCAGCCCCCTCCGCGTAGCGTTCCAGTTCGCGAGGGAACAGGACGCGTCTGCGGATCTCATCTCGGGCCTCGTCGCCCGAGGGGAGTGCCCAGTGCCGGTGCATGGTGTTGATCTGGGTCCGCAGGTCCCACGTGTGGCGGATGGTGACGGTCGCGGATCCCGTCGGGGTGTCGACCGTGGCGGTGGTCGGCTCGGTCCGGGTGATCGGGGCGACGGGGGAACACAGCACGAGCAGCGCTGCCGGCCGGGCGTGGGCGGCGAAGGTGGCGAAGACCCGGCCGATGTCGTTGTTGTCGTGCACGTAGGCGAGGCTGTTGCCCATGCAGGTCACCACGTCCATGCGGCTGCCGAGTCGTGCGGTGCGCATGTCGCCGGTGCGGATGTCCAGCCCGGGCCGTGCCTGGTGGGCGTAGTCGACCGTGCCGGGCTGGAGGTCCACGCCGATGCACTCGAAGCGCTTGGCGAGGATCTCCAGGTCGCGGCCGGTACCGCATCAGAAGTCGACCAGGGTCCGGGCGTCCGGCCTGTGCAGCTCGATCAGGGTCTGGCACATTCCGGCGCTCGTGCTGTCGGACTGGACAACGTCGTAGAGTGCCGGATCGCGGTACAGGAGGTTGGTGGCTTCCACGTGCTCGGCTTCCGTGTCGGGGCTGGTCACATGAGGCTTCGCAGTCCGACCTCCAGGGCGAGCACATCGCACAGCAGATCGGGGACGACCGGCGCGGAGTCGGCGTTCCTCCTCGCTTTGGCGAGAGCCTTGCCCTCAACGTAGCCGAGGTCCACCAGGATGGACTCTTTCAGCATGTCGTCCAAGACCGGCAAGCCGTAGGAACGTAAACCCTTCTCCAGGACGGCCAGGAAGTTCTCCGGTTCGGTCGGCGCGGCCACCCACTCGGGCAGCCCGGCTCGTCTGATCCGTTCGCGGAACAGCGCCTTGCCGCGCTTGTGCTCGTGCGGTAGTTGCTCCATGAACCGCACGATCCGCGGGTGTGCGAGCGGGCTCACCGGCCAGATTCCAGCCCGGAGGAATCCGGGGTTGTGTATACCGAACGCCATCAGGGTCGGTACGGGCAGCACCGGGATGGGGGCCAAGTGCTCGTTGACTTCGGCCAGCGCTCGGACTGCTTTGTCGCCGAGCCACGGCACGGGTTCCGGCGACGGCAGTTCGGCCTGTGTCCCGGAGTGGTGGGCGTTGATCTCGTCCCCGCCGCTGCCCGTAAACATGATCTCGCATCGCCGGGCGGCTGCCTGCTCGCGCACGACATCGAACGCCTCCTGGTAGAAGGCTCCTGTCGGATCATGCGGCTTGCACAGATCGCGCACGCCTCCGGTGCAGAAGGGTGGGTGCTGCATGGCGGGGGTGGCCGTGTCCCGGAGACCGCAGTGCTCCACAAGGGCCCGACGCCGCTCGCTCTGTTGCCTGCCGGTGCTTCCTCCCACCAGCAGACCGAAGCTGTACACCTCGGGGAAGCGGGCTGATTTCACGGCCAGAGCGACGTTCCCGGAGTCCGCGCCGCCGGACAGCCGGAAGCCCTGGTCCACCAGGGCCGGAACGCGCCATCCGTGTTGCTACGAGAAGATTCGGTAAAAAATGCGGCGGACACTCCAGGTGATGAGTGCCAGTGCCACGAACGCGAAGAGACCAAAGGCTGTGTATGTGTAGAGGATGAATTCTGCAGTACGCCTGGACGGAGCGGGCAGGAAAATTCCGCACAGCACACCGGCAATCACGATGCCGTAGGTGATGCGGCGCCAAGGCTCCTCGTCGTAGTGGAACCGACTGTTGAAGAAATCCCAAGACGCTGGCCGGAAGGCTTTGTGGACCGCCGCGTTGAGCAACAGGCAGAAGAACACGACCACAGGGACCGTGAAGGCGACGACGGTGAAGAGTTGCCCGATGTAGGAGGACCATCCCTGGTGCACGTCTAGAGCGGTTCTCCTGACGCCGGTGCCGAGCGGGTAGATCACGACCGCTCCGGCTGTGGCGACCGGCACTGATGCCAGCAGATACCAGCTCTCCCAACCACTGCCGATCCACGCAATCGCTCTCCCAAGCCGGTGCCTCGGAGCGCGCCGCGCCGTCGCAGTGTTCTTCCTCCGGCCGTCCGCGGCCGAAGAGACCCGCGCTGCTGCGGCCTTCCTCCTCCGACGAGCCAGCAGCGAAAAGAACCTCAAGGTGCGCGGCGGGGCACCCGGGCCGTTACCGCTGAGCCGAGTCAGCGCCGGGTCGACGGGAGGCACAGCGATTGTGGCGGGTGCCTTCTGTGCCGTTCCCCAGACAGCGACAGGGGCCACGGTGGCCGAGGTGTTCGCATCGTTCACGACCTCGCCTTGAACAACCCGCTGACTTGGGCCATCAGCTCTGTAAGGAGTGGCTGTCCGAGGAGGCCCGAAGAGGCCGTCCAGATTCCTCAACGATGCGGCCAGGCCGTCCTGGAAGTTCTCCATCTGCTCCAAGGCGATGTCCACCTCGTCCTCCGACGGTGCTCCGGGCCCGAACGTGTCGGGGAGCCCCCCCTTCTGCCCGGTGCCGTTCGCACGAGCCGCCGCCTCGGCCTCTGCCTCGGCGGCACGGAGTTGGGCGTCTTCCACCGCGAGCCACGCGGTCTCGGCCTTCGACTGGGCCACCATGGCGAGCCTCTCCGCCGTCACACGGTCCTGCAGGGCCCGATCCAGCTTGCGCTCCGTCTCTCGAAGCTGCCGCTCGGTCCGTGCCAGACGCGCCTGCAACTCCTCATTGGCCCGCCCCCCGGACCCCGCCAACGCCTGGTCTCGCTCGGCCTCCAACAGCTCGCACCGACTCTGAAGAGAACCCGCGAAACCCACCAGCAAATGGACCGCCTGCTGCGCCCTGTGAAGGGCTTCCTGAGCCTTGATCAGATCCCGCAGCGCCTCGGCCTGGTCCTGGTGCAGCCGGATGATCTCGGCCCCCGTCTGGGTCGACGGCCCGCCCAGATAGATGTCCCGAGCCATCAGATACTGTGCGCCGACGGCACCGTTCTGGGCCGTCACCGGCCCCGAGAGGGATCCCTCGCCGGTGCCCGCAGCAGTCCCGGCAGCGGTGCCCGTAATGGGTGTGCCCGGTCCGGTCAGGCGTTGTCCGGGCCGAGCTTGGAAGGGTTTCCGATGGTCAGACCGCCTTCGACGTGGGCGGTGCCAGCGGCGAAGGAACCGTTGTCAGCCCGGATGCGAAGGTCGCCTTCGACGGTCAGCCCGTAGGCGCCGAGCGCGGCGAGGGAGGCCTTGCCCACCGCCACGCGGTAGGCCTCGACAGCTTCCTTCAACTGGGCGGCGAACTCCTCGTCCGTGTCGATGGCCTGGGCGAGCGTGCCCTTGATGCTGTGCCGGGTGAAGCCGTCGTTCAAGGTGTGCCGGGCCTGTTCCGGGTCCCGCTGGAGGGCGAAGGTAGCCTCTTGCTCGAGGCGCCCGAGGTCCCCGCTGGAGCCGAGCTTGCCCGCCACGACCTCGTGGACGCGGTCCATCGCCGCGTCCAGCACCGAGTCGACTTCCCCGTCGACCCGTCCGCCGACCCGCTTCGCCTTGCGCAGCGCCCACGCGACGGCACAGGCCACCGCCGTCTCAACCACGATCGTCACAGCGACTTCCCTCCCTTGGAATCCCTGGTCATCCCGCCCCCACGAGTCGACCATGGAGTCACGCTAGTATTCCCGCCCGCCCATCCGCGTATGCTTCCCGCAACGGCCCCTGGCAAAGCCCGCAGCACCGGCCCGCCCCCCGATTCCCCCGCCCCGAAGCGGGGCTTCCTGGTCACAGGCGGAGCAGATCGGCAAGCGTCCCGATCCGCACGAACCCGGTTCGGGAGGATGGGTTGTATGAAATCGACGACTGTCGGCCAGGGCACCGAGCCGGGCGGCCTTCAAGTGCTCGACGACATCCCGTTGTACTGCTGCGCGGTGCCGGGCTGGAAGTTCATCGGCTGATCCTGCAGCGTGGCGACGCCGGTGGCGGGCCCGGCATCTAGGGACGCAGACCGCGCGCCTCGGTGCACCCGTCAGATAACCAGGTACGGGGCGATGGTGGCGGCGCTCGTTGCGGACTGCAGGTAGTTTGTGGCGTGGTGGAAGCGGAACAGACCGCTGATGACGGTGGTGTGGTCGAGGTCTACGCCGTCGAAGAATCTGCTGAGCAGGGGAGGGACGGCCACCGGGTCGCCCGGATCGGCGATGTTGACCCAGCGCGTCCGGCCGGGCAGGCCGGCTCCCCGCGGCGTCCGGCCGTCCGCCCGCGGTGCGGGTACGAGCCGATCGAAGACCACGCGGGGAAGCGCGAGTGGCGAGCCCAGGGTGAGGAACAGCTCGGGACGCAGTTCCGGGTGGGCGTGCAGGGCCTCGTAGGCGACGACCGAGCCGAGGGAGTGCGCGATGACGATCCGCGGCCGATGGCGGGCGAGCCGCTCGGCGACCTCCTCACGCACGGCACGTCGCTGCGGGGCGTCGTGGGCCCGCAGGTAGGCGGCGACCTCACCGCACCACATGCGGAGGAACACCCGTAGCGGCCCCTCCGCGAGGTCGAACCGGCGGGCCACCCACGACGACAAGGCCCGCAGCGGCATGGCCACGTGACCCTGCGCGGCTTCGTCGGGAGCCCCCAGTTCCCGCGCCCACTCCTCCAGCATCATCTGCGCCAGCGGATCGTCCAAGACGTCGTCGCTCCCCACTCCCTGGGCGGCCGGGCCGGTGGCCAGCTTGTCCGCGTAGTAGGCGAAATCGAGATCGATCCGGTCCGGGGTGACACCGAGACCGTTGCTCAGGTGCCGTGCCCACAGCGCGGCCTTCTGGGCGCGGAGCTCCTCGGTGCGGCTGCGGGACAGACCGGCACCGAAGCTGTTGCCGATGCCATGAACGGCGATGATGCGAAGAGTTGGGGCACTGGTGCTGGTCAACGGGGTCTCCCTCCCAGGGGTGTGAGGCTGACCAAGCGTGTGAGGCTGAGTACGACGACCTCGTTGCCGGCTCCGACGGCGACCGTGCCGTGAACGCCGACGGCGACGGCTCCGCAGGTGTCGGGGAGGCGGAAGACGGCGCGGCAGGACCCGGTTTCGAGGTCCCACACCCGTATGGACGCGTCGTCGCTGCCGGTGATCGCGTACGTGCGCCCCTCCCACTCGGCGATCGCCACCGCCCGCACCCCGTCGGTGTGGCCGTCGAGAACGAGGACACAGGCGCCGGCGGCGAGGTCCCACACCCGCGCCGATCCGTCCTCGCTGCCGGTGACCGCGTGGGGACGACCCGCCAGGTCCGTGACCGCGACCGCGTACACCGAGCCGGTGTGGCCGGTCAGGGTCCGGACGTGGGTGGGGCGGTCGGGAGTGAGGTCCCAGATCCGGAGGTCGCGCCCGTAGCTGCCGGTGACAGCGTGCGGGCGGTCCTCCAGTGTGGCGACCGCGATCGCCTGGATCCCGTAGTCGCCCATGAGGGCGGTGCGGGGGCGGCCATCCGTGGTGAGGTCCCACACTGCCACCAGACCTTCGCTTTCCTCCCGGCCCCAGGTGCCGAGCACCGCGTGCGGGCGGCCCGCCACCGTCGTCGACGTCGCCGCCACCGAGAAGGCCCAGCTGGGGGTGAGGGTGCGGCTGACGGTGCCGGCGCTCAGCTCCACCACTGGCGCGCGGCTGTCCTGGCAGCCGATGATCACATGTGGGCGGCCCTGCAGTTCCGTCACAGCGATCGAACACACCTTGCGGTCGGGGCCGGGCAGGGAGCGGACGCAGGTGCCGGCGGCGAGGTCCCACACCCGCAGCAACCCATCCCCTTCGTCGCCCCCGGTGATGACGTGCGGGCGGCCGTCGAGGTCCGTCACTGCCATCGCCGTCACCTGACTGGTGTGGCCGGCCAGGGCGCGGCTGGGAGTGCCGGAGGCCAGGTCCCAAATCCGGGTCTGCCCGCTCCAGTCCGTGGTGACGGCGTGCGGGCGGCCGCCCAGGTGCACCACTGCCACCCCGTGCAGGCGTCTGGTGTGGCCGGTCAGGGTGCGGACGCACGCGCCCGTGGTCAGGTCCCAGACCCGCACCTGCCCGTCCCAGTCCGCGGTGAAGGCGTGCGGGCGGCCGTCCAGGTGCACCCCCTCCGCCCTGTGCACTCGGCCGGTGTGGCCGGTCAGGGTGCGGACGCACGCGCCCGTGGTCAGGTCCCAGACCCGCACCTGCCCGTCCCAGCCCGCGGTGAAGGCGTGCGGGCGGCCGTCCAGTTCGGTCACCGCCACCGCGTCCAATTCCTCGGACTGATCTGCCAGGGGATTGTTCAGGTCACCGGTGGCCGCGTCCCACACCCGCACCTCCCTTCTCCCGGTGCCGAGTTCGACGATGGCGTACACGCGGTTCGCCAGGACCGCCATCGCCGCGGCCTTGCCCCAGTCGCCCGTCAGGACATGGGTGCGGACACCGGTGGCGAGGTCCCAGATCCGAATCTGCGCCGGCCCCCGATCTTGTTTACCGCCGGCGAGCAGGTGCGGGCGACCCCCCAGCCCCACCACCGCCACCGCCTCCACCCATCCGCCCTGCCCGGCCAGAGGGTGGGCGCGACCACCCGTCACCAGGTCCCACACGTCCACCGATCTGCCACTACTGATGACCACGTGGGGATGCCCGTTCAGCTGCGCCACCGCCATCGACCGCACACCGCCGGTGTGGGGCAGGGTCCGGACGAGGGCGCCGCTGGTGGCGTCCCACACCCGCACCGGCCCGAGGTCGCAGCCGGCGATCACGTGCGGCCGGCCGTCCAGCTCCGCCACCACCGCCGCTGCCGCGTACGTCGCGTCGTCGTGGACCAGCAGGGTGCGGACCAGGGCCGGTGAGACCTGGCCGCCGGTCGCCCACCGGACGTGCCAGTCGGCGTCACCCGGCAGGTCGGCCTGCAACCGCGTGTTGGCAAAGCGGGCCGC
Source organism: Streptomyces sp. NPDC046931 (assembly GCF_040644655.1). Classification (NCBI taxonomy): domain Bacteria; kingdom Bacillati; phylum Actinomycetota; class Actinomycetes; order Kitasatosporales; family Streptomycetaceae; genus Streptomyces; species Streptomyces sp. NPDC046931. The sequence continues at coordinate 44,615 of NZ_JBEYWX010000023.1, forward strand.
GTCCAGGGCCAGGAGCTGGCGGCGGGCACCGGCCGGCAGCGCGTGGTGCACGCCCCAGGAAGCCCGGTACACGGCGGCGTCCAGCCGGGCCTGGTCGGATCGGGCGTGGCCCGCGGCATCGGCGACCGAGCGCGGGTCGGCGTGGACGAGGAACTCGGCGTCACCGACGAGGCCGTCGAACTTCCCGGCATCCACGGCGTGTTGGGCTATGTGCCGCAGCAGGTACGGAACGGCCCGATCCCATCGCGTGCGGCTCGCCACGTCGCGGTCCACACAGTCCGCCAACCGTTCGTACAGCCGCTCGGCGCGGGCGAGGAGGCCGTTGCCGGTCGGACCGGTGCGGCGCTCCTCGCGGGCCGGCCGGTCGGCCGGGGTGTCCCGCAGCCATTCGGCGAGGCCCTCGTGGAAGAGCCGGTAGAGGGCGGTGCCGTCCTCGTCGACCTCCCGGCGCAGGTAGAAGCGCGCCTCGCCGTCCAGGAGTTCCTGCAACTGCTTCCAAGGGATCGGGTCGCCGCCGGTGGCGGTGAAGGCCATCGCCGCGTGGGCGAGGACACTCTCGGGCATGCCGCGCCCTTGCGCGAAGGCCAGAGCGGTCAGCACCGGGCGCAGGAAAGGACTGACGGTACGCCGTCGCAGGTCGAGTTTGAGGAGAGCGGGCAGGCTGCGGGGCACGGCCCGGCCCAGGGCGGCCGCCTCCTCGGCGGTGGCTCGGGGCTCCTCGCCGGCCAGCAGGTAGTGGACGTAGAGCCCGGCGGTCAGGAACTCGCCCCACTGGAGGGCGTCGTCGGTCCCGAGCCCGCCCCGGCGGTCGTCGACGCGGCCGGTGAGGCGCTCGGCGATGGCCCGCGCGAGGGCGTTGCGGGCCGGGCGCCGGGTGCCGTCGGAGTACGGGCTGTCGTCGGTGGCCAGGAGCCGGTTGACGTAGTCGGTGAGGCCCAGGCGGACGGCGACCGGGCTGGCCGCGCTCAGGTCGGTGTGGCCGGCCTGAGCGCGGGCGAGGGCCTGCAGTGCCGCGAAACGGGGGTCGTCGCGCGTGCCGACCAACAGCCGCAGCCGGATTCCCTCTGCCTGCGACTGCTGGGCGAGAGGGAGCAGGACGGTGCTGGCGATCTCCTCGGGCCGGATCGCCTCGTCGAGAGCGTCGATGATCACGGTGACCGGGGGGCCGTCACCGGGCAGCATGCCCAGCAGCAGGTCAGCGGGGCTCGGGTCCATGCCGCCGTGCCTCTCCCCGGGTGCGGCCGCGTCGGCCCGGCCACCCATCCCGCGCAGCTGGCGGCCAAGGGAGTCGACGACCTGCCCACGGTCCAGACGGCGGGCGTGGACCACCGCGATCCGCTCGTTGCGCCCAGGAGCCCGCTCGCCCAGCCCGCGCCACAGCGGCTCGGTGTGCTCGCGCAGCAGGGGATGCGCGGCACAGACCAGGATGCCCAGCAGGGCGGACTTCCCCGCACCCGGTTTGCCGGTGACCACGCGCAGGCCCGGTCCGGCAGCGGGATCGTCGAGCCAGGCAGACAGCTCGTCCAACTCCTCGTCACGGCCTGAGAAGTAGCCCTTGTCCCAGCCGCGGCCGACGGGTTCGCCGCCGCCGGCACGTCGCATGAAGTGCTCGGGATCGACGTCGGCCCAGTCCGTGAGGCGGGCGATCTCCGGCGGCAAGCCGGCGACCGGGCTGCTGAGGGGGTCGTAGGAAGGGTTGGGGAAGAACGGAAGGTGGGATAAGTCGGCGTGCGAGGGCACCAGGCTGGTGCCGACCCGCTGCTCCAGGGCGTCGGCCTCCCGCCATAGGCGGTCCACCGCGTGCCCGATCTCCCGCCAGACGGCGGGCGCGGGGATGTACCGGACGGAGGGGTCGAACCGGATCTGACCGGAGGCGTAACCGGCCAGCACGCTCACCAGGGCTCGGCTCAGCCGGTAGTCGTACGCCCGGTCGGTGGGGTCGGTCGCGGCCAGGACCCACGCGCGCCGCTTCGCCGTGTCCATCCGCGCATGCCACGACAGCACCGCGGCCTGACCGGCGTGGCACACGTCCAGGATGAACAACGTCATGGGCCGGTGCTCGTCCGGATGGTCCTCGATCAGATCGATCCACTCGCCCACCGGAGGCCGGATGCGCCTGCCGTCACGATCAAGCAGGTACAGCTGTTCGCTGCCGCCACCGGCCAGCTCGCCGTGCCCGACGACATGCACGACCAGCACGTCGACGTCCGCGTCCGCCAGCGCCGAGTCGACCAGCGCGGGGAAGCTTGCGTCCGGGCCGAGCGAGCCTTCGCTCGGGCCGTGCGCCTCGACCGACGTGTAGCCGAAATCCCGGAAGGCCTGCGCGACATTCGCGGCATGCCGCGGGGCATGCTCGAGTGGATCAAGGCCCGGCCTCGGTGAGTCGCCGTCCTCGGTGCGCTCCAGCGGCAGGCCGAAGGACAGCACCACGTGTCGCAACGCACCGCCCCCACCCCGTGACCCGCCCGCCACAGCTCCCGCCCCTGTCCGGTTCATTCGTGTTCCGCCGCTTCCCCGACGATAGACATGCCGGGTCCTTCCGGCCACCACAACGGTCGCATCCGGACACACGGACCATGCCCGCCTCGCTGGCGTTCGAGCCGAACAGCCACGGCAGCTGTAAGTCGTGATTCACGGGTTTCGGTCACGTGGCCGCCGCGGCGGTGATGTTGTTCCATCGGCGGTGGGCCTCAGTGACCTGGTGTCGGTGGTGACGGCGCCAGGCAGACCAGTGCAGGGCGTGCTCGAGGGCGCGGCGGGGCGTGGGGAGTGCGGTGATCCGCAGGACGGCCAGGAGTTCGCGGCCGCTGGCCGGGGCGAGTTGAAGGCCGTGGTCGGCTCCGTCGACGGTGCGGGTGGCAGCGTGGGTGACGGCGAGGACGGCGGCGGCGAACAGGCTGATCAGGCTCCAGCGCATCGGAGGTCCAGCAGGTCACCTGGCCCTGGTCGAGTCCGGGCAGGCCCTTCGCGCCTTGGAAGTCCTCCTCGATCTTCCAGCGGGTGCAGATGATGTTCACGAGGACCGCGAGGCTGACGGGGGTGGCGGAGTGGCAGCGGTAGAAGGACAGTTCGCGGGTATAACGGTGACGGCGCATGACGAGGAACGCGTGCCCGGCGTCGTCCCGGTCCACGGGGGGCGTCGGCCAGGACGTCGATCAGGGCCCAGTCGTAGTGGCGGTCGCCGTTGGTGCCGTTGCCCGTACGTCGTCGCATCCAGGCCCTGGCCGGCACCTTCGCCGCCGGCTCAGTGGCGCTGAAGCGGCCCACGGCAGTGCTCGCGCGATGGTCGGCCTTGACCGCCAGGGCGTAGTCGAAGCCCAGAGTGCGGGCGGTGCGGCGCAGCTCCAGGCTGCCGTAGACCTCGTCGCCGGTGAACCAGCGGGCGGGAAGGCCGCGTTGACGGGCACGGTGCAGCGTGGCGGCGGCCAGTTGAGGCTTGGTGGCGAAGGTGACCTCGTCGGGCACGTGCCGCAGCAGCCTGCGCTCCTCGTCTTCGGCCCAGGCGGCGGGCAGGTAGAGCTCGCGGTCGATCAGGGCGTGACCGCGCGGCGAGGCGTAGGTGAGATGGACGGCGACCTGGCACAGGCCCACCCCGCCAAGAGCGCCTGAGTACTGGTGGCAGGCTCCCACGCAGTCGGTGGAAGACTTCTCGTCACCCGTCTCGTCGACGATCAACACGGCTTCGTTGTCGGTGAGTTCGGCCGCGACCCAGACGGCGAGACGGTCGCGGGCCAGGTCATGGTTCCAGGCGCCGCGCGAGAGGAAGTGCGCGGCCGCCCGCATGCTCTGGCGTCGTGCCCGCACGCTGGCCACCGCCGCGCTGGACGCGGCCTGCATGCCCGCGCGCGACGGCCTGGTCGTGATGGAGGACGAAGCGCCCGACTCCTACGCGCTGCCTGGCCTGCCCGGCCGGGTCGTCGTCTCCACCGGCATGCTGCACACCCTGCACGAGAGCGAGCACGACATCCTGCTCGCCCACGAACGCGCCCACCTCACCGGCCACCACTACGCCTTCGTCGCCGTGGCCCAGCTCGGCGCCGCCGCCAACCCGCTCCTGCGTCCCCTCGCTGCGGCCGTCACCTACACCATCGAACGCTGGGCCGACGAGAATGCGGCCACCGCCACCGGCGACCGCACCCGCGTCGCCCGCACCGTCGGCAAGGCCGCCCTCGCCGCCCACCGCGCCCCGGCCCGCACCCGCGCCGCGGGCGCCGCCCTCGGTATCCTCGGTCGCCGCGGCCCGCTTGCCACCGCTGGGCCGGTACCCCGTCGCGTCGCCGCGCTCCTCGCGCCGCCGCTCGGGCGCCATCCCGCCCTCGCGGCGGCAATCGCAGCCATGCTGACCGCCGCTACGCTCGCCACCGCCGAGGCCGCCCACGACCTCCACGTGCTGCTGAGGACGGTCGGTGCCTGGTAGGGGCCTTCACCGGAATGCGCCCGGCGTGAGTCGGACGAGGGCCCGGCGGCAGCGACACATGCACTAACCATCACCCAGGCAGCCACGGGCATCCCTCGCACGCTCCGAAGCCCTCAGCAGGCGTGGCTGATCGGCCAGATGTTTCAGCCCACGACGGCGAGGACGTCCGCCATGGAGTCGTAGCTAGCACGCACCCCTTCCCGATTGCCGAGGCGATGCCGTTCGAGGCGGATGGCGCCGAGATGCCGGGCTTCGTAGATCTTCTGGCGCCATCGAGCGTTCTCGGACTGGTCCAAGGGCCCGTACGTGTCCCAGAACGCAGTCCGTTCGTCGCACTTGGCCGTGACCATGCGAATGGTCCAGTCGGCCGCCGGATCACCCCACCACGTCCGGTCAAAGTCGTATACGCCGGTGATCGTCGGCTCCGGCGCATCACGAGCAAGTAGCGTGCTGGGGACCCACAAGTCCCCGCCAAGCAAGCGCGGTTCGGTGATCTCATCCAGGACGGTTCGGTGGCGGAGTACGGCCGCGACGACCTTGCGCGCGTCAGCGGCGTCGAGGCCCGCCCCCTCCGAGTCGGCGGCGATGTCCTCCAAGGACGCGGCGACCGCATCGCTCCACGTTCCGTATGAGGGAGCGGCGACCGGGCCGAAGGACGGCCCGCAAACCATATGGACGCGGCGGGTGATCTCGCCGCGCTGCCGGTAGTACACCGGCCACGTCGACCGCGGGTAGGTGCGCAGGTGCTCGGTGGCGGGACTGCCGTCGAGCAGAGTCTGCATCATGTAGTCGCGGCCGATGAGCTCGTGGGTGAAGTCCACCGTGATGAGGCGGGGCATGAGGGGCGCGAGCGCCGCGAGGTAGGGCAGGCTGGCGTACTCGTTGCGCATCAAGGCCCGCTCCGAGGTGAACTGGCGGCCCGGCTCCGGGGCGATCCGCAGGATCACCGGTCGCTCCTGGCCGACGACAGCGACTTTGAGGGTGGTGTTGTACATCCCGGTGCCGAGCTCGGTGGCGGAGAGCAGCTTCGTGTGCGTGCCGAAGGCCCGGCGGCAGATCGCCTCGATCGCGTCGGCGCTCACGGCCTGCTGAAACGCCTCGGGCGCACGCGGGTGATGCGGATGCGTGAAATTCCCCAGGCACGATCAATCTCCCCACTTGGTTGACGTGGCAAACGAAGTCCTGGAGTCGCCCGTCTCAGGAGGGTCCCAGGCCGGCCCGGGCGGTCCAGGGGTACACGATCGGGACCTGCTCGCCCACCCGTCACTGTTGCGCTCGGGACGCGCCATCGCCGGACAACGGCACGGTGCAGCGAGTTCTCCGAACTAACGATTTTTGGTCCGAGACCCTGGCCGAGGATCGCTCCTCCCGGTCCGTGACCCATGTCACACGCGGTTCCTGTCAGCAATCGGGAGGCTGTCCCGCTCAAGTCGCCGGGAGTAAGCCAACCGACAGGAGCGAGACATGAAGCACCGCATCGTCGTCCTCGGCGCCGGCTATGCCGGGTCCTACGTGGCCGGGACCCTGGCCCGCCGGTTGTCCCCGGCGGACACCGAGATCACCGTGGTCAACGCCGAGCCGGACTTCGTCCAGCGGCTGCGGCTGCACCAGCTCGCGGCCGGCCGGGAGATCGACGCTCCCCAGCTCGCCGACGTCTTCGCGGGCACGGGGGTTCGGCTGCGCCTGGCCCGTGTCACCGCCGTCGACCCCGAGCGCCAGGTCGTCGCCGTGGCCGACGCCGAGGGCGAGGGCGAGCTGGGCTACGACACGCTTGTCTACGCGCTTGGCAGCCACAGTGCCGACCACGGTATCCCCGGCGCGGCTGAGCACGGTTTCGACGTCGCCAGCCGGCCCTCGGCGTTGCGCCTGCGCGAGCGCCTGGACAGCCTGGGCAGGCAGGGCGAAAGCGGGCGTGTGCTGGTCGTCGGCGACGGGTTGACCGGCATCGAGACCGCCACTGAGATCGCCGAAACGCGGCCCGGCCTGTCGGTGGCATTGGTTGCCCGCGGCAAGCTGGGCGCCCCCCTCTCCGTCGGAGCCCGCAGCCACCTGCGTCAGGCTTGCGATCGGCTGGGCATCACCGTCCTGGAGCACACCGAGGTCGAAGCCGTCGAGGCGGCGCGGGTGCTATGCGCCGACGGCACCGCCCTGGCGTCCGACGCAACCGTGTGGACGGCCGGGTTCGCGGTCAGCCGCATCGCTGCCGCTGGCGGGCTGGAGGTCACCGAGAACGGTCGGATCGTCGTCGATCGCACCATGCGGTCCCTCTCGCACCCGAACGTCTACGCCGCCGGCGACAGCGCCTACGCCGTCGGTGACAACGGCCGCCCACTGCCGATGTCCTGCGCTTCGGCTGGCTACACCGGCATGCAGGCCACGGCCGCGATCGTGGGACGTCTGACCGGCCGCAAGATCCCGAACACTAAGCTGGAGTACCTGGGCAACCACATCAGCCTCGGGCGGCGGGACGGGATCCTGCAGATGGTCGACGACGAAGGGCAGGCAAAGCCGAAGTACGTGGGCGGCCAGAAGGCCGCGTGGATCAAGGCGGCCATCCTCAAGATGTCGCTGTGGACCACCTCACACCCGACCTTCGGCCTGCCCAAGCGCAAGCACCGCCTGGCCGCTGCGCCGCACGCGTCCGCCGACAAGACGCCTCGCGTAGCCGCCTAGGGTGATCCGAGTGGACAACACCGCGACCGATCGCTTCGACATCAGCCAGTTCGAGGCCAGCCGGAACCGGCTGGCCTCGCTGGCGTACCGGCTGCTGGGCTCCGCCGTCGATGCCGAGGACGCCGTGCAAGACGCGTTCCTGCACTGGCAAGCCGCCGACCGGCAGCGGATCAAGGTGCCGGAAGCATGGCTGACCAAGGTCGTCACCAACCTCTGCCTGGACCGGCTCCGCTCGGCGCAGGCCCGCCGCGAACGCACCGCGGGTGCCTGGCTGCCCGAACCGCTCCTCGACGGCGACCCGATGCTCGGACCGGCCGACACCTTCGAGCAGCGCGAATCGGTCTCCCTCGCCGTACTGACGCTCATGGAACGCCTGTCACCCGTCGAGCGGGCCGTCTACGTCCTGCGCGAAGCGTTCTCCCACAGTCACGCCGAGATCGCCGAGATCCTCAACCTCACCGAGTCCGCAAGCCAGCAGCACCTCCACCGGGCCCGACGCCGCATCACCGGTGCGCGCCGCGGCGGCGAAGAGGAATTCGATCCAGCAGCCGCCCGCAGGATCGTCGAGGAGTTCCTCGCCGCCGCCTCCTCGGGCCGCACCGAACGGCTGGTCGCGCTGCTCACCGACGACGCCACTGCGATCTCCGACGGCGCCGGCCTGACCGAGAAGCTGCTGCAGTTCGACACCGCGCAGCGCATCGCCGCCGTCGCACGGGCCGGCTTCAAACCCACACCCGCGAAACGGCGACTCGCCGGCGGCACGCCCGCCGTCCACTACGCACTCGTCAACCGCGCCCCCGCCATCCTCTTCGTGATCGGCGACCGGGTCATCGGCGCCGTGACGTTCGACATCGCAGGAGGCAAGATCGCAACGGTGCGCGGCATCGCCGCCCCCGCCCGTCTCATCCGCCTCACCGAAGACTGGAGGCAGCACGAACCGGACACGCCGCTTATCACCCAGTGGTGAGCCCCTCGCCGACCGCCGTCCGGCGCAGCGCCCGCGTTCACGGCCAGAAGCTCGTTGAACGGCTGCTACCTCGTCCTGGCGGGTGGGGAATCAACTCAGCAGGTCCGTCCAACCCGTGAGCACCGGGTGGGGATTTTCAAATATCGCCATCACCCACCCGCAAGGTCAAGTCCCCGATGCCCCGCTACAGCGAGCGACGCGACGACGGCCGTCCCGATCACAGCCGCACCATCACCGACCTCACCGTCACCGTCCTCGAACCCGGCCCCGAACAGCCGCCTTTGCCCACGGCCTCCCGCGACGACCGCTACACCGCCCCAGCCCAGCGCCGACGACACCGGACTCTCGCCCTGCTGCAGGACGACCCGACGCGCCTATGGAGACCCGCGGAGATCGCCGCCCACTTCGGCGACATCACCCCGCACATCATGTATCGGCAGCTCTCCCGATGGGCCGACACCGGGCTCATCCACAAACTCGCGCCCGGCCTCTACGCAGCCACTGCCTGGACCTCAACCCCCTTGCCACCACCACAAACAGGCTAACTCCCCGGCCTTGGGGGAAGGCCCGTCCTACCGGGGTGGCAGCACCTCCCACTGTTTGGAAAGCGAGCCGTCGGGTGCTAACCCGTACTGTTTGAATCGCCTCGCCTCGTGGAGGCGACCCTCTTTCTCGAGTAGCGCGGCGACTTCGTGGGTGGCCAGGGAGTGTTGTTGTCTTTCTGCGGCGCGCTGGTACCAGCGTATGGCCTCTTCAATGCGGCCCATCTCCCCCAAAGTGTCGGCTATGTCGGTCACCGCGGAGTGGTCACCGGCTTCCGCAGCGTGCTGATACCAGGCAAGCGCTTTGGCGGCTTTCCCCGCTACCCTCAGCCTCGAGGCCAATTTCTTGGCAGCGATAGGGTCGCCTGCTTCGGCGCGGTCCCGGATCCAGGCGTCAGCTTCGTCGGCGCGGCCGCTTTCTTCCAGAAGCTCAACCGCCAGGTCTAGTGCCGTAAACCCGTCCGAAAATTCGTCACCGCCCCACTCCTTGAACCTCTGACGCAAGGAGTGCTCACCGTCTACGCTCTGCAGGTATGCAATGGCGCGGTCAATCCAGATTTCGGCTTGCTCGGCATGGCCAAAGATAGAACCGCGAGCCATCGTATACATGGCCAGTGGGTCTCCGCTTTCCGCGCGGTTCCGCAACCAGGCAATCAGTTCATCGTTCCTGCCCGCCTCCTCCAGCGCTGTGGTAAGCGTGATCATGGTGTAGATGTCGCCGGCCTCGGCACGCTGCCACAACCAGACGGGCATGTCTTCTGGACGGCCTGCCTCTTGCATCATGTCCGCCGCCGCGCCGGCCGCTCCGGCGGACATGTCGCGAAGCCACTGGGGTAGCCCAGTAGTGGTCGCCACGCGTTGATACCAGGTGAGGGCTTCGTCGATGCGACCAGCTTCCTTCAGCATCTCGGCCGCCTTGTACGCAGCCTCCAATGCGCATACTTGGTGGTCGCCATCGGCGGCGCGCTGGTACCAGGTGAGGGCTTCGTCGATGCGACCAGCTTCCTTCAGTACCTCGGCGCCAGCGAAGCTCGCCTCGGATGCCGCTTCAGGATGCCCGCTTTCGGCGGCATGCTGAATCCATCTGAGGGCTTCGGAGGTGCGGCCGGCTTGGATGAGCATTTCCACGGCGGTGCGGGTTGCGTAGGTGTTGCCTGTCTCACCGGCGTCGCGTAGCCAGGAAAGCGCCTCCTCCGTCCCCCTTACTTCCTGGAGTTGGCCGACGGTTGCCGGCAAAATCAGCTCACCGCCGTTCGCCGCGACGCTCCTTTTCCACACGGTGTCATCGACCCATGGAACTTGAGGATATCCAGCGTGCACCAGCCGGTTCCACACCCAATACAGCAGCCCGGGGCGACCCATTTCGGGCGCCTCGGAGTACAGCTCGCAGGCGCGTTGGAACCACGGCAGTGCTTCCTCTTCGCGGCTTGCCTCTATCAGGGTTTTCGCCACCCGGAGGCATGCCGTTGAGTCACCGGCGGCTGCGGCTACGGTCCAGAGTTGAACGGCCAGCTTCATCAGACCACGGTCACTAGCAGACCTGGCGAGTGTGGGGAGGTCGGTGCGGCTGGCGTGGTCGGTGAGGGCTGTCCACAGAGAAGCGGGGGCCGGGGTGCTGCCACGGACGGTGCGGCCGTAATTCTCAAGGTAGTCGGCGAGCAGATAGTGGGGGTGGGCAAGGGCTGGTTGAGCGCCGACAGGGCGGATAGGCGTGAGCGCGCCGCGGATGCCATATAGAGGAGCGGCGGCGTAGGCGAGGGCACGTTCCAACCAGTCGTCGCTCAGCAGGTCGCGCTGGTGGTTGGTGAGGTAGCCGTCGGCGGCGGCCTCGAGCAGAGTGAGGGGCAGGGCTGGGCCGTGCCCGAGACGACGTGCGTCCATGGCTGCTTCAATCAGTGCCTTCGCGCCCGGAGGGCCGGTCCGGTAGCGGTCGATTAGGGCTGGTGCACCGGCCAGGTATTGAGTGATGTGCCCTTGCTCTGCATGCTGGGCGGCGTAGGCCAAGCGCGGGTCGTTGTACGCCGCTGTTTGCAGAGACCGCAGGTCAGCTTCACTGAATCGGTCAGGCACGACGATGGCTGTGCCTGTGGCGGTGAGTAGGGCACGGGCCTGGGGGTGCTGGTCCGTTTCCTTGACTCTGGGCGGGGTTGTGATGGTGGCCCAGTGTTCGGGCCAGGCTGTTCCGAGCACCAGCACGGGAGCCCGCTCGGGGTCGTGCATGAGCAAGTGCAGTCCTGCGGCGACGCGCTCACCGAGTGTCTTGGTTGCCGTCAGCAGGCAGTGCTGGATCTCGTTGAGCCACACGACGGTGCAGGGGCGGACGTGGCCCAGGTCACGCAGGGCGGCTTCGGGCCGGCTGGGGGCGAAGGGGTGCCATAGCCGCCACTTTCCCGGGAGCGCCTGCACGGCTTCCCAACAAGCCCGAGTCTTGCCCGACGATGATTCTCCCACCAGCACGGCCAGTTGGCTCACGCCCTCGGCTGCGCGCTGCACGATCTCACGCAGCCGGGCGTCGTGTGCGCGTGCGATGTATGGGGGCAAGAGCGGTAAGGGCGTTCTGCGCGAAGGTGTACATGCGCGGGCCGCCAAGGCGCAGCCCGTCGGCCATCAGGCACTGGTCGAAGCGCAGTTGCTCGTCGCCGGTGGTCTCGTACCAGTCGTCCGGCCGGTCGCTGGAGTGGGCGCCGGCCAGACTCGTGGCGAGGTCGGGCTGGACTGCGAGGCCGGTGAGCAGTGCCAGCGTGGCGACGGAGGTGATGGCGGTGGTGAGCTTTCCCGCTCTACCGGGTCTGCGTGACCCGGGCACGCGGAACCATGGTCTGGGCTGCAAGAAGCATCCCTTTCTACGTTCAAAGGGGTGACGCCGGGCCGTGAGGGCGGCCGGGATGGGGAACCTCGGTGAGTGCGAATCTGAAGGCGGTTCAGAACTTCATGTCACCGGCTGAGTTGACGTGCGCAGATCCCCGATGCGACTGCATGGCAGACGCACCCCTCCTCCCCCGTGAGCAACGACGGTCCTCCCGGTCGCTGATTGATATGCGCGAAGGCAGAAGGGAATGGTCAGGTTCCCGCCAAGCGCGGCGCCACCATACGGTGTTGCACGCGCGTCCGTACAGACATTCGAACTACCTATGCGGACCTTGGCCTGAAACCTCTTTCTATCGAATCAGCGACATTCGAGGCCCTGGCTACCTGATGCTGCATGGAGTTTCTGTGTGTGCACTGTGTCCCAAGCGAGGATGTGAGCCGTACTCACTCGAAGAGAAATGGCTGGATCCCGCCTATGCCTGAGAAGCAGGGCTTCAGCGTAGTCGGGAGGCATCCGTTTCGTGATCATTTGGAATGATGAGAGGGAGGGCGGGAAGTTCCTGCTCATGTCCGTTGCGCCCCGGAGCCCTTGCGTCTCCCTCGCACCGTCGGGTGGAGCGAGCCGACTGCGCTAGGAGATGATCCCGTGCGTGGCTGAAGAGGCAGGTACAGATGCGGACGACGCTTGCGCATGGGCTGAGCGACTGGGTTGGGCGTTCGGGCTTATAGCGGAGGATCCGGCTGCGAGAGGTGCAGCGCTCGTCCATCTGGCGGAGGCCCAGAGGAAGGTCACGGACGCGCTCGCCCGGTCCAACGAGATGTGGCTGCTGACGCGTCCCCTGGGAGCGGACGAGCGGTACCGGGAGCCGGCCTTTCTGCAGGCGCGTCGGAGGTATCAGCAAGCCCAGAGGCGTTCGCTGCCTGATGGGGTGTGGGGTGGCCCTGTGGACGGGGATCTGGCGGCGTGGCCGGGGCTGCCCTATGTGTTGCTGTTCCTGGAGTGGGAGGCGAGGTACCCGCTGGAGTGGACGCAGCACGCGAAGGCGTGGGGTACGAAGCAGAGCCTGATCCGAAAGGTGGCCCGTGCTCGCCAGGAGGAAGTGATCAAGGCGAAGCTCACCGACCTGGTCGAGATCGTCGTCAGCCGGGCGTATCGCTGCAAGGATCGCGAATACGTGCGGGTTGCCCGGGCTGTCGACAGCGCTGACCTACGGGGCAGGCTCGATCGGGCAGCCGATTCGGACAGTCCGTGGGCCCGGTGCCATGCCGGGTATGTGTTCTGGCTCCTTGACCGCCCTGACCTCCCGAACACCCGTCGTGTCTGGCAGACCTGGGTGGCAGGCCAGGGTGCGTCATTGCTGTGACCCGGGGGACGATGCCGGTAAGGTTCCCGTGCTCATGGGGTCCTCTACGCCCCGTGACCTGCCTGGAAGACCGTGCCTGCCGACGCATCATCCCCGATTCCGCCTGCCCTTGACCGGCTCCGCGAGCAGTCCGACGTCGGGCCCGGGGAGGTGCCCGGCCTGCTGGAGCGGCTGGCTCAGGTGCCAGATCCGCGCGATCCGCGCGGTGTGCGCCATGCCCTGGCCATCGTGCTCACGCTGACCGCGTGCGCGGTGTTGACCGGCGCGACCTCGCTGCTGGCAGTCGGCGAGTGGATCGGGGACGCCCCGCCGCACGTGCTGGAGCGACTCGGCGTGCGCCCCGATCCAGTACTGCCCCGGAGACTGGTGCCCTCGGAGGCGACAGTCCGCCGGCTGCTCGCCCACATCGACGGTGATGCCCTGGACCGGGCGGTGGGCGGATGGCTCGCCGACCGTCGGCCCGAGAGCACCGGGCTGTGCGGCCTGTCTGTGGACGGCAAGTCCCTGCGCGGCGCGGCGAAGGCCCGGGGACGGAGGATCCACTTGCTCGCCGCGGTGGAGCACACCACCGGGCTGGTCCTGGCCCAGCTCGACGTGGGCGAGAAGACCGGTGAGGTCACCCGCTTCCAGCCGCTCCTCGACACCGTCGCAGACTTGGCCACAACCGTGGTCACCAGCGACGCGCTCCATACGCAACGCGAGCACGCCACCTACCTCCTGGGCCGCGGGGCCCATTACATCGCGATCGTCAAGGGCAACCAGAAGAAGCTGCGCAAGCAGCTGAAGTCCCTTCCCTGGCAGGACATCCCGTTCCAGGGCCGCACCCGGGGCACCGGCCACGGCCGCGCGGAGATCCGCCGGATCAAGGTCGCCACCGTGAACAACTTGCTCTTCCCCGGTGCCCGCCAGGCCGTCCAGATCAAGCGCCGCCGCACCGACCGCAAGACCGGCAAGACCACCATCACGACCGTCTACGCGGTCACCAGCCTGACCGCCGAACAGGCCACCCCACTCCAACTCGCGAGACTGATCCGCGACCACTGGAAGATCGAGGCCCTGCACCACGTCCGCGACACCACCTTCGCCGAGGACGCCTCCCAACTGCGGACCGGCAACGCACCCCGCGCGATGGCGACCTGGCGCAACCTCGTCGTCGGCGCCCTCCGGCTGAGCGGCGTCAAGAACATCGCCGCCAGCCTCCGCCGCAATGCACGCGACGCCCGCCGACCCCTCGCGCTCCTCGGCCTCGCATGATCACAAAACGGGCGCCCGCCGACTACGCCGAAGCCCTGGGGGGTTCGGCTGGTGGGTGATTCAGCGGGTCGTCGGGGTGACGGGCACGAGTGCGGTGCTCGCTTTGCGGTGGGTGGCACGTTGGGCGGCGCGGCCGGAGACCAGGCCGGCGATGGCACGGTGGGTGGCCGGGTAATGCTCGCGACGTCCGAGAAACCGCTGCAAGGGGCGCCACTGCAGGTGCTCAGCGTTGGCGTGCTCGACACAGATCCGGCATGACGATTGGCGGCGGCGCATCTCACGCCATCCGTACCGCTCGGTCAGCGGCATGCCCTCCAAGTCCTTCGGCTTCTTCGGCGGTGCCGAGATCTGGTCGGGGAACTCGTTGGCCAGGCCCCGGTAGCCCTCGTCGACCTCGGCTCTCACGTCCGGGTGGAGGCGGAGCTGTTCGGCAATGCCTTCGGTGCGCATCGCGGTCTGGTCGTGCATTCTTCCGGGCCGGTCGGCCCCGGACCGCGGGGTGCGGCCCCGGGCGTCGCTGATGGTGGCGGTCTTCATGGTGTTCTGCTTCTTCTTGCCGGAGACGAACGCACAACGGCCGGGCCGGTGGGCCCTGGGGCGGCGGACCTGGGTCTCGGTGCCGTCGATGCGGAGCGTGATCCCTTCGGCTGCGGCGTAGGCGAAGACATCGGCCAGCGTGTGCAGCCCAAGCCCCGGCCGGTCGGGGACGGCGAAGCCCCGCGCGGCCAGCAGCGGACGGATCTCGCCGATCGCCCTGGTGATGGTGGACCGCTCCAGGCCGTAGAGCTCCGCGAGGGCGGCGTGCGGGAGTTGGTGACGCAGGTGGACCAGGGTGACCAACACCCGGTCGGTGAAGACGAGGTCGTGCTTCGGCCCGGCACCAGGCCGCTGCCTGCGGTTGCCGCCGCGCCGCTCGTGCAGTGCGGACTCACAGCGCGCGGTCCACGGCCCGGCCAGCTCGTCGATCAAACCGCCGAGATGTGCACGGCAGATGCCGGTGAAGGCAGGATGAGACAGGGCCGCACGGGCCCATTCCTTCGTCATCACACAGGAGGAACCCGCGCGGCTCTCTCCGCGTTACGGGCCACTTGGGCGCTATCGCTGGTTGTGGTCCCAGAGCGCCGCTGCGGTGGCGCGGGCGAAGCCTTCCGAGTTGTCCAGCATGATGTTGTGCCCACAGTCCGGGATGGAGACCACGGCCACCCCGGCTTCGGTGAGCGCATCGATTCCCGGGAGCGGGCCGTCGGCCTCGGGCAGCAGGTAGGTGCGGGGGATTTTCAGGTCCAGCAGAAGCTCACGCATGGTGGGGACGGTGCCGCGGGTGAGGTGGACCGCGCTGCGATGCAGGGCCTCCCGGCCTGCCAGGCGCATCGTGGACCACCAGTGGGAACCAGCCCGTTCGCGGATCTCTTCCCAGCCACCCGCCAGGAACTCCTCCTCGGAGTACGCGGCGATGCCGCTGCTGCCCGTGGCGCCCGGTGCGGGCGGGATCGGGTCAAGGTTGGCATCGACCAGGACCAGGCGGGAGACCAGATGGGGGTGCCGGGCGGCCAGGACGATGGCCACCGAGCCACCCATGCTGTGCGCGATCAGCTCGGCGCCCATGACACCCGCGCTGTTCAGGGCCGCGGCAAGGGCATCGGCGTGGGATTCCAGGGTGTAGTCGAAGTCCGTCGGCCGGTCGCTGATGCCGTGCCCGAGCAAGTCGATCAACAGCGAACGACGTCCGGCGAGCAGAGGATGAACCGCGACCTCCGCGAAGTAGGCCGGTGACGTGGCGCCCAGACCATGGACGTAGACGCGGGACGGCTCCTGTCCCGGTAGCTCAACCCAGCGGATCTGGCCGCCCTCGGGCGTCACGGCGGCACTGCGCACAGCCTGCTCCCCTCCACTCCAGATCGACGGAGAGACGAGAGTAGCCACCAGGCCTCAGTGCACCATCACCGCCCCCAGCAGTGGACGCGGCGCGGGCACCAGAAGCCTCGGGCCTCGACCAAGACACCCCACCCGATTTCGTTCACAACGTCGTTACTCCTCCACTCCAGGGGACATGGGTGAAAAGGCGGCCGCGACGGGGATGTCAGGGCTCCGACCACGACGAAACCGTGTGGTGACCTGCGCGGGTCCAGGAGCCGTCCTCCGGGGCGCGCGACAGTAGGCGCACCCCCTGTCGCAACCTCCAGCGCAACAGCCAAACGCAGCCCTTGTCGCAACCCCGTGCTCCTGATCCACCGTAGCGGCAGGTCACGCGGCCCGGCCGGCTCCCTGGGCCCGGACCATCTGGCGCAGCTCGCAGCGCACCGCCGTCCCGCAGGCGTACGGACAGGCGCAGCAGGCGGCGGCGCAGGCGGTGATGTCGCGGAGGTGGGGTTTTAGGCGGCCGGTCGCGATCAGCTCGGCCGGCGGGCAAGTCCCACGCCGACTCGAGCGGGGTGGCGGTGCGGGCGGTGGGCCGGACGCGAGCGGCGGCGGCGGTGAGGGCACCGCGTGCGCAGACGCTACGGAGCATGAACCCCGCCGGCCTTGGCCGAGAGGCGTCAGGGCCTGCGGTGTCGGACGGGCCCCGGACGGGTGAGGGTCAGGCGCTGCCGGGGTGCTTGCCGGGGACGCCGAGACCGGGTGAGAGCGGCGTGGGCGAGAGCGTGGTGTCCTCCTCACCGGGCTCCAGAAGGGTGTCGGCGGCGCCGACGATGAGCGGGTCGGGTGTGCCCACCGCCTCGTGGTCCTTGCTCGCGTAGTCGATGCGCGACAACAGACTTCGCATGGTCTCGAGTCGGGCCCGCCGCTTGTCGTTGCTCTTGACGACGGTCCAGGGGGCGTGGGAGGTGTCCGTGGCGCGGAACATCCCGACCTTCGCCTCGGTGTAGGCGTCCCAGAGGTCCAGGGACGCCAGGTCGGTGGGCGAGAGCTTCCATTGGCGCACCGGGTCGACCTGCCGGATCGCGAAGCGTGTGCGCTGCTCGGAACGGGACACCGAGAACCAGAACTTCACCAGCACGGTACCGCTGTCGACCAGCATCCGCTCGAAGGTCGGGCACTGGGCGAGGAACAGCTCGTACTCCTCCTGGGAGCAGAAGCCCATCACGCGCTCCACACCGGCCCGGTTGTACCAGGAGCGGTCGAAGAACACGATCTCCCCGGCCGTCGGCAACTGCGCGACGTACCGCTGGAAGTACCACTGGCCCGCTTCACGTTCGGTGGGCTTGTCCAAGGCGACCACGCGTGCGCCGCGCGGGTTGAGCCGCTCGGTGAGCCGTTGGATCGTGCCGCCCTTGCCCGCCGCGTCACGTCCCTCGCACACGACGACAACGCGCGTGCCGGTGTCCTTGACCCAGCGCTGGAGCTTGAGCAGCTCGATCTGCAGCACGCGCTTGGCACGCTCGTACTCCTGGCGTCCCACCTTCCGTTCGTAGGGGTAGTTCTCTCGCCACGTCCGGATGGGGCGTCCCTCCGCGTCCAGCACGATCGGCTGCTCCCGCCGACTGGCGTCCACAGTCAGTCCATCGAGCAGTTTCCCGGCGTCTTGCGCGTTCATCAACTGGCATTCCGTTCGGCTCTCGCGGTCGGTCAAAGGGAGACACGAGTACCCCGTCCGGCCCCGCCCATTGGTGGCGCCGCGATGGACGACACCGACCACCGCGAGAGCGGTCGCCGCCCCAGGGCCGTCGCGCCGAACAGCACTGCCCTTCACCGAATACCGCACCGGCCAGGAGGATGCCGGGTTCACCGACATCCAGATCACCCCGACCCACCCGCTCGCCTACGGCATGGACTCCGCCATCGTCCATGCGACCAAGCCGCCCAGCTGATAGCCGTGCACCCGCCCGGACGGCTCCCCGCACACCGGACAGACCGCGGCTTCCGTCGGCGTCCGAGCTTGCACCACGATCCGCTCACCCTCGTCGGTCACATCCTCTATGACCAGCGGGAACAGCCCCGAAAACACCATCTGCGCAAGCTCGTTGACATCCTTCACGCGAAGTCAACGACCCTCACGACTCTCCGTCACCACCGAATGTGAGACAGGGCCGTTAAGTTGACATACCCGCTCCTCACGCAGCAGCTCAAGCCGCCGGTCGTTGACCAGCTCGGCCTCCCAGGGAGACTCGGACAGGAAGAACTGCAGCCGCTGCACCCCCGGCATCCCCGCACCCGCCACCGGCTCCGCCCCCGCCAGGCAGGTGATGGTCTTGTTCCGCTCCCGCGGCGCCAGCAGCCCGGTCAGGTACTCACGAAACCCTCGCCGCTGGGCCAGGCTGAAGAAGGGGGTCTGTAGCCGTGGCGCCCGCCTGAGGCGCGGGCGTCGATGCGACCTCCCGGGAAATCCCCTTCCGGCCGACTCGCCCCGCTCGATGCGCATCGGCCCGGGCGGGCCCGGCGGCACCGCCCAGCCGGGTGATCGAATGCGGCATCGGAGTGGCACGCCGGCTTGCGGCGTGTCAGGCATGGCGACGTTGGCTGGGCGACACGCCTCCCGAGGCGCTCGCGACAGTGTTCGGCAACGGCATGTTCGCCTGCTCTTCGGATCTGCACGCCGACGGGGAATCCGCGTTCAGCGGAGCAACCAGGTCAGCACCGCTGTCACCAGGTACACGAGGACCGCCGCAAGCGAAACCGCAAGGCGTGTGGGCCGCGCAGACGCGGTCGGCACCCACTCCCCTCCTCCCCGTGACAGCAGCGCGTCCGCGAACGCCTGCGCGGTCTGCGGTCGGTCCTCGGGATCGACGGACAGCGCGGTACGAAGAAGTGTGTCGACGCCGTTCGGAACCCCCAGCTCCCTGGGAATCCTTGGCGGCAAAGATGTCGATGCCTGCTCTGGTGTGAGGGTGAGACGACCGCCCAAACCGAACGGCTTCATGCCGGTCAACAGTTCGAACGTCACGACACCGAGGGCGTACACGTCGGCTCGACCATCGAACCCGCCGGTCTGGAAGGCCTGCTCGGGCGCCATGTACGCCGGAGTACCGGTGGTCACGGTCAACCCCGACGCGTCAGCGAGTCGCTTCGCGCTGCCGAGGTCTGCGACAAGTACGGCAGTGGGCGTGCGGCCGGTGTCGAGCAGGAGGTTCGACGGCTTGATGTCGCGGTGGACGACGCCGGTGTCATGAAGCACCTGAACCGCGTATCCGGCCTCGGCTGCCAGATGGAGTGCCTCCGCGGGCAGGCAGTGCCCGATCTTCTCGGCCAGCGTGCCGCCCCGGACGTAGTCCATGACGAAGTAGGGCCGGTCGTCCTGGACACCGACGTCGTGAACGCGTACGACACGTGGGCTGGATATCTTGCGGAGCAGCCTCGCCTCTGCCAGGAATCGTTCCCGTACGTCGGCGTTCGACGCCCAGTTGTCGGCCAGCACCTTGACCGCGACGTCCGTGTCGAGCTCCGGATCGTACGCCTTCCAGACGGTGGCGAACGAACCGGCTCCCAGCCTGTTCTCGAGGAGATAACGGCCCAGCTTCTGCATGTGGCAACATTCTGCCGGAAGCGTCCGGGCCAACCGCGGTGAGGCCAGGCGGACTTCAGGTCGGACGAGAACGGGGGACAGCAAGGTGATCGACGAGGACGAGCTGGCACGACTCGTGGCCTCCGCCCGGGCAGGTGACCGGGCGTCCTTGGACCACCTCCTTGTCAAGCTTCGCCCCACGGTCATGCGCCGCTGCTCCAGGTTCCTGCCGCACCACGCCGACGCCGAAGAGGCCGCGCAGGACGCTCTGCTGTCCATCAGCACACATCTGCAGGAGTACAGCGGACGGGGCTCGTTCCTCGGGTGGGTGACAGTGATCGCCTCGAACGCCGCCAGGGCCACGTACCGCTCGATGCGCCGGCGCGCGGAGGACAGTCACGCGGTCCTTCCCGAGGGCGTCGACCCTCGAACGACAAGCGTCATCGCGGGTACCCGCCTGGATCTCATGGAGTCGCTGGCCGCGCTCGAGGAGCGGCATCCGGCCCTGGTGGAATCCTTCGTGCTGCGCGATCTGGGAGACCTGACCTATCTTCAGGTCGCTGAGATCACCGGCGCTCCCCTGGGCACGGTCAAGGACCGCATCCACCAGGCTCGCCGCTTCATGCGGGACCGCCTCGGCGGCGGCTTCTAAGACATTCCAACGCTCCGGTGTCAACCGGCAGTTCAGCTTGAGTAGGAGCCGGGAGGTACTGCCGTGCGAGCTCGGACGGTCGTCGTCATCCTTTTGGTGGCCATCGGGCTCGGCCTGCTGACCGGCCGGTTCGTCCTGCCCGCTCGCTCTGCTCCGATCACTCGGGCAGTGACGCCGGGCGCTGTGACGTCCTCGCCGGGTAACGGCTCCGACGCGCCGAAGCCCGCCGGCGGACCCATGACGGGCCGGCACCTGTTGGCAGCGGCCGAGTTCCGGAAGGCCGGATTCCCGAAGCACATCTACATGCGGGATCGCTTCGGGGACGGCAGATACGCCAACGAGGCCTGCACCGGGGAGAAGACCCTCGGCGAGACCCTGGGAGGGTCGGACTCATACTTCCGCGGGTTGATGACGACCAGGGACGCGGACAGCAGCGACCCCACGCTGGCGATGAACATCGAGGACCAGGTCGCGCGCGAAGTCGCCGCTGACGCCCATAGCCCGGCCCTGGCTCAGAACTTCACCGAGCGCCTCCTGCTGGAGGAAGTGCCGTGCCAGAACGAACCGGCCACCCACTGGGTCTACGGACCGACGCACACGATCGATGTCGCTCCGAGTATCACTGCAAGCTGGCTGGGTTATTACAACGGTGACCTGAACACCACAGGGACCGCCCCACGAGGCAAGGAACCGTGCGGAGGCATCGCCATACTCTGGAACGGCTCTCACTACGGGGTCCTGGAGGTCGACGCCTGCCTGGACACGGCCGCGATGACGCGGATCGTCCGTGCGGCCGTCACACAGCTCTGAGACCAACCCGATCTCGCTGACAGAGGTGAGGCGGCTCACACCGATCGCAGCAGATCGCTGTCCAACATCTCCAGTACCCCGTGCATCTCCCCGGTTGTACGAGAACCCAAGCCACATGGTGACCACACAGGGGAATGAGATGTTCGACAACCAAGCTGCCAGCAAGAAGTTCTCGCGCCGCGGTCGTACCGCAGGAGTAGCAGCCTCCATCGGTGCGGCCCTGCTCGCGGTCGGTATCGGCGCGCATCCCGCTGCCGCCGGCGCGGACACGGGCTCGCCGAACCGGCCGGCAACCGCGCCCACCGCCACTCCTGCTGAGCCCCGCCTCGGCGCCGGTAACCTGATCCAGCGCGACGACTTCTTCCAGCAGGGCCTCTCCCCGGTCGGCGCGACGGTGGACATGACCGGGAAGCAGGCTCTCTCGGCGTGTTCCGGCGAGGAGACGATGCGAACGCTGACCAAGGGTAAGGCCAGCGCCTATGCCGACGTGACCTGGACCTTCGACACCAAGGACACCTTGCTGACCGAATCCGTCGCAGACGGTTCCACCAATACGTCGGCGGCCTCGTACGAGAAGCAGCTCAACGAGTTGGTGCGCGGCTGCCAGGCCGAGCCGGCTGGTCACTGGTACTACGGCAAGGGGCACACGCTCACCGTCAAGGCCGGCGAGGGCAGGTGGTACCCGGCCTTCAACGGTGACGGCGGGGCCGCCGGCGGTGTCGCGGTCATCCGCAGCGGTCACAGGTTCGGCATCGTCGAACTCTCCGGTCAGCCCAGCGACGACCCCGGCTACATGGAAGGCATCGCTGCCGCCGCCATCAACCGGCTGGCCGACTGATCCCGATCCACCACGGCGCACTTCCTGCGGCGTCCCACCATTCCTCGCGGCGTGCACCAGGGAGGAATGGCGGGCGCTGCGCCGTCCGGGGGCACGGCGGAGTGGCCGGAATCCGTGGAGGCGAGACCGGTCGCAGGTGACGAACAGTGGCGACGTGCGTCCCTGTGCACGTTCGGACGCTCTCGTGCACCCCGTCGCGGGCGAGAAGGGTGCAACCTTCCGGCGCATCTCCTCCGGGCGGAACGGCGCCGTGCTCGCGCAGTCTCCGGTCTCCGGAGGGCCTCCGCCTCCGTGGCCTTCGTCACGCCGGACACACGCTCCCGGCCCACTCGGGTGCCACCCTCCGCGACACGAGGGTGGGTGCCGACGGTTGTGGCTGTGAGCTCACGCCGACGTTTCGGATTGCCGGTGCACACTCCGCCGCGCAGCGTCGTCCGGTCATTGACGGCGGCCTGCTGCTGATCGGCACTGAGCTGCGTATCGGCATTGCTCATACGGCAAGGCGCGTCGTCGTCGGGACTGCGGGGCACGGATTCTCTCCTTGCCTCTGGTGCTCCTGAAGCGGCGGCCCGCGAACACCTGGTGTGTTCGCGGGCCGCCGCCGTGTGTGCTGGTCAGCCGTTCCTACTTCTCCGCCGGCTGGATCCATGTCCGTTGTATCCGGACGCTCACTCCGAAGCCGAGGCAAACGCCCGGATCGGGTGGGAACCGGTACACCACTTCTCAGGACTCAACCCCGGCACCGAGCCGTAGCAACCCAGCCTGACAGCGCCACCACCACCAGGCACCAAACTGATCAGCCCAGGACAACCCCCTGCCCACTGATCAGAAAGACCGCTCCTGAGCAACGGCGGCCGCTCGCCTCCCCGAGGCGGAGATCCTCAACGCCTCCCTCAGCACGCCGCAAAACCTCGACTACGCCGGCACCGACATCACCGTCCCACGCCTCGAGCACGCCGCCTACCAGCAGATCACCACCGCGTTGAAGGTGTCCGGGCAGGCATCCCACCCGGCCGAGGGGCCCTGGGAAGACGTCCCGGACGAGCTCGACAGCTTGCAGGAACCCGAGCAGGCATCCCCGGAGGAGTCCGCGCCCGCAACCACTGCCGCCTCGACCCCGTCACCGGCGGCCGCAACGGACGTGAGCAGCGAGGTCTTCCCGGCCCTACTCGCCGCCACCACCGACCGACCCCTCTGGGCTCCGCCTCTACTCCCCCGCCCCGTCGCCGGCGCCACTCGACGACGGAACCGGCCCGGGCACCGACCCGGCGGAGGCATCGGAGGCGGACGAGTGCGAGGCACATGACGTGTTCACCCAGCACCCTGGTCCGCTCGTCAAGAACCCCGTCGACTGCTGGGAAACGGGCCGTGTCCCCGTTTTCTTGAGCCAGCCTGGACGGGGTGGTGAACCGCAAAGGTGTCGGTCGCAGGGTCGGGGGTGATCCGACGTCCACGTCTACTCCCGAACGCTCTCGGCACCCGAGGTCAGCGCACTCCGCTGACCAGCTCCCGGTAGGACAGAAGATCGACCAAGATCCGACGGCGCCTGGATGTTCCAGACCACGACCACCAACGACGAGAACTCCGACTTCCCCACCGCAGAAGGAGACGCCAACACCCCCCGCGCACGTCAGCATCGGCACCGATGACGGCAACGGGGTACGCATCCACCTGTCCAACGCTACGCGCCGAGCTCCGGCCGGGCCAACATGGCGCGGATCCGGGGACGTCGGCGATCCATTTTGGGTGGGTAGGCACCCGGGGCGCATGGGGAGATCCGCCCGAGGACGGCCTCGGACAGCCATGACAGCGGTGTTAACCTCGCGCTTTCACCCCTGATGACCCGCCGCATCACCCGCGGCACCAGCAGCCTCGACCGGCTCCGCGTCACCCCACCTCGGGCCCCCCAGACCGGGCCACCCGCGCCACCCAGGCGGCCAGCCGGACGTCGGGTCGCCAACTGCCCAGTGCGAGAAGCGGCTCCGTCGCGTCGACCTACGGCTGATCGAACGTCCAGGTGAGCACCACCTGTCGCGCTTCCGGGACACCGCCCGCACGGCAGTACGTCGCCATTGCCGCGCCGTTGTCCTCGTCTGTGATCGTCCACGCGCCGTAGCAGCCCCGTTCGCGCGACAGGTCCGCAAGCGCCGACACCAGAGCCCGGCCGACGCCACGCCCGCGGAACGACTCGTCCACGCCCAGCTCGTACAGGAACATCTCGGTCCCCTTGTCCGGGTGAGTCATCTCGACACCAGTGACCATCCCCGCCGGGATGTCGTCCACGTAGGCGATCAGGAGGTGATGGCGCTCATCCCCCAGGAACCGTTCAGTCGCTTCCTGCCCTGGGGCGGAGTCGAAGAGGTACCCGGCGGCCTTGACCGCCTCGACCTGAGCGATGCGAAGGATCTCCATTCGAGGATCCTGACAGGTTTCGACATCGAGGGTCGACCATTTCGCCACCGGACCGTCCCTGGCGCAAAATCCAGCCTCGCGCCCCTTTTCCGGCCTTCGGAGCCACACGCCCCCGACCTCTGTCGGTACCTCAACAGGGCGGACGTTGTCGGATGCGGCACTAGATCCGGGCTCGGGCGGCCCGGAGAACGACTTCACCAGCCGCAACACGACCTTCATGACCTGGAACCTTCTGCACCTGGCCCGGCTCCTGAAGGATGCCAGCGGCATCCCCGCCCACGGCAACCAGCGCTCCGAATGGGACGCCGGTCGCCGCTTCGATTTCGAGAACCCGGAGCACCGCTGAACCGGCGGTCCGTCGACGAGTGACCTCCAGAGCCACCCCGACCTGTGGACGTCCGCCCCGACTCGGATGGATCACGCTCTGTTCAGGGACCGTCAGTCGCGCCCGCCGTGCGGGTGAATCACCTCCGCCAGTTCGTGGGCCAGGGGGGTCAGTTCGGGCAGTCGACGGGCGAGGTTGCGCAGGTGGATGGCGAAGGCCTCGCGTTGGAGTGGAGCCGAGCGTTCGACGATGACCGGAGCGAGCCGACGGGCGGTGTCGTCCTCACTGCCCGCGATGAGGATCACGAGGATGATCAGCCGGCCGGACGAGGTGTCCGCCAGACCGTGGTTGCAGCCGACGATGGCGTCCAGGGCGTCGATGTTCGCCGCTTCGACCGCCTGCAGGGCTTGGTCCTGGGCGGCCTCCGCGTCGGTGACGACCTCGTACACCGTTTCGAGGGGCAGTCTCTCGGCCGGGCGAAGGGCTGCTGGCTGCGTGGGTCCTCCCCGGTAGCGAGGACCGATTTGACGTAGGGGTGGTGCAGCCGGTCCCGGAGGGCGGCGTGGAAGGCGTAGGAGTCGGACCAGTCGGGAGTGTCCATCCAGGACTGCAGGAGGGTACCCGCCTCGTGGTGCCGGCGGCCCTCGTCGATCACGGCAGTGAGGCCGTGGGCGTCGATCGCGTCGAGCATGCCGATGAGATCGGTCAGCAGGTCGTCCAGGGGGGAGAGGTCCGCGAAGAGCCGCAGCTGCTCGCGGCCTTCGGGCTTCGTCAGGCTGCCTGCGTTGGCGCGCAGGAACTCCTCCTCGTCGGGCCAGCCGGAGCGTGTCGCCCAGGCAGTGATCAGCCCTGCGGTGTCCGGGGCAAAGGATTCGGTCGCCCAGCCGGGCAGAGCCTCGTCGTGGATCTCCAGGTCCATGGTCACCTGCCGGATCAATTTCCTTATGCGGGAACGGAGTTCGAGGTCCTCGGACTCGGCGCCGGCCACGGCGGAGCGCAGGAGTGCCACGGCCCGCTCCCGGTCTCCGCGCAGGGCCGTGCAGTGGGCGTACCAGGCGTTCGGTTCCGCCTGCACCAGGGTGTCGCCGCTCAGCGCCGCCGCGGCCGACGACCACGCCGCGTGGACCTGGTCGTCCTCGGCCTGCTGCTTGGAGAAGTTCTTGAGCGCCTTGCAGAGGCCGGCCAGGTGGACCGCGGGATTGGCCCTGGCTAGGCGGGTGTAGTGCTCGCCCGCTTCACCGGCGGACGCGAGCGCCCCGCTCCGGTCGCCCGCGGCCGACTGCTGGACGGCGAGGTTGTTCAGGACCATGGCGAGACCCGGGAGGTACCTCCCCGGATCGAGCTCGAACAGGTGGCGCATGAGTTCCACGGCCTCGCCCATGGTCTCCAGCGCGCCGGTCGGGTTCCCCGTCTGGGACTGGACGGTGGCGAGGCTGTTGAGTGTGGTGGCGAGCTGGCCGAGGTGGCGGTCGGGGTCGGTTCCGGCGAGGCGGCGGAAGAGCTCCGTGGCCTCGGTGGCGGCCGCCAGCGCGGCGGCGGCGTGGCCCTCCTCCATCTCCCTGTTGGCGAGGTCGTTGAGCGCCGCAGCGAGGGGCGGGAGGTGCGTTCCGGGGTCGGTCTCCGCGAGGCTGCGGCGGATCCTGACGGCCTCCGCGGCGGCGTTGCGTGCGGCGTACGGCAAGGCGGGGCTGCCGGCGGATCGCGTCGGCCAGGAGTGTCAGGGGCTGAGTGCCTCGTGCAGGGCTTGGTCTTGCTCGGCCATCACACTGGGCGCGAGGGTCGTGGGCTTTGCGGACAGCTCGCCGGGCGAGCGTCGACGCTGGCTATGGTCCGGTCGCGGCGGCCGTGGTCACGGCGGGGAGAAAAGACCCGGCGCAAGGGCGTCGGTCTGTACTTCGTGACAGCGTGCTCGCTCAATGGCAGCGCCGGCGATCGACCTGCCAGCCGACAAGTAATTCACGAGTAGCGGACCAAAGACCAGCATGCAGGGGTAACGAAAGGGGAATTCCTCCACCTTTCTCCCGGAGTGAAGGAGGTTCGGCGTGGCCACGGTTGCAGAACTCCAGCCTGACCCGAATCGGGCCGTGCGCATCGTCAGCCACCGCGAAAGCAGCAACGGCATGTACTACGACGGGATTGTGCGTGAGTTCACGTGCGTGAACGCCGACCAGAACCTGTATGCCGTCAAGCTGTACAAGTCGACGTACGACAGTGAGTCCACGCACTACGTCTACGGCACAGACCAGGTGACCGAGCCCACCCGGACGGCGGGGCCTGCCAACACAGAGCGGTCGTACGCCGATCGCCAACGGGCATTCGACCGGCAGAACGCCGGGTTGCCCCCGGAGAACCAGTAACCGCTCAGAGGTCTGAACTGCGCGCCAGCGCCGTCCCCGGCAGCTTGAAGCGTCACGAACTCGCCGACCTCAGCAAGACTCGGCGGCACTTTCTGTACCGCAACTACTCACGCCCGGCATAGGAGCCCCTCTCCTTGTGGGGCAGCCGAACATCTTGTTCGGACGAACTCCGACGCGGGCTGCCACCGACCTGTGGCAGCCCGCGCTGTCGTGTGTCCCAGACGCCCCACAAGGGGCGTTCAGGGCGTCGCCACGCGCTGCCGCTATTTCTCGTGAACATTCCAACGGTCAGTGATCACCAACGGTTGCCCAAAGCAGCGGACAAACGCTGTCGCTGAACATGAACAAAGCCAGGGACGGTCCTGCGGGCCGCGCAACACCTAACGCAACCCTTGGCGCAACCTCCAGCGCAACAGATGGGCGCAACCCTTGGCGCAACCTCGTGCTCCTGGTCGACCGAGGCGTCCGGTCACGCGGCCCGGATGGCTCCGTGGAGGCGGGCCAACTGGCGCAGCTCGGAGCGCGCCGCGGGGACCGACGGGACGGTCTCCCAGTACGGGTGCCACCACAGCCGTACGGACAAAAGCAGCAGGCGGCGGCGCAGAGCGGTGGTGTCGCGGGCGCGGGGCGCGGCGAGCGCTTGGTAGGTGTCGTTCCAGGCTGCTTGCGTCTGCATCAGGTCGTCGGGGAAGTCGGTCACGTACATACTCATATTAGATCGCCTGTTCGAATTGCGTGTCACTTCGGACACGCCCGACCGGAGCCGTGGTCGAGGTCGCGCCGGGCGTGGTCGGCCTCGTGGTCGGGCCCGCCCTCACCCCTGACAGCACCGGAGCGCCCGGTGGAAGGGATCTGGTGTGACCTGGACGCCGCCGGAACCCATGCTGAGCGCTCCCGTGCCCGGGCCCGAGCTGCGGCCAGGCTGGGCGGCGGAGCCCAAGTGGGATGGCTTCCGGGCCCTGGCCTCGGTCGACTCGGGCCGGGTGGTGCTGCGCTCCAGGCGCGGCACCGAGATGCTTCCGGCGTTTCCGGAGATTGCGGCCGGCGCCGCGCAGCTGCCGGACGCGACCGCGCTGGATGGCGAGCTGGTCGTATGGGACACCGCCGGACGGCTCGTCTTCGAGCAGCTGCAAAACCGGCTTCAGCAGCGCGGCGCCAGGGCGGCCCGGGCCGCGGGCGAGTGGCCGGCCCACTTCGTCGCGTTCGATCTGCTGCGGCTGTCCGGGACCGACACGACCGGATGGCCGTATCGGCGGCGCAGGGCCGCGCTCGAGTCCGTGTTCGCCGCGCGCCGGCTGTCGGCCCCGTGGGTGCTGTGCCCGTCGACCACCGACCCTGACACCGTGCGTGAGTGGCTGACGTGGGCGTCGGTCGGAATGGAGGGCATGCTCTTCAAGCGGTTGGACAGCGTGTACGAGCCTGCGGTGCGCGGTTGGCGGAAGTACAAGGTGCGCGAGACCACCGAGGCGATCGTCGGCGCGGTCACCGGCACACTCGCCGCTTCGCGCACCCTGCTGCTCGGCAGGTTCGACGACTGCTGCCGCCTTCGAGTAGATCACCCGGACCCCGTCGACGTCGTCCACGTAGTCGCGCAACAGGGTGTCGGGCACCCGGGTGATGCCCAACTCCGGGTTGACGCTGATCGCGACGATCGCGCGATCCAGCCGGTGCGTCTCGGCCGCTGGCAGCCGGCTCAGTGCGGGCTCCACCAGGACGACCTGGGACCGGCGCGACCCGTGCTCAGGCGACACGAGGCTGCCCGCCGCCGAGGCGCTCCAGGTGGGCGTCGCGGGCTTCCTCCCACAGCACACCCGACTCCGCGGCCGGGTAGCCGTGCTCAGCGATGGCCTCTGGCGGTAACTGCTGGACCGCCTCACCCATCACGACGGCACCGGTCAGGGAGGACTCTTCCTCCATCGCGATCAGGAGATGGGCGAGCTTCTCGGGCGGCCAGGTGAAGTACCAGGCCGGGCCCTCCGAACGCTCGCCCTTCGGTGTGAATGGGCTGGGCAGCAGGTCGCCGTCCAGCTCGACCACGGCGCCCGCCTCGGCATCGATGCCGAAGTCGTCCAACGCGTCGCAGTGCCCGGTCAACGCGACCGCCTCCGGGTGCAGCGGAACCGCCTCACCCGGGGCAACGTGCCGGCGGACGAGGTCTTGGTGCGGTCGTAGACGATCAGGGGCGCGTGAACGCCGCAACTCCTTTGCGCTGCCCAGCGGTTCACGCGGCGATTCGGGCTCGTGGTCGATACGGTGTTGCACGGCGCGGGCGACGACCTGGCGCCGCTCCACTCAAGGAAGGGAACCCACGTGCGCCCCCCGATATTCCGGTCCGCCCTCGTCGCCGTCTGCGCCACGGCGGCCGTCACCCTCGCCGGCGCCGCCCCGGCCACCGCGGTGCCGTCGACTCCGGCACGGGCTGCCAGTCTCGCCCCCGGCCTCGGGTCGGTGACCGAGCTGTTCGCCGAGCGGCTGCTGCTGGCCGACAAGGTGGCCGCCGCCAAGTACGGCACCGACAAGCCCATCGACGATCCGGTGCGCGAGCGGCAGATCCTGGACGACGTCGCCGCGAGGGCCGTCGGCCTCGGGCTCAACCCCGACGCCGTGACCGCGGTGTTCCGCGACCAGATCGAGGCCAACAAGTTGGTGCAGCGCGGCCTCTACGCTCGATGGGACGCCCACCCGGAGGAGCGGCCGACCGAGCGGCCCGACCTCGTAAAGGAGGTGCGACCCGCGCTCGACCGGATCACCACGGCACTGCTGACCGCATTGCGGGAAACGGAGGGGCTGCGGGCGCGGCCTCCGTGCGGCCCGCGTTTGCGAATGGCGGCGGCATGGTCGGCCTACGGGCACCGGCTGGACACGCTGCACGTGGAAGGGCTGGGGCGGGCCCTGCCATCGGTGTGCGAGGGCTGAGATGTGCTTCCGCGCCCGGGCCCAGTCGTGGAACTCCCGCACGCTCTGAGGAGGGACGGCTGGTGACGACAGGATCTAGTAGGCCTCCGTTAGGTCTTCCTGTCGGGCCTGTGCAGGAGCATGGTGAGTGTGTGGACGCACATGAAGTGAGCCGGTTCCGGGCGAAGTTGGTGTTATTCGTGGCGGATGTGTTCGCCTCGGTGCCGCGCAAGGATCAAGTCGGCCGCCCGATAGTTCCGCAAGACCGCCAGCCTGGAGCAGCAGCGGCCAGGCGAATGCCCTGACCGCCTCGCCCTCGTAGAAGTCACTGCCGGTGAGGACCTCGCCCAGTGCGCGGAGGGTGGCGGCGGAGGGGCGCTTCGTCTTGTCGCCGCACCGCAGCCTGCCCGCGGCAACCAGTTGCAACACGGCCGCGAGCTCCGTTCTTGCATCATGCTCCATCGCCCGCTCGGTCCACACCGCCACAGCCCACTCCTCCCCGCCCCGGCTCACCTCGGCTCACCCTATGACGTTTGATTGCCGCCTCCGGTCGGCTCCGCTGCCGGTGGCCCTTCCGCGTCCGAGCCCACCCGCGCCGGCGATAGGGTCCGCCGTGTGAGCGAGTACCAGTACTACGAGTTCCAGGCCCTCGACCGGCCGCTCAGCCGCGAGGAACAGGAGCAGCTGAGGGCCATCTCCACCCGGGCCCGGATCACCGCCACCAGCTTCACCAACACCTACAACTGGGGCGACCTGAGCGCCAATCCGCGCAAAATGGTCGAGCGCTACTTCGACGCCCACCTGTACGTGACCAATTGGGGCACCCACCGGTTGATGCTCCGCCTGCCCAAGCAGACCTTGGCCCTGCCGGCGGCGCGGCCGTACTGTCTCGACCACCACATCGAGGCCTGGACCACCCGCACCCACCTCCTGCTCGAGCTGACCAGCGAGGACGAGGGCGGCGACTGGATCGAGGGCGCCGACGACTCGCTGTCCGCCCTCATCGGCGTACGCGACGAACTCACCACCGGCGACCTGCGCCCCCTCTATCTGGCCTGGCTCTCAGCGCTCGCCGCCTCGGAACTCGAAGACGACGACGAAGAGGAGTACCGGACCCGTCCCGAACCGCCCGTCCCGGCCGGGCTCGGCGAACTGACCGCCCCGCAGCGGGCGCTCGCGGATTTCCTGCGCGCGGACGACGACCTGCTGGCAGTCGCGGCCCAGGCCAGTCCCGCCGCATCCAAGAAGCCGACCAGGCCTGCGAAGAAGGAACTCGCCCCCGCTGATCGCCGCAATGCCCCAGAAGGAGAAGGACGCTCTGCTGCTGCGGCTCGCCCTCGGCCCGGAACCTGGGCTGCACACCGAACTCCTGCACCGCCTGCGCGGCGCCGACGCCCCCACCACGGTCCCCGGGCGCCGGTCCGCCGCCCACCTCCTGGACGCCGCCCACACCCGGCGCACCGAACGCCGACAGCACGCCGAACACGAACGGGCCACCGCCCGCGCCCGGCATCTGACCGCTCTCACAGACGAGGCCGAATCCGTCTGGCAGCAGATCGAGGCGCACATCGCCACCAAGAAGACCAGCCGCTACGACCAGGCCGTCAGCCTCCTCGCGGAACTGCGCGACGCCTACGCCCACGCCCGACAGCACACCGACTTCCACCAGCGCCTGGCCCGCCTGCGCGAGGACTACCAGCGCCGCCCCGGCCTCATCCACCGCCTCGACCGCCACGGCCTCCGATAGGCCGCCTCGGCCCGGCACCGATCGAGCCGCGTTACGCCCTCCCCACCTCAGTGAGAGGGCGGTATGTAAGTGCATAGGGCACTGTTCAATCACGCGGTGACGTGGCTGCGCCGGCACCGGGTGCTGCTGCCGGGTGTCTCGGTGCTGGCCCGGCAGGTGTCGGAGGCCCGTACGGCGGCCGAGCGGCGCCTGTACCAGTCGGTGGCCCGGGCCGCCCACCGTGCCGACCCGCAGCTCGTGCCGGCCCTGAAGACGCTGCTGGTCGTGCCGGAGGGCAAGCGGGCCTCGGAGCTGGAGCGGCTGCGGACGCCGCCGGTGAAGTCGACGGCCACGGCGATGGAGCGTGCGGAGGAGATCTCTGCGTTCGGCTTGGGGCGGGTGAACCTGTCGTCGGTGCCGGTGAACCGGCTGAACACGCTCGCGCGGTACGGGCAGCTGAGCAAGACGCAGACGATCGAACGGGCGCCGGAGCCGCGGCAGAGCGCCCTGCTGACGGCGGTGGTGCGCCAGCTGGAGGCGCAGGCGGTCGATGACGCGTTGGACCTGTTCGCGGTGCTGATGGCGAACCGGCTGATCAGTCCGGCCCGCCGGGCGTCGGACAGGGATCGGTTGGCGATGCTGCCGCAGTTGGAGAAGGCGGCCCGCATTCTGGCGAAGGCGTCGAAGATCCTTACTGAGGAGCTGGACCTGGTCGCCGAAGCCGGGACGGACCTGGACGTTGCCGCGCTGTGGGCGGCGGTTGAGGAGGCTGTGCCGCGCACGGCGGTCACCGGGGCGGTCGCGACCGTGGAGGCCCTGGTGCCGGAGGACGACGGGTCTGCCGAGGTGGCGCTGAGCGAGAAGCTGGCCCTGCGCTACAACATGGTGCGCCTGTTCCTGTCTTTGCTGGGTGGGTCGGACGCGCTGGGTGCCGCCCCGGCCGGGCGGCGGGTGCTCACCGCGGTGCGCCGGCTGCCCGCGCCGTCCAGGCGGCGGGTGAAGGACCGGCCGCTGCTGCCCTGTGAGGTCGACGCCGAGCCGGTGCCGGCAACGTGGCGGCGCGTGGTGTTCTCGGGCGCCAAGCTGCCGCAGGGTGCGGTCGACCGCGCGACGCGTACGTGGTGTGCGTGTTGGAGCAGCTGCACCGTGCGCTGAACCGGCGGGACGTGTTCGCGTCCCCGTCGAACCGGTGGGCGGACCCGCGCGCGAGGCTGCTGGACGGCGCCCGGTGGCAGGCGATGAAGACGGACGTGCTGGCGGCCTTGAGTCTGTCCGAGGACGCCGGCGAGCATCTGGAACAGCTCGCTCGAGGTCTGGACGCCGCGTGGCGGCAGATGGCCGACCGGCTGGAGGAGGCCGGGGGTGAGGCGAAGGTCGAGATCGTCGTCCCCGAAGGCGGCGGTCGGGCCAAGCTGTCCGTGGACAAGCTCGGCGCGGTGGGCGAGCCGGAGTCGCTGAC
Source organism: Streptomyces sp. NPDC046931 (assembly GCF_040644655.1). Lineage (NCBI taxonomy): Bacteria > Bacillati > Actinomycetota > Actinomycetes > Kitasatosporales > Streptomycetaceae > Streptomyces > Streptomyces sp. NPDC046931. The sequence continues at coordinate 77,554 of NZ_JBEYWX010000023.1, forward strand.
CGGGCTGAGGCAGACCACCGAGGCCATGCTTCCCAGGATCGACCTGCCGGATGTGCTGTTCGAGGCCCACTCCTGGACCGGCTTCCCTAACTCCTTCAGGCACGTGTCCACCCGCATGGAGGGGCTGCTCGTCTCCTTGGTGGCGCTGCTGGTCGCCGAGAGCTGCAACATCGGCTTCAACATCCAGGCCGGCGGTCCCCGCCAGGGCCCTGCGTCCCTTCCGGGACCCGAACGCCAGCGAGGACGGGGACGACGAAGCCTGACCGCGGCATCTGCCCTCCGGCACGGGTCGTTGTGAAAGGTGTGGGTGGCACCGGGCTGGCGACTCGTTCACCGCGGGGTTGGGACCAGCAGCCCTGCGGGTCCTTCGCCGCCGCGGCGGCGAAGGACCGTACCCTGATCGAACAGACGCGCCGGCTGCTTGGCCTGTCAAGCGATCAGGGCTTCGTCCGAGCCGTCCGCGGCCGCGGTATCGGCCGCGAACAGCTCGTAGGTGTCCGTGATCTCCAAAAGGCGCGCGGGCTGGGACTGCAGCCCGGTGACGGCAAGGCGGCCGCCTACGGCGTGCAGGCGGCGGCGCAGCAGCACCAGGAGGCTCAGGCCGCTGGAGTCCATGAAGGACACGCCCGACAGGTCCAGGTACAGCGTCTGGCCGCCCAGCGGGATGATGAACGCGGCCTGAGCCAGTTCAGGACAGGTCTGAAGGTCCATGTCCCCGCTGACGGTGATCACGGTGCGGTCGGGGTGCTGCTGGGTCACCACGGTGAAGTCGCTCATGGTTCGGCCCTCAATCCGGGGGTCGAGCCCATCACGCCCTCCGGCGAGGAAGGCATCAAGCACGCGGCATGGGGCCGCGTAAAGCCGAGCGAGACAACCCGTACCGCGCCCCGGCCACCGAAAAATGACCTTTCAAGGGCGGCGCGGGGCCTCCCACCAGACCAGGCTGGTTGTCCCTGCAGCGTCGCACAGGCCGGTCAGGGTTTACCAGCCCGCTTCCATGGGCTGAGCGGAGGGCCGGGTGCCTTTCAGCTCCGTATAGGTGAAGACGGGCGGGGGTAGAACGGCTGAGGGCTCCTGCCGTCGCAAGAGCCGGAGCATGCCCGGCCCACGGGCTGCTCCAGGGCATGAACGAAAGATCGACAGCAATGGCCAGCGGCACCGTCAAGTGGTTCAACGCCGAAAAGGGATACGGGTTCATCGCCCAGGACAAGGGAGGCCCGGACGTCTTCGCCCACTATTCCGAGATCAAGGGCAACGGCTTTCGGGAACTGACCGAGGGCGAGCACGTCACCTTCGACATCGGGCAGGGCCAGAAGGGACCGCAGGCGCAGAACATCATCCGCGGCTGACCCTGTGAGTAGTGTCGCGCCGGCAGGCGGCGTTGAACGCGTGGCCCGTCGCGTCCGGGATCAGATCAGCAGGGCAGGGCGTAGGCAGCGACTGCATACCCAGCATCGTGCCAGGGCCATCGGATCGAGGCCCACGATCGCCCGATGAGCTGCCACGAAGGTATGGTTTGGGTTATTTCGGATATCCCCTGAATAGGTTAATTGCCCTTAATTTGCTTCTCTGGGAGTCAGGCGGTCGGGCGGGAGGCGGTCCGATGTCTACAGGCACTCTCCTGGCGATCGTCATTCCCGCTGTGGTGGTCGTGGCCCTGATCGTGTCCGCCGTGGCTCTTTTCATGCGGCGTCGAACGCTGCGTGAACGCTTCAGCCCGGAGTACGAGCGGACGGTTCAGGGAGCCGACAGCAGACTCGCCGCCGAGCGTGAGCTCAGCGAGCGCGCGAAGCGTCATGACGAGCTCTACATCAAGCCGTTGCCGGCCAGTGCCCGGGGCCGCTTCGCCCGGGACTGGGACGGCGTGCAGCAGGACTTCGTGGACCGGCCGGAGGACGCGGTGCACGACGCGGACCGGCTGGTCACTTCGTTGATGCAGGCCCGCGGCTACCCCACCGAGGGCTTCGAGCAGCAGATGAAGGACCTCTCCGTGGAGCACGGCCGCACCCTGGAGCACTACCGGGCCGCTCACGAGATCGACACGCTCAGCGCGGGCCACAAGGCCACCACCGAGCAGCTGCGCGGCGCCAGGGTGCACTACCGCGCCCTGTTCGACGAGCTGCTCTCCGACGGCGGCCAGACCCGCCACGCCCCGGCTCGCCCGTTCGGTGCCCGCACGTGGGGCGATGAGGGGGAGCGCAGTGCTGCCCGGTGCCGTCGCCGGGTTTCACCGGGCAGCACTGCGCGTCGACATCGGTGGTGATCCCTTCGAGGTGCCACCCGGATGGCCTTCGCACACTCGTTGCGCTTAGGCTTTCCGCTGGCCCGTGTCGCGCCCGGTGGCTGCGGGAGGTCAAGGAAGGTGGAAAGCCGATGCCCGAGCAGGCTTCGGCATCCGAGGACGGCGTTCCTGGCAAGCGCCTGCATCTGGTGCCCGACGAGGTCGTCGAGGCCGGCCGGATCGAAGCGGTGCGCCGCTACGACATCCTCGACACCCCGCCCGACGGGGCGTTCGACCGGGTGGCTGCGCTGGCAGCCCGCCTGTTCGACGTCCCCGTGGCGACGGTGACGATCGTGGACGAGGACCGGATCTGGTTCAAGGCCGCGCACGGCCTGGACGGGGTCAGTGAGATCGGCCGCGACCCGGGCCTGTGCGGCTCGGCGGTGCTGCGCGACGATGCCCTGGTGATCCCCGACACCCTGCTCGACGACGTCGCCTGCGGCAACCCGCTGGTCACCGGTCCGCTGGGGGTTCGGTTCTACGCCGCCGCGCCGATCACCACCGCGGACGGGCACAAGCTGGGCACCGTCAACGTCCTGGACACCAAGCCCCGCTCCATCACCTCCGAACAGACTGCCACCCTGACCGATCTGGCTGCGATCGTGATGGACGAGATGGAGCTGCGCCTGTCCGCGCTGCGCACCGTGCGCCAGGAGCAGCGGGCCGCCGAGGCTGAGCGGGCGGCCCGGGAGCAGGCGGAGAGGGACAGGGCGGCGATCGCCTCCTTCGCCTCCACCTTGCAGCACACTCTGCTGCCGCCGGCGCTGCCGACGGTGCCCGGCCTGGAGCTGGCCTGCCACTACCACACCGCGTCCGTGCACGATGTGGGCGGCGACTTCTACGACGTCTTCCCCCTGCCCTCCGGGAAGTGGGGATTGTTCCTGGGGGACGTGTGCGGCAAGGGCGCCGAGGCGGCCACTATCACCTCCCTGGCCCGCTACACCCTGCGGGCCTCCGCCCAGCACACAGACGACACCGTCGCGGTACTTGAGGCCCTGAACAGCACCCTGCTGGCCGACGTGTGGGCGGGCAGCCGGTTCTGCACAGCTTTCTTCGCCACCCTCACCCCTGCTGCGGCCGGGGGCTTCACCGTGGAGCTGGCCACCGGTGGGCACCCCCCGGCCTACCACCTCAGCCCCGCCCCGCCCGAAGCCGGGCGCGCCACGCACACGCGGGTGGAAGCGGTCCGCCCCAAGGGCGGCATGCTCATCGGGGCCTTCCCCGGCGCCCGCTTCGCCTCCACCACCCTTCACCTCACCCCCGGCCAGGCCCTGCTCCTCTACACCGACGGCCTGACCGAGGCACACACCAGCACCGACGCCATGCTCGGTGACGAGGGCCTGACGGCCTTCCTCACCGCTCGTCCCGCCTCGTGCGGGGCGGCGCAGTTGATCCAGGACACCGTCGGTTTGCTGGACGCCCTGCCCGAGGGCGCGAGTGACGACGTCGCCCTGCTGGCTCTGTCGGTCCCCACTCCCGACCAGGCCGACGCCGCGACGGGGGCCGGATCCACCGCCCACACCACCGCCGCGCCCGCCGGCGAGGAGCACTGACGGCCATGACCGACGACATCGAGCTGACCCTGACCGCCACCCCCGGTCCCGCAGCGGTCGCCACCGTCACCGGCGAGATCGACCTGCATACCGCACCCGGCTTGCGTACCCGCGCGCTGGAGCTGATCGACCAGGGCCACCACCACTTGATCCTGGACCTGTCGGGTGTGGGCTTCTGTGACTCCGCCGGGCTCAGCGCACTGATCGGCATCTGGCACGGCGCCCAGGAAGCGGGCGGCTCCCTGGCCCTGGCCGCCGTCCCCGACCGGCTGATGCGCATGCTCACCCTCACCGGTGTGGACAGCCTCCTGCCCCATTACCCGAGCACCGCCGACGCGCTCAGCGCCCACCAGGGCGCCCCCGACGCCGCCTGAACCGCTCCTTCGCCAGCCTCTCGCGTCGCTCTCCGGGCGGCAAAGCCCGGTCTGCGCGGTGGTACAACGAACGGCCAGGCGCCTCGGGTGCGGTTCAGTCTTCGGCGTGCTCGCCGGCGTCCGGGTCGCGTAGCGGGCGCAGGCCGCAGTCGGCCGGGTCCGAAGCGCGGATGCTAGCGGCCCAGCACGTTGAGGTTGGCGTGCGAGCGGGGAGAGCCGGGTGACGTCCTCGTCTCGAACGTCGTGCTCACGCTCCTCGGGCGGCCGGGCCCGCAGCCGCCCGACGGCGGCGTCCAGGTAGCGGGTCGTCCACAGCACGCGCCGCAGGGCCAGGCCGAGCGCGCCGAGCTGATCCTCCTGGCCCTCCCGGTACGCCTGCATGATCTGCCCGTGCTTGCCGTGGCAAATGTCGCGGGCCAGCGTGTGGCGGGACTCCTGCACGGTGAGCTGCCGGTTCATCTGCCTGCGGTAGGTGTCGTCCACCGGGTCGACCACCCGCAGCAGGTGCAGGGTCTTGGCGGTCCGCCCGTACTCCGCGAACGCCTGCCCCAGCGGCGTGGGCCGTCCGCGGCCGAACGACGGCTACCGCGAGTCCGGCGAGTCCTGGGCCGACCTGCTCCGGGACTGCGCCCGCCGGGGCATGCATGCCCCGGTCCTGGCGGTCGGCGACGGCGCCCTGGGCTTCTGGAAGGCCCTGGCCGAGGTGTTCCCCGCCACCCGCGAACAAAGGTGCTGGGTTCACAAAACCGCAAATGTGCTCGACGCCATGCCGAAGTCCGCGCAGCCGGGCGCGAAGAAACCGATCCAGGACATCTACAACGCCGAGGACAAGCAGCACGCCCAAGCGGCGATCAAGACGTTCTCGCAGCTCTACGGCGCGAAGTTCCCCAAGGCCGTTAAGAAGATCACCGACGACGAAGCCGAACTGCTGGCGTTCTTCGACTTCCCCGCGGAGCACTGGATCCATCTGCGGACCACGAACCCCATCGAGTCGACCTTCGCCACGGTCCGGCTGCGGACCAAGGTCACTCGTGGCGCCGGCTCGCGCACCGCCGCCCTGGCGATGGTCTTCAAGCTCGTCGAGTCCGCCCAGCAGCGGTGGCGGGCCGTGAACGCACCCCACCTCGTGGCCCTCGTCCGTGCCGGCGCCCGCTTCGAACGCGGGTCGTCGAGCGACCCGAGCTCAGCGCGGCCTGAGCTACCTCAACTGATCCACAGGCATTGACAATTACTCCCCTCGGCGACGACCGCGCCCTCATCGCGGTCTCCGCCGCCTCGCACCGCTCAAAGGCTGACCAGGACCCGAGCACCTGGATGCCCAGCTGACCGTCACCACACAAGCGCAGAAACCTCCGGCGCTGCGCGCCTCCGAGCCGAGGATCGCATTCCCGCCCGGCCTGAAGCCCGGGATTCCCTGCGAAGAAAAGGGATGGAAGGCGCTGCTGTCCCGCAGGCACTGGAACCGCCACGGCTGTGCGTTGTACATGGACGGGGCGGCTGTGGCGTCCTTCACGAGGGCCGTCACGGCCTCGGTGTCGAGTCGTTGTGCCAACACCGGGGACCTCCCTTGGCTGGCTGGTTCAGCAACCCTTTACAGACGCAGTGCGCGCCGCAGGGTGTCGGTGAGTTCGGCGAATTTCTCCTCGGCCTGGGCGGTGTCGGTGCGGGCGGCGTTGGTGACGCAGCCGCGTACGTGGTCGTCGAGGAGGCCGAGGGCGACTTCCTGCAGGGCGCGGCTTGCGGCGGTGATCTGGGTGAGGACGTCGATGCAGTAGCGGTCGTCGGTGACCATGCGGGAGATGCCGCGGACTTGGCCTTCGATCTTGTTCAGGCGGGCCAGGTGGTCGGCCTTGTGGACGGCGTAGCCGGGTGCCTGGGTGTGCTCGTGGGCGTGGCGTGGGGTGGCGGCGGTGGTCATCGGGGTTCGCCTCCCTCGTGCGTGCCGCCGGCCGTGGGGACGGTGTAGCGGTGGGGGTCGGCGTCGAAGGTGGCGGCGCAGTGCGCGGAGCAGAAGTAGTAGGCGTTGTGCTCGGTTTGCCGGTGTTCGGCGGCGGTTGCCTTGTCCACGGGCATGCCACATACCGGGTCCGTGACCGTGCTGCCGCCGTTGCCCTCGGAAGCGGGATGGTGGTGCCCGTGTCCTGCCGCGGTTGCCGTGCTGCTGGCTGGGGCCCGGTCGGCGGCGGACTCGACCTGGGGCTGGATGTGGGCGGGGCGGGCTTCGGGCAGCGGCTGGGTGTGCCAGCGGCGCAGCCGGGAGGCGTTGGTGACGACCGACAGGGAGCTGAGCGCCATGGCCGCGGCGGCGATGATCGGGCTGAGCCGGATGCCCCACAGAGGGTAGAGGGCGCCTGCGGCGAGGGGGATGCCGAAGGCGTTGTAGACCAGGGCGAAGAACAGGTTCTGCCGGATGTTGCGCATCGTGGCGCGCGACAGCCGGATCGCGGTGACGACCCCGCCGAGCGAGCCGGCGATGAGGGTGATGTCGGCGGCCTCGATGGCGACGTCGGTGCCGGTGCCGATGGCCAGGCCGACGTCGGCGGCGGCCAGGGCGGGGGCGTCGTTGATGCCGTCGCCGACCATGCCGACGGTGCGGCCCTCGCCCTGCAGGCGGCGGATCTCGTCGGCCTTGTGCTCGGGCAGCACCTCGGCCAGCACCCGGCCGATGCCGACCTGGGTGGCGATGGCTGCGGCGGTGCGGGCGTTGTCGCCGGTGAGCATGACGACGTCGATGCCGAGGTGCTGCAGGGCGGCGATGGCTGTGGCGGAGTCCTCCTTGACGGTGTCGGCGACGGCCAGGACACCGGCAGGACGTCCGTCCACTGCGGCGAGGACGGGGGTCTTGCCCTCGGCCGACAGACTGGCAGCGACGGGGGTCAGGGCGGTGGTGTCGATGCCGACGTCGCCCAGCAGCCGGGCGGTGCCGACCAGGACGGCGTGCCCGTCGACGGTGGCCTGGACGCCCTTGCCGGTGACCGAGTCGAAGCCCGTCGCCAGGGAAGGGGGAAGGCCGCGGTCACGGACGCCGGTGACGATGGCCTGCGCAAGGGGGTGCTCACTGTCGGCCTCGGCACCGGCGACCAGTCGCAGCAGCGCCGTCCCGTCGAATCCGCCGACGGGGTGGACGTCGGTCAGGACGGGCTTGCCCGCGGTGACGGTGCCAGTCTTGTCCAGCACCACGGTGTCCAGCTTGTGCGCGGTCTCCAAAGCTTCGGCGGAGCGGATCAGAATGCCGGCCTGGGCGCCCTTGCCCGTACCGACCATCACCGACAGCGGCGTGGCAAGGCCCAGCGCGCAGGGGCAGGCGATGATCAGCACCGCGACCGCTGAGACCAGCGCCAGGGTCAGCGCGGGCGACGGGCCCACGGCGAACCAGACAGCGAAGCTACCGATCGCGATAGCGATCACTACGGGTACGAAGTACGCCGACACCGCGTCGGCGAGCCGCTGGATGGGAGCCTTCGACGCCTGGGCCTGCTGCACGAGACGGATGATCTGGGAGAGCATCGTGTCGGCGCCGACCTTGGCCGCCCTCACCCGCAGGGACCCGGTGCCGTTGACGGTGGCGCCGATGACCGTGTCCCCGGCGTGCTTCGTGACGGGCATCGGCTCGCCGGTGACCATCGACTCGTCCACCGCGGAGGAGCCGGAGCGCACCTCGGCGTCGACGGGAATCTTCTCCCCCGGCCGGATGACGAGCTCGTCCCCGACCACCACGTCCTCGACGGGGACCTCGCGCTCGGTTCCGTCCCGAACGACGCGTGCGGTGCGGGCCTGCAGACCCAGCAGGGCACGGATGGCCTCACCGGTGCCGGCCTTCGCCCGGGCCTCCAGCAGCCGCCCAAGCAGGATCAAGGTCAAGATCACACCGACGGCCTCGAAGTACACCTCCCGCACGTCCTTCGGCAGCAGACCGGGGGCGAGGGTGACCAGCAGGCTGTAGCCGTAGGCAGCAGACGTGCCGAGGGTGATCAGGGAGTTCATGTCCGCGGCCCGGTGGCGCAGGGTCAGCCAGCCCGTCACATGGATCGGCCACCCGGTGTAGAACATCACCGGCGTGATCAGCGCCAACTGCAGCCAGTGGTTGAGCATCCAGCCGGGCACCCAGGTGGCGCCGAACAGTTCGTGCGCCATCACCGCGAAGAGCACCGGGGCGGTGAGCACGGCGCCCACCACCACGCGGTGGGTGAGGTCCTTGATCTCCGCCTGCCGCTCGGCGGCGTCCGCGGCCTCCGACTCGGCCGCCGTCCGCTCCTCACCCGCTGGCGGCCCGCCAGTGGCACCAGAAGTAGGAGGCGGTGCGGCCGTGGCGCCATGGCTGTCCGGTGCAGGCTGTGTCGAGTCGTCCGCGGGTGCGACCAACAGGGTGCCGTGGATCATGTTCATGCCGCAGGCGAAGCCGAAGGTGCCTGGACGGTCGGGGTTGAGCCGCACGGTGGTGCGGGTGTGGGCGGGCAGGCCGGCGCCGGCCTTCAGGTCAGGGAAGACCACGCGGGAGGTGCACTCGCCGGCCTCCTGCCGGTCGAAGACCAGCTCCACCGGCGTGCCCTGGCGGACCTTGATCAGGTTGGGGCTGTAGCCGCCCCGCACCGTCACCTCCACCCGCTGCACCCCGCCTTCCAGCCGGGCGGCTCCCGCGCGGCGCGGGCCGAAGAAGTACCAGCCCAGTGCGCCGATCAGCACGGCCGAGGTCAGGACCACGACGATCTCGAGGGCACCCATGGGCCGCTCGCCTCCCTTGTCGGTTCCCTTCTCCAGCCTGCGCCCGGCTACCCCTACCTGGTAGGGGCGGGTCGGCCCACTGGTCCGGGGCCATCCGGCCCCAGACCGCCACGCCCAGCGGCGGGACGATGAAAGGAAGGCAAGAAATGCTGGGTGCGCTTCGTATCCGGCTACAGACAAAGGCCGAAGCAGGTGAATGGCGATGATGTTCTGGTACGACCACAACGTCAGCGGCTGGGGCTGGTTCGCGATGTCGGCCGGCATGATCCTTTTCTGGGCACTGATCATCACCATCGCGGTCCTGCTGTTCCGCGCCCTGAACCAGCCACATGAGCACACCCACACCCCGGCAGCGCCTTCGGCAGAGGACATCCTCCGCGAGCGGCTGGCCCGCGGGGAGATCGAAGAGGACGAATACCGGCGCCGCCTGAGCGCACTGCACGCTGGCCCCCTCACCAAACCCTGAAACCTGCATGCCCCACCGGTTGCGGCTCCTGCCCTACTCCGAAGGAGGGCGGTCATGAACAAGCGCAACTACGGCCTGTACGCACTCGCCGCCGCGATCGTCATCGCCGCCGTCCTGATCGTCGGCGCGCCGCTGCAGAACCTGGTCTGGCTCGCCCTCGTCGTTGCCTGCCCGCTGATGATGTTCTTCATGATGCGCGGCATGCACGGCCAGGACACGCACAGCGGCCACGAGCAGCACCGCGACGACCTGGACGAAGACCCGCTGCGCAAGCACGACCACCACACTGGGCCCAGCCGGTTCTGAAGCGGCCCGGGCCCGGGCGGGGGAGGTGAATGACATGGTCGCCGTGACCGCCGCACTGATCGGGCTGCTTATCCTGACAGCCCTCGTCTACGACATCACCCGGCTGTTCGGCTGCGATGAGCCGCGCCGCCCACCGCTGGCCCGCCTGCGGGGTCGGCGCGCCGCCCTGGAGGCCGCGGAGTTGCGAGTGGTGGGCCTGCGCCTGCACCACCGCCTCGACCAAGCCGCCTACCAGCAGCGCATGAGCAGCCTCGCCCACGGACGGCGCGCACCCGCCCGCCCCGTCTCAACCGTGGGGGGTCGCCATGGATGACGCCGCATACGGCCTGTGGCCGCCACGCAGTCGGCGTAGGAGGCGGGGCGGCATTTCCGCTGCCGGCTGGTATGCGTGCCAGGGGCGTGGTTCGGGTACGAGGCAGGTGGTCTGGTTGGCCAATGCCGGAGGTCCGTTGCGCGGGCTGTTGGTGCGTCACGCTAGTGACGCATGGGGGGAAGGGGGGCGTAATGGGGTGGTTCACGCGCGATGAACCCGCGGTCGTCTTCGACTCCGTGATCGTCAGCGGGGCTTTCTGGCCGTTGGATCGAGCTTGACTACGGCTGAGAGGAATTCGAGTTCAACTCCGCGCGGTGTCCTGCGCTTGCGGCTGGGCCTGCATGTCGCCGTAGTGCTGGTGTTCGCCGTTGCCGCGGCGATCACAGTCTTAGGACTGCTGTGGCTGATGCTGGGGGCGCCTCGGGTGCAGGGGTCCGGACCACTCAAGCCCGGTGACACGCACGACGCCATCAAGATCGCATTGGCTGTTGTCGCAGGAGTCGGCGGCGTTGTAGCACTCGTAGTCGCCTACCGACGCCAGCATCTTAATGAAGCGGCCGATGCCCGCGAGTATGAAAAGGTGCTGGTCGAACGGTTCGGCGCTGCGGCCGAGCAACTCGGAGCGGCCCAGCCGGCTGTTCGGATGGCTGGCGCCTACGCGATGGCACGGCTTGCCGATGAGTGGCTGCAGGAACGGCAGATGTGCATCGACGTGCTGTGCGGCTACCTGAGAATGCCGCATGCTCCCGATCCACCTATCGATGATCAGGCGCTTGTGCCGTGGCAGCGCGAGCGGGAAGTGCGCGTGACCATTTTAGGGCTCATCGGTGCCCACTTGCGCGATGGTGCCCCCGCGTCCTGGCAGGGCTACGATCTCGACTTCACCGGCGCCGTCCTTGACGAGGCCGACTTTCGTCGCGCCCGCTTCACCGGCGACGACATCATCTTCGTCAAGGCGCTCTTCGTCGGTCACGGCCGGGACCAGGTCGTCTTCGATGATGTCGACTTCGCCGAAGGCACCTGCGTCTACTTCCGGCTCGCCGAATTCCGCAGCGGCTCCCTCCGCTTCAACCGTGTCACCTTCAGCGGCGGCTGGGTCACCTTCGACCATGCCCGCTTCACCGGGGCTCAAGTGAACTTCCGCGACGCTGCCTTCACGGCGGGCGAAGTCCCCTTCGAGGGCGCTGAGTTCTCCGGCGGCTCCGTCGACTTCACCGGCGCGACCTTCACCGGCAGCACAGTCAACTTCGGTGAGCACCATCTTCCATCCGTCTACACCACGGTGCCGCCCGCCCTATTCAACGGCGGCACTGTCGACTTCTCCCAAGTAGCGGACTTCACCCACCCCCCGCAGTTCGGCCTGCAGGTGATGCCCCCCGGACTGCGGCTTCCTCCTGACACCAACATCTCCGACCTGCCTTGATAAGGCAGTCTGTGAGTGCATCGTGGCGGTCAGAACTCTCCAGCACCAGAACCAGCCCCACCAGTGGTCGCTTCGAGGGCCAGCAGCCCGGCCCTGCTCAACGCGCTTACTGATTTCGGCGTTTTAGGGTCGGTCCGGTCTCTCGAGAGCGAGGCCCGTTCCGGTGAGGAACCCGCCGAGGATGTGGTGCCGGTACTGCAGCGCCCTGAGCCGCCCACGGAGCAGGGTTTCCAACTCGCTGAGGGTGCGGGCGGCAAGGTTGGCCAGGCTCCGTTTGACGTGCGCCCACAGGCCCTCGACCGGGTTGAGGTCGGGCGCATACCTGGGCAGCAGGACCACCGTCAGCCATTCCCGTTCGGCCACGAGTGCCTGCATCGCCTTGGAGATGTGGGTGCTCAGTCGGTCCCACACCACGACCAGCGGGGCCTTGAGCAGGTGGTGGGCGCCGTCGAACAGGCGGATGTAGTCGCTCTCGCCGAGCGAGCGACGCTCGCCCTTGCGGCCGGTATGCCGCCGCAGCCGGTAGCACAGGCGGGCAGGCCTGGCCGGTAGCACAGCAGCCCGGCCACCGACAGCCGTCCCCGGCCACGGCCGGAAACCCGCACCGTCGGGGTGATCCCGCGCCGCCCCCAGGTGCGGCCCTTGGGCGGAAGGCCGGTCACGCCTGCTTCGTCCTCGAAGCAGATGAATGCGCCGGTCGCCGCCCGGATAGGTTTTACCTCCTGCCAGGTCGCCTCCCGCCATGCGGTGACCGCGTCCTCGTCGCGTTCGGTGGCGGGCCGAACGGGCATCTGCACGCTGAACCCCATCCGGTGCAGCAGCCGGGCGACGCCAAAGACGCTGTAAGAGATGTGGAACTTCCGCCCGATCAGCGTGCGCACCCTTGCCGCGGTCCACACCTGGTCATCCGCCCAGCCATGCGCCGCCGGCCCTTCGTCCAGCCAGGCGGCGGGCGTGGCCTGCAGGTCAGGGCCGAGTCTGCAGTCGTAGCCCGGGGCCCCTGGGAACGCAGAGCCTCCCGCCCACCGGACGCCCCAGCACGACGCCACTGGTAGACCGACTTCTCGCTCACCCGTAACTCCCGGGCGATGCGCGGGACTCTCACGCCCTCCTCGAAGAGGTCGACGCCCCGCACCCGTACCTCTTCACGGCGGTTGCGCTGCTCGGCGGTCAGCCCGCCCCCGTCTGGATACCGCATACTTCCGGATACCAGCCAAGACGGACCCTGTCACCACACCCTACGACGCCGAAATCAGTAAGCACACATTCCGCGCCGGCGGTCAAGTAGCCAGCTGTGACCGGGAACGGCAGTTGGCACATGACGTGCGCTAGTTGGCTGATCTGAATGCACCGCCGTCGCCCGATGCGCTCACCTGCGGCGACGTTCTCGTGCTCGGGTTCGGCGATGGCGTGAACCGCCAACTATGGTCCTCAAGATTCGCCAACTATCGTTCTCTGAACGCCCGCGACCTGCACTGATATACACGTGTACCGCCAACTACCGTCCTCGGTCACACCGCGGACCGGGTGCGATCGGCCCGGTCGGCGTTCACTCCCCGCCCACTCCGGTCAGTGTGCGCAGCTCGGCCTCCTCGTCGCGGCGGGCATCCGGCCCGGTGCGGTGCCGGACACTGCCGAACCAGCCCAGCACGAAGCCGAGGGGGATCGTGACGAGCCCGGGCATCCGCAGCGGAAACCAGGCGAAGTCCCGATGCGGGAAAAGCGATTCGGGTGTGCCCGAGACGAGCGGGGAGAACAGGGTCAGGGCCGTGACGACGGCGATACCGCCGTACAGGCACCACAGCATCCCGCGCTCGGTGTAGCGGTTCCAGAACATGGTGTGGACGAGCACCGGCAGCACCACGGAGGCCGCGAGGGTCAGTGCGAGGTAGATGAGCGACAACAGGTTCCAGTCCCTCGACCACACCGCGAGAAGGATCGCAAGTGCTCCGACCACGGCTGTCGCGCCGCGGGCGAGCGCCACTTCGCGCTTCGGTGACACGCGTCCGCGCAGCAGCGCTTGGGTGAGGACGTCGTGAGCGACCGAAGACGCCGCGGCCAGGAGCAGACCCGTGACGGCGGCCAGCGCGGTGGCGAAGACCGCGCACCCCATGGCGGCGACCAGCACGCCCGAGCCGTCGCCGAGCGCCCGGGAGAGCAGCAGCACGCTGGTCGTCCCGTTCGGGTCCGAGGCGCCGATCGTCGCCGAGCCCACGACGGCGGCAGCGCCGAGTCCCAGCACAACGGCCGCTGCGCAGAAGACGCCGGTCAGGCTCACGGCCCAGCGCATGGACACGCGGGCCGCCCTGGCGCTGCGGGCGCCGTACAGCCGCATGGTGACGTGCGGCATGGTCGCGGCGCCGAGGACGATGGTGAGCTGGAAGCCGAGGAAGTCGAGTCGACCGGTGGACGAGTCGCCGAACTCGAGGCCGGGACGGAGATAACCGTCGCCCCTGCCGCTGCCGGCCACCGCCGCGTCGAGGAGCCTGCCGGGGTTCCACCCGAATCGGTTCAGGACGATGAAGGTCACCACCGTCACGGTGGCGAACAGCACCACGGTCTTCACCATCTGCACCGCGGCCGTGCCCCTCATCCCGCCGAGCGCCGCGTAGCAGACCATGAGCACGCCGATGATGACGGTGCACAGGGGCTTCGCCTCGTTGCCGGTGAACCCGAGCAGGAACGTCACCATCGCGCCGGCACCGGAGAGCTGCACCGTCAGATAGGGCAGGGTGACCGCGAGGGTGACGACGCCGACTGCGATCCGCACCCGGCGGCCGGTCAGCCGGCCGGCGATGGCGTCGCCCATGGTGTAGCGACCGGAGTTGCGCAGGGGTTCGGCGAGGAGGATCGCCGTCAGCAGCAGTGACATCACAGTGGCGCATGCCACCAGCATGCCGTCGTAGCCGGCCAGCGCGATGACGCCGGTGGTGCTGAGCACCGTGGCCGCGGAAATGTAGTCGCCCGCGATGGCCAGCCCGTTCTGAAAGGACGTCAGTGCGCCGGTGCCGCTGTTGCCGGTGTAGAACTCGGCCGGATCGTCCTTCTCGGGGCCGGCCAGCACGCACAGCAGCAGGCACAGGGCGACGAAGACCATGAAGACCACGAGGGTGGTGCCCGGCGAGGCGGAGGACGGGTCGCTCATGCCGTCGCTCCCTTCGTCGCGGCGCGGCGCCGTTCCGCGAGATAGCACCGGAGCCGGTCGGCAAGCGGATCGATGCGCTGTCTCGTATGCCGGGCGTGCCGGACGAGGACGGTGGCGACGAGACCCATCTCCCCGAGGCCGAGAGCCATCCCGAGGGTCAAGTGGCCCGTTGTCCGCGCTCCGATCAGGGAGGGAGCGAGGCAGGACAGCGCCGCGTACGACAGATGGCCGCCGAGTACGAGTCCGACGGTGCTGCGCCGCAGTGAGCGGTGCGCCCGGCGCAGCGCCGCCGCGTCGGCCCGTACGTATGCCAGGGGGTCGCCCGTGACGGTCACGGTGGGACCGGCCCGGTGGCTACGCGGAATCCAGGGCTCTTGAAGGTCGTCCGATGCTGTCACGAGCTGCCTTTCCGGATGCGCTGATCAGGGGGCGAGGCGAGGGCCTGCGCGAGGCTGGGCACGGAGCTGTTTTCTGTGTGCTGCGGCCAACCCGTTGCTGTGGGCGAACATCCTGACCGCCGGTCGCGGGCCCACCCATGGACCCGCGAACAACGCTGGGCCGGCATGACTGTTCCGTGTGACAAAGCCGGTTCGGGGCTGCCGGCGGTACCGCGGGCAGCTGGCATCGACGGTCCGGCGCACCGCATTGACAGCGGGGGCCACCCGCAACGCCCCGCGGGCGCCCGGGGACCCCGGGGGCTCCCGCGAGCACCCGGAGGGCGGGCCTATCGCAGGCCGAGGACGATCCGGGCGGTCTGCAGCGCGGTGGCCAGGTCCGCGACGTCCTGGGGGTTGTGCAGTGAGCGTCCGGTGAGTGTCTCCAGTCGGCGGAGCCGGTAGCGCACGGTGTTGGGGTGGCAGTACATGGCCTGCGCGGTGTCCGCGGCCGAGCCCGCCGCGGTGAACCATGCGTCGAGCGTGCTGATGAGCAGCGAGCAGTCCTCGGCGGGCAGTTCGCACAGGGGGCCGAGGATCGTCGAGACGACCCGCTCGGCCTCCGCGGGCGCCGCCGCGACGAGTACCGCGAGCGGTGCGGTGTCCTCGAACCGCGCGAGCCCGGCCTCACCGGCGGGCAGTGTCCCCCGGGCGAGGCGGGCGAACTGCAGGGCCTGCGGAGTTTCCCGCAGTGAGGTGAACGGCCGGCTGACGCCGATGCGCGAGACCGCTTGCCGGCCCAGTACCTGCAGAGCCCGTTCCCGCATCCGCACACTGCGCGAGCACACCACGCCGATCTGCTCGTGGGGCAGCAGTCGCCAGGCCGACCTGACCGCCTCCGCCTCGAGCCGCGATTCGATGTCGGCAAGGGCCTGGCGCCCGATCGCGGGAGTCTCCGCGGCCACCACGACGAAGTCGCCCTCCAGCGGCAGCCGCAGGATCTCGGCGGTCTCCCAGAGGGTGCGTTGCCCGTCGATGAAACCGGCGAACAGCGCCTCGACGAGGACCGAACGCTCGTGCTCACGCTGCAGCATCAGTTGGGCGGAGGCCTCGCGGTAGCCGCTCACCATCGTGTCCGCGTACTCACCGCTCAACCGCCAGATGTCGGCGGCGAGGTCGACCAGTTGGGAGTCGCCGAGCCGGCTGCCGGCGCGAGCGAGGGCGACCAGTTCCTCCCAGAAGCAGCCGAAGCCGATTCTGTAGGCGCTGAGTACTTCGGGGAGCGGGGCGCCTTGCAGGGCCCGTTCCCGGCCGGTCGTCCGTGGCGCCTGAAGGGCGGCGGCGAGACCGCCGCCCGCGAACTGCTGCAGGACCCGCATGACGTTGTCGTGGACCGACTGCCGCAGCGCGTCACGCGACACCGAGCCCCCGGCCAGGTAGAAGCCGACTTCGGCCCGGATGCGGTCGACGATCGTGTCGGTGAGCCGATCCGCCCCGGCGAACAGGGAGTCGACGACTGCGGGATCGAGCTCTGCGTGCACGTCGGCACTCTAGTGCGGCCCCTTCCCGCCGCACAGAGCCCGGCAGGCATGCGTCCGGCCACCCGAGCGCTTCGTCGCACAGTTGCTTCCTCGCGCAGCGCTTCGTCGCACCAGCTCTCCCCCTCACCGTGACCGGGTCGCACCGACCTCCTGGCGAAGGCCCCTCGCGCGAGCTCAGCTCCAGTCCTCATCAACCGCCACGACCGTGCCATCACCAGCCGAACACGGCTGACGCACAACCGCTGCCACCAGGGCGCCCACTCACAGGCGGGGAAGCGCCACAGGGAGCCGATCAGCGCGGCCTGGAACGGAGTCACGATCTTGTACAGGCTGAGGTCGTGCCCTGGTCTTTTGGGTTGAGGTGATGCTCCAGGCAGAAGAGGCGGGTCGCGGAGACCGGCGCCACGTAGTGGTGGTGCCCCCGCTATGTCCGGCTCTCATAGTCGCCCAGGGAGGGCCTGTTCCATCTCGCGATGGTCGGCCTCGATGCACCAGCGGCTCGTCGCGTACCCGACCAGGACCGCGAGTGGGGCGTTCGCGGGCAGGTCAGTGATCCAGGACCGGAAGACGTGCCCGCCGCGCTTGCGCTTCCACTGGACCAGTTGGGCGCCGGGGCAGCAGCCGGTCGGCGGTGGACGCGATGTGCTCGCACTCGACGATCCTGGCGATGCGTACCGGGATGGCGACGAACCAGCCGGACCGGGCGAGGGTGATCGGCTGTCCCGGCCCGGTAGACGAACCTGGGGGCCCGGTAGCGGTGTTCCGCGGCGCCCCGGTCGACAGTGATGCTGGGGCGCCTGCGCGCCCAGGCGGTGATCGGGGCTGCGGTGGCGGTCAGAACGACGGTGTGACCCGTGACCGCCAGCGGCCAGCGGATGCCCTGGGCGGTCAGCCCGGTCCGGAAGGCGACGTTGGTGCCGTAGTCGCTGTCCGCGACGACCAGCGGCGGGGCCAGAGCCGACTGGTCGGGATCATCGAGCAGGTCCAGGGCGATCCGCTGTTTGGTGCGATGCACGATCTCCGGCCCGATTCCCGCCTTCGTCGCAGCGTGCGCGCCACATGCAAAGCGGGCTGCAGCCGACGGAAGGGCCATGCTGTGACCGTTCCACTCAAAGAGCCGAAATGACTCTTCCCTGTCTGTTGCCCGGGGCCAGCCACCCGTTATCACGGGGCACCGCTTCTCGGTGTCACTTGCGGGCGCTAGCATCGCGAACATCAATTCTTCACGTCTTGCACACAGGTCGGCGGGTCTACCGTCAATCGACGAACCGGAGCTCCCATGCCTGTGCCCGTACGTCGCCTTGCAGCTGCTACCGCGCTCGCAGTGGCACCCTCCGTCGTACTGGCCGCGCCAGCAGCCGCGACAACCAAGACGATCGCCACCATCACATCGTCTTCGCGTCCATGTTGGTCGAGAGGAAGGTGAGCACACGCGGACACATCTCCCAGTCGACCGCCCGCCCTTACCAACGGCAGGAACCCCTCTCCGGACACTGGGCCCCATAGTGGCGTACTCCCCCTTCGTGAGGAGCGACCCGCACCCTGCATACCTCGCGGCGTACCGACCCTGGGTCGATGTGATCACCAGCCCTCGACTCGCTGCACATCCTGCCGAGACCGGACCGGCCAGCATCATCCCCCCAGGAGCCACTCACCGAGTTATGACCTCAGAGAAGAGCAAAACATCGTGATTCACAGGTTCAAGAGACACCTGGTTAAGGCATCTATCGCCGTGTCTTTGGCTGCCATCATGGCAGTATTGAGTGGCAGCCTTGCCGGCGCCGCAACGCCGATTAAATCGACGTTGACCGCTTCGGCACCTAAAACGATATACGCCGGATCGACGCTCACAGTCAACGGTCGACTTACACCCGGTAGCGGCCGTCCCGTCACCCTTCAGAAATACAGCGCCGGTGCGTGGCATTCGGTCGCGACAGCACGCACAGCTTCGAACGGGACCGTCGCGTTCCAACAGGGTAAAGTGCCTGTTGGTACGTACACAGAGCGGCTCACGGCTCCGAAAACAGGCCGGTATTCGGCGGCGACTTCGGCCGCTGTTCGGGTGGTGTCTCTGACTCGCAGTACGCTGACTGCTGCCACTGCAGCTGGTGTCACAAACCGTCAGTCAATCATCGTGACCGGCGCCGTGAAACCTTCTGGGATTCGCACTGTCGCGTTGCAACGCCTTGTGTCCGGCCACTGGGTGACGGCAGTTACGACTCGTTCGCAGAGTTCCGGCTCGTACCGAGTCACGGCTGCCAACCCCGGCCTTGGTCGCTGGTCCTACCGAACAGTGACAGCTCAGACAGCGTCCCTTTCGGCGGCCACCAGCCCTACCGTCTCGGTGACGGTCACTCCCGGCGGGCCGTTCGTGGTGACCGGTTCCGATGTGCACACCCTTCTGGCCACCACGACGGACGGCAAGTACAAGAAGACCCTGTACAAGACTACGAACACCATCATCGATGTCGCGGTGTCTCCCACAGGACGCTGGGTCGTCCTCGAGCGGACCACCGATCCAATCCCGGCATATAACGAGACATTCTCTGTGGTGACGGGCGGCGTCGGGCTGGCGACCCGCACGGTCGCCAGCCGCAGTTACGCCGCGTGCATGCGGGACGTGGCGGTCTCGGCTGACAGCCGCATCGTCGCTTGGGACGAAAACGGCCAGATGACGCAGGGCCCCAACGGCACGTGGTATTGCCAAAACACCAAGCAGGTCCGGGCTATGACCCTGTCGACAGGCGTCGAGGTCATGTGGGAGACCACTGGCAATATGGCTGTAACGGTGACAGACTTTGTCGACGATGACCCAAGATTCGCCTGGCTTGACCTTCAGTCCAATTACTCGCAATGGTACAAACTGAACTTGGTCAACGGGCTTCCATATCAGGCTTCCGCTCCGCCGGCTCGGAACGCTGCGCTCAGCCCTGACGGTACGCATAATGCTTATGTTGGTAACTCGCCGGGGGTGCCGGACCTCTTCGTTGAGGATCTTAACGGCAACACCCGAGACTACGGGCAGGTCGTTGTCTCGTGCGAGAACACGGCAGTCGGGTGGCTGGACAACCAAACCGTGCTTGTCGATTGCGGGTCAACGGGCGGAGCCGATGGCTACCACCCCTTCCATGCGGTGGTTCGGATTACCGACGGAAAGGTGCTCTCCACACCAGTAGGGCCCGTCTACGGCTTCACCCGCTAACGACGGAAAGCAACGTCATTCGGCTAACTGAGGGGGCGCCCGGCGGATCAGGCTGGTCGGTTGGGGTGAAACCGTTGCGCTCGTAGAACGCGACCAACTCGCCCCCGCCCCGCCCATCAACCCACCCGCAGCAGCTCCACGCCGACCTGCCACTCCTCAGCGGCATGGGTCAGCAGCGCCGCCCCGTTGCCCCGACCGACGTACCGTCGGTCGGGGACCAGCAGCTGGACCTACCGCTCGGGTTCCCTCGCAACGTTCATCCCCCAAGAGCGCAGCGCGCCGATGCCGAGCTGTTCAGCCAGGTCCAGTCCGCAGCCCGACCCCTCTCAACCTGCCCCCTGATCCTGACGGTTCGCCACGGCGCGGCTGCCCCGCGTCCCGGCGACGAGCTGGACTGCTGGGTGTTCGCCCACGAATCAACCCACTGTCTGCTGACCGCCGACCCGCGCGGCAGTCAGCCCATCTCGCCCAGGATGGCGCCGCGCTACACGGCCGCGCTCGGCGTTCTGGACGAGCTGATCAACGGTGAGAACATCGTGGCGCAGGACGCCCGGGATCGTCTGTCCGAGCTCAAGGGCATGGCCAACCGCGTCCTGCGCCGGGACCAGGCGGACTGGGTCGACGTGCGGCGTGTGCTCGGATCGCCGGACAGGCACCGTCTGACCCTCCTGCGCAACCTTTCGGCACACGCCCACCACGCACTCAAGGACGATCACCTCGATGCGGGTCGCCTCAAGGACGGCCTGGAACGTGCCGGCAGGGCCGACGCCCTGCTCATCGCGCGCCACACGCTCCAGCCCACCAACACCCCCATCGTCGACGTCAGTTGCGCCACGAAGGACGGCCACTTCCTCTACGAGGTCCTCGGCGCCGGCCACTGCGCCTACGCCGACCTGCGCTCGGGAGCCGTCCGCCTCCTGGAGATCAACCACACCCTTCCCACCCCCGCCGACCGCCTCCACCTGGTCCTGTGCCTCCCGGCCCGCCGAAGACTGGGCAGCCGACACCCTCCACGACATCTTCAACGTCCACGTCCTGTGGCGTACCAAGGAAGGCTGGGGCGGCCAGGACCCCGAAACCGCCCCGGGCACCGAACCGACATGACCCCCGCCCGCCGTTCCACCCAACACCAACCCACCGCTCCGTGCGCGAGATGCCACGGTGTTCGGAGCAACTTCCGCACTGCCAAAAAAAAGGGGGGCCCGTGCGCCGTATCGTCTCGGCTGTCGCTCTGCTCGCTGTCCCGCCTCTCGCCGCCTGCTCCGCAAAACCCGCTTCCCCGGCGGCTCCGGCCGTTACCGTGACGCGCACCGTGCCGGCCTCCGTGCCGCCCACCTCGACGCCCCCTACCGCCGGCCCCACGCCGACGTCCGCGGCACCGAACACCGTGCCCAAGACGGCACCCCCGGCCACTCCTCGGCCGCATCTGACCAACGCCTCGGCGGTGGTCTCGCAGTACTACCAGGACATCACCGATCACGACTACGCGGCCGCCTGGGCGCTCGGCGGCTCGCACATCGCCGGGACGACCTACGACCGGTGGGTGGCCGGGTTCGCCACCACCCAGAACATCACCCTGGGCACCATCAGCGCATTCGGAGCCTCCCGCGTCCACGCCGTCCTGTACGCCACCCAAACCGACGGCACACTCAAGACGTACGCCGGCGACTACACCGTCGCCGACGGCATCCTCGTCGGCGCCTCGATCCACCAAACCAGCTGACAGTCAGTGGGAACTCAAGCCGCCAGGCTCCGCTGACGGCGAGACGCAGTTCCCGCAGCATGCCGGCCCTCTGCTTGCGATCTGCAGCGCTGTGGACTGCTTTGACGGTCGGGACTGCCGCGGGCTGCGAAAGGCCCCGGCGCCTTCCCGGGCGCGGGCAACCGTTGCACCCTGAGTGGGCGGTGCCGGGCCGTGGGATCCGGTGCGATGCGGGCCCCATCCGGCCGCACCGCACGCTCTGAGAAGCTCAGGTCACCCTGACCATCCGGGCGGCCTTTCCGGCCAGCCTCTGGAGCACGATGCCGGAGCCGGCCTACGGCAAGAGGGTCCGGGCGGTGCTGACGACACCCGATAAGGCGCGAGTGGCGCGCCCTCGCCCCCTGGCGAACGGCGGTCCAGCACTTGATCAAGCCCTGGCCTCCTGCCGGACGTCGGCTGTGATGACCCGCATGGTGCCGGGGGTGGTGTGGGCTTTGGCCATATTCTCACCCTCCGCTGAACTTCGCCTTTCATACCGCTGAACTTCGCTTTTCATACCGCGGTTATCTTCCCAGCAGAGTCAAGGTCAGGTTTGCAGTCAGGAGAGCGGTGCGGTGAAGCGACGCAACACAGGCGGCAAGTTCTACGCCCCGCTGGTCAGCGTGCTCCTGGCCGTGTCCGTAGGCGGCTGCGACATGAGCGGTGGCAACGCAACCGGTCCAGCGGCCACCTCGTCGGCGTCCGCCACCGTCGGCGGCACGCCGGGAACCGGGTCGCACGTCACGGCTGAGCCTGCCGCCTGGCACAAGTGGGGCCTGACACCGCTGCCCGCGACTCCCGAGCCCCCCGCGGACAAACCCATCAAACTGTCCGCGACCGGCCCAATCCCGGTCTTCACGCATGTACCGACATCCCAGAAGGTCGTCTTCATCACCGTCGACGACGGACTGGAAAAGGACCCCAAGTTCATCAAGATGATGCGGGACCTGAAAATCCCGATCACGATGTTCCTGATGAACGACGCCATCAAGTCGGACTACGGGTACTTCAAGCCACTGCAGGCAATGGGCAACCACATCCAGAACCACACGCTGCACCATCCCGCGATGAACACCATCCCGCTGAACCGCCAGAAGCAAGAGGTGTGCGGCGACCAGAAGATCCTCACCCAGCAGTTCGGCACCGCCCCGTTCCTCTTCCGGCCGCCCTACGGGGCGTACAACCACAACACCAAGATCGCGGTGGGAGATTGCGGGCCGCGAGCGATCGTCTGGTGGCGCGAGTCCATGCAGGTACGCAACATGCAGTACCAAGAGCCAGGCAAGAAGCTGCGTCCCGGCGACATCATCCTCGCCCACTTCCGCGGCCCTGCCGAGCTCAAGGGCGCCACCATGACGGAGATGTTCGCGAATCTGCTCAAGCGCATCCGAGAGCAGGGCTTCGCGGTGGCCCGCCTGGAGGACTACATCCAGCCGCCAGCCGGACACTGAACCGACCAGAAATCAGTGTGCTTCGTAGCCGTTGCACTCTTTCGGCATCGGGGCGCGGGCCGCGCAGTATGCGCCGCGGCCGGCTGGATCGGGTCGGAACCTCGCCCGAGATTTGCTCATCTATCTGACAGACATCGCATCTCGTAGTTCTTGCGAGAGACCCCCGATCCGGGCCCGATCGGGCATCCGGCGACATTGCGCCCTTTAGGACGGTGTCCAGCAAGGAGAGGTTCACTCCCCACCGGAAAGTCGGGTCAAAGGCCAAGAAACGCCCCGGGCAAGCCCTCGCAACGAAGCGCGGGCGGGTGCCGGGCAGAAAGCGCAGGCAGGTAACAGCCCATGGGTCTCACAAGCAACAAATTGCTGATGCTGGCGATCGTCCTCGCCGTCGTACTGTTCCTCGGCACGGTATGGCTGTGGCCGCGCCTGGCCCGGCGGAACTGGCGGGCCATCAGCGGACGGTTCGGGCTGCTGCTCGCCACCCAGCTGGCGGGCTTCGCCACGGTGGGACTCGCCACCAACCAGGCGTTCGGCTTCTACGCCAGCTGGTCCGACCTGTTCGGCCAGGAGACCGGCCAGGGAGTAGTCGTCGACCACGTGGCGGAGGGCGGCAGCAGCCCCGTCCAAGTGCTCTCCGCCTCCCCTGTCATCGGTGCGAGCAGCGCGCTGCCGCAGATGGCTGGGCAGGTCCAGAAGGTCGACATCATCGGCCGTACGACCCATCTGGCCACGCCGGCGTTCGTGTACCTACCCCCGGAGTACTTCCAGCCGCAGAACCGCGCGCGCAAGTTCCCGGTGTCCGTCGTTCTCACGGGTTACCCGGGCACGGCCCAGGCGCTGGTGGACAAGCTGAACTACCCGAGCACAGCGCAGCAGCTGGCCAAAAACGGGAAGATGCAGCCGATGATCCTGGTGATGCTACGTCCGACCGTAGCGCCGCCGCGGGACACCGAGTGCGTCGACGTTCCCGGCGGCCCGCAGACAGAGACGTTCTTCGCCAAGGATCTGCGCGATTCAGTGATGGCCCGCTACCGGGTCGTCAAGACGCCCGCCAGCTGGGGCATCGCCGGCGACTCGACCGGCGGCTACTGCGCACTCAAGATCGCCATGCACCACCCGGGTTCATACGCGGCCGCCGCGGCCCTGTCGCCGTACTACAGGGCGCAGATCGACCCCACCACCGGGGACCTCTTCCGCGGTGACAAGAACCTGCAGAACCGTGCCGACCTCTTCTGGGCGCTCAAGCATCTGGCCGCCCCCGAGACCTCACTGCTCGTCACCAGCAGCAGGGTCGGTGAGCACAACTACAAGGACACGCTCAAGTTCATAAAGGGTGTGCAGGACACGAACGTGACCAAGATTTCGTCGATAATCCTTCCGAATGGCGGGCACAACTTCAACACCTGGAAGCGGGAGATCCCGCCGATGCTGCAGTGGATGAGCGAGCGGCTCGTCGCACACTGAGCCACCGGTGCCTGACGCCCGGCACTGGTGATGTGGCCGGCCGCAAACGACCCTGCAGGCGCTCGAACACCAGGCGTCCAGGCCGGACGGCGCATTCGTGCCCGTTGAGGGGGGATGTACTCTGGCGCGCCAAGCGTGCCGCCCTGACGGAGTTCGCATCACGCGGCAGATCGGGGGCTTTCAGCTCGCCCCCGGTGCTCGCCCCTGCCGTCGCCGCTCTGGTCGAGGAACGTCTGGCGGATCTTGTCCTGGCCCCGTTCTGCGGAACCGGATCATTCCTCTGGGCGGCCCTGGGCAGTGCGGCCGAGCGAGAAGCCGTCGTCGACTTTCTCGGGTATGAGCTCGACGCACAGATCGCCGCACTGGCGGCCGGCATCGGCCAGGGCGCACCAAGGCACGTAGTGATCGAGAAGGGCGACTCCTTTCGTAGGGAGTTTGCGGCGCCAGACGTCGTCATCACGGCACCCCCTCTCGGTCTCTCCCTGAGCGACCGGCGCCTGCTTCTGAACGGATCGACCACTTCCGCCGGTGACACGGCAGCAGTGGCGACCAGGGTGCCGACGACCGATCCGGGCGGTGGATTGTGACGGGAGCCTCCCGGTGAAGCATCTCCCGATTTCCCGGCCCGCGTCGATAATGACCTTGTGCGCTCACTAGTCAGGAATTCCATCCTGCCCCTGACACTGGTCATCGTCGGGGCGGCAGCAGTGGTGGGCGACGCCGCGGGGGAAACCCATGCGGCCAGAAGCAGCGGGCCCAGCGGTTTCGGCAAATCCGGCGAGCCGGGCCAGTCCCCGCAGGACCAGGACCAGGACCACCCCGCGACGGCCCCGGCCAAGGACGGCACCGCGTACACCCCCCGTAAGACCGAGGAGAACGCCCGCATCGGCGCGGTCTTCGAAAAGGACGACCAGGGCGCCCACTTCTGCACGGCGAGCGTGGTGCAGAGTCCGGGCCGGAACATGCTGATCACCGCGGCCCACTGCGCCTTCGACGCCGACTCCGGACAGCCGCTGAACGACCTGGTCTTCGCCCCCGGCTACCGCAACGGCGACGAACCCACCGGCCTGTGGAAGGTCAGCAAGGTAGTCGTCGACGACCGCTGGGCCAAGTCGCAGGACGAGGACCTCGACGTCGCCTTCCTCGTCCTCGACCAGAAGGACGGCAAGAACATTCAGGACGTCCTGAGCGGCAACACCCTCGGCATAAACCGCGGCTTCGGCAACAAGGTCAAGATCACCGGCTATCCCACCAGCCGTGACACGCCCATCTCATGCCAGAACCGCACCACGAAGTTCAGCGACGCCCAGCTGCGCATCCAGTGCACCGACCTCGAGGACGGGACCAGCGGCAGCCCCTGGCTCACCGACTACAACCCCAAGAGCCACACCGGCACGGTCATCGGCGTCCTGGGCGGCCACGAGGGCGGCGGCGACCAGGACGACGTCTCCTACGCCGCATACTTCGACGATGACATCGCCAAGCTCTACCGGCGCGCCCAGGACGAGGACTGAGCCCACCTCATCCGCACCCCGCTCACGGCAAAGGGCCGTAGCCGCGAAGCGTGCCGGGGAGGGGCTCGCGGCCCAGAGCCGCCCCTGGAGGGTTCGATGGCCTTCCCCTGGTGGCTCACTCTGCGCTGACCAGCCTGAACGCTGTCCTTGCCGGAAACCTCATCCGGCCAGGTCAAGCGGCATGCTGGTACTCGTGGCGTATGCCGCCGAGTCGGTCGCGTCTTCGTACGTCAAGGTGAAGGATCCGGGCCGGGTCGTTGATCGGCTCGGGCAACGGGCGGAGCGGGCGGTCGTTGCCGATGCCCTGGTGGGGCCGATGCGAGTTGTAGAAGTGTTCGAACTCGCGCAGAGCATGGAGCAGATGGCGCTGGTTCCATCGGCAACCGGTGCAGCAGCGCCACCAGGAACGCCCGGTCGGCCGCATCGAACCGCGGTCTACGCTGGCCCAGTTGCCGCTCCAGCACCGTGATCTGATGCCGTAGCACCAGGATCTCGATGTCTTTGTCCCGATCGCTCATCGGCAGTAGGCGCAGCAGCGCGAGCGCGTTGCTCACACCGATGTAGGCCAGTCGCGGCAGTCCGGACGATCACGTTGCAGTGCTGATCGGCTTCCGCGCAACCGCGGCGTGAGCATCCATCGTCGACGCTCCGCGAAGGCCGCCCACCGCCTCATCACCTGGGCGGATAAGGCTTTCGGCAAGGACAGGGGCCTGTCGGCCTGGGCGGTGGCGGGCTTCACAGCAGATTCTCGTGTAGGCAGTCGTGGCGGCGAGGGTGTCTGTGTGACGGTGGAAGGGAAGACAACGAGACCGACCGACATCCCTGGGTGCCGGTCTTTGGGGATTTCGGGCGTTGCCCCCACCCCGGGCACCCGACCCCCTCCATCGTCGTACACCCCTCAAGGGGGGTGCTTCGTCTTTGGGCTCACCAACCCCCGGAAGGGGGCACGCCCGCATGAACATCACCACCACGATCGACGGCACCTTCGCACGCCTATCCCTCTGCGGAGAGATCGACTTCGACACTCTGCCTCCGCTGCGCGCCGCCGTCGACGCGCTGCCGCCGCAGGTGAGCGACCTGCTGTGGGACCTGACCCTCACGCCCTTCATGGACGTCGCCGGCCTCCACCTCCTCTTCACCCCCACCGCCGGCGACGGCCCGAAGCGCCGGGCGACCGTGACCGGACTGCGCGCACAGCCGCTGTCGCTGCTGCTCATGGCGGCCGACGTGAATCCCACCGTCTTCGACCTCTGCCGTCTCCTGCCCGACGTACCCCCGGCCGACCTCAGGCCCGCAGCCCCATGAGCGCCCCAGCGCAGGGCCCTTCCCCGCCTTAGGGGATTAGCTCGTCGACGGTAACCGGATGGGATGCGAGCGGCCCGCCAGAAGTGCAGATCAAGGACATGAGGGGACGGCGGTCGTGTTCCTGTTCTCCGCCAACTTCAGTCGACTGCAGTCTGTTCTGTCGGGCGTCAGCAGGCCGGTGGCCTAGCGAGCGCGTCAGAAGGGGGGCCTTGAAGTAGCGGGGGTCGCCTCAACGGATCTTCGCCAGGGCCTTGTCCGGGTGGGCGGCGTGTACGTACCTCACGGCAGTGGGGGGTGGATGCCGAAGAGGCGGGCGAGGTGACAGGGTCGGCGGTGTGTCTGGCTTCGTCGAGGACACGGTCGCTCCACAGTTGCTTGGGCGCAAACCAAGACGGGCGACCGGAACACGGATGCTTCCAAGGCACTAGCGGCCCACACACGATGCTGGTCCCGGTCCATCGCTCGCCCGTGGACCGGGACGGCACCCACGAATCGATGCGCAGACTGGCCGGTCAGGCACCGGCAGCCGTAACGACGGCGTCCGTGGCAAAACCCAGCAAGAGGCCCATGAGGATGCACCAGGCGGTGAGGGTCTTGAGACCGGTCTTGCGGGCCACGGCGAGCAGTTCGATGACAACGTAGAGGATCGAGCCGGCGGCCAGGCCGAGGAACGCGATGGAAAGGATGTCATTGACCAGGTGCCGGCCAACGAGCGTGCCCAAGAAGGTGGGACCGCCGCCGATCAAGCCGAGCCCCAGCAAGGTGAGCCAGGAGGGACGTTCGGCCTCGGCAGCCAGCGGAGCGACGATGCCGAATCCTTCGGTGGCGTTGTGCAGGCCGAAACCGATGATCAGAAGCAGGGCCAGGGACAGTTCTCCTCGCGCGGCGGAGTTCCCGATGGCGAGGCCTTCGGCGAAGTTGTGCAGGCCGATGCCGGTGGCGATCATCAACGCGAGCGAACTCGCCTGGCTGTGGGTCTTCGGAGCCAGCTCGACGGAGGCGGCAGCGCCGGGGCCCGCCGGTCGGCCGTCGGTCTTGCGGCGGCGGGCGATCCAGCCGTCGTAGTGGACGAGCCCGGCGAGGCCGATGGTCAGGCCCGCGATCAGGGTGGCGCCTCCGGAGGCAACCGTTCCCCACGTGTGCTTACTGAGGGCCTCGTCGATGGGCTCCCAGGCATGGGTCAGTACGTCCCACACGAGAAAGATCAGAATGCCGATGGCGACGGCGTTCAGGCCGGCCCTGAGCCGGGGGGTCGGGCTGCGGAGGCGGCCGAGGGGAAGGCCGAGGTAGATGGTGAAGCCTGCGATGGCTCCGAGCAGGGCGATATTGCCGCTGGACATGGGGACTCCGGTCTGACGTGCACAAGAAGCGCACAGAACGTAAACCAGGCAAGCCTTACCTAACAAGTGGTGGTGGCCGGGCTTCAGTGGACCTTGGCCAAGTCATTACACGTTCCATCGTCGGAGCACATGCAATCCCACCGAGGCTGGTTCCCGCATCCATGTCACGAGGCGATATCTCTGGAAAAACAGCATCTCAGCGGTTTCTTCCACACTTATGCAGATATACGGGCATGCGAGACTGGACCACGCTTCGCTGACCAGCCAGGCGGCCCTCCGCAACGCCACGCGTCCCCGCATGTTCGAACCCATCCCGGCGCGAGCAGTAGTCAGTGATGCGCGAGAAAGCGGCCAACACCTCGGCATCGCCAGGTACCGCCTCGGGCGGGGCCGAACTGCGTGGCCCGGCCGAACCATATGCAAGCCCGGTGCGCACCGGCCCCGCAGACAGGAGGAGCAGGGTTCCACTGCTGAGTCTGCGGGGCCGGTGCATGACTCACGTACCCTGCGGTGCGTCCGATAAGCCCGATCCCTCCCAACTGCCGCAAGCAAGCCTCTCCTTCACGCCAGTGGGCCCGGCCGTGCCGGCCGGGCCCACTCATTGCTCGCGCGTGGCGCGCTCCGCGCGCCGGATGCCTTTCGTCTACCAGCGGTACCAGCGGCCCTTGCGGCCTCCGCTGTCCGCGGACCGGACGACGAAGCCGAGCAGCCACACGATCAGCACGATCACCGCGATCCACCACAGTGCCTTCAGCGCGAAGCCCGCGCCGAAGAGGATCAGAGCCAGCAGAAGAACCAGAAGCAGGGGAACCATCGTTATCAACCTCCTGGCCACCGGATGCCCTTACTTCAGCCCTACAAGCACCCAAAAGATGAGTTACTTCCACGGGATGAGGGGCATATGCGCGCCGCACACCGTGGACGGTGCCCGCTTTCTCGTACCCCACGCACCGCTGACACGCAGCGTGTATGCCTCAAAGCGATGCCGTGGCCATGGATTCGCCGAGACCGTTACAGGGTCGCGCGTACAGCCGACGCCCGAGACCGGCAACCGAGGGAACCCAGCCCCACGACCGCCATGGAAACGCCGAGCCCAGGCCGAACAGCGCGCCACCGGCAACGAGGTGAGTGACGCCATCGCTCCCCACGAGCGAGCAGTCGCCTCAGGCAGTGGCGGGCCCTTGGTGGTTCGTTTCTCCGGTGAACCCCCACCCGCCATCCCAGTGACGCCGCTGGCGGTACGCCCGCACCGGCGCGTCAGCGCCGCTACCTGTCTTGATCAGCTTCATTGCCGAGCGAGACAGATGAGCGAGGCGTCCTGCAACGCGACGGCCAGGACGTCGTCCAGGACGACAAGCGCCGCGCCATCACCGCCATCTGCGACGGCACCGAACGCATCACCAACGCCTCACCCGACGCCATCCGCCTCGACCACCTTGCCGAGCAACACAACCGTCCCACCCAAACCCGCCGACCCTACCCGCCGACCCACAAAAACAGTCCTGACCAGCGGAAGCGCACACCGCGCCTTTTGGCCCTACCGCTACCTACAACGAGCCCAGCGCTTCTGCGCACAGAACACACAAGCCCAGCTCACACGCGCTGACCTCCCAGTTCACAGCACTCACCCCACCTCTCAACGAACCAGCAACACACCAGACCAGCCGCCACCCCATACACCGACAAGCCCCCCTCCAAGCGTCACGATCACCCGCGTGCAACAGGTCAACAGGGCGCTGGATGCATCACTGGAGTTGGAGACCGAACAGCTGATCAATGAGCTTCTCAATGGCTCCGGTGCGGCTACGCGCAAGGCCCTGCAGAGGGCCGGTGCGCGATACGCGCTACCGGCCGGGAGCGACGTCCTGGCACGCAACCCCAGCTCACACAGCCTGGTCTGCCAAGCCCGCCCGTAGTCGCCTGGCGGCACTGGATGGCTGACACAGACACCTCTTCCACCAGGTACGCCGGTCAGACCTCCGCCCCGTGACCGCTTCCAGAGGTTTGGCCTTGGATGAAGCGCTCACACGCAGGGGGAGAGGTGACCGAGGAGGAGTTCGACCGGCGGGAGGACGAACTGCTGGACCGGCTAAAGGCGGCGATGCACTCCTGCGGCACGACAAGCGACGGGACGTGATGATGAACCGAACAACACTGGGCCTGGCCGTAGGGGCCGGATATCTGCTGGGTCGTACGAAGAAACTGAAAATGGCGCTCGCGGTCGGCTCCCTGGTCGCGGGCAAGAAGCTGAATCTCGGCCCCGGGGCCCTCGCGGCCCTCGCCCGGCAGCAGTTGAGCGACAACCCGCAGTTCAAGGAGATCGGCGATCAGCTGCGCCAGGACCTGCGGGGCGTCGGAAAGGCCGCCTCCGGCGCGATGGTCGGGCGGCAGATGGGCGCACTCGCCGACCGGCTGCACGACCGTACCGCCCGAATGCGCGACGAACTGTCCGGGGCCCAGCCCGCCCCCGGCTCCGACGAGGAGGCGGACGACAGCGCCGAGAACAGCGACCGGGAGGCGCCCGAGGACGACGACCGCCGGGAGCGGGGCGACGGACCGCCCGCCAGGAAGGCGGCCAAGAAGGCCCAGCCGAAGAAGGCGGCCGAGAAGAGGGCCCCGGCGAAGAAGGCGCCGGCGAAGAAAGCCGCCCCCGGCAAGAAGGCGGCCAAGTCCACCGGCACGGCCCGTAAGACGGCCGCGAAGAAGACGTTCGGCGCCCGCGGTGCGGGTGCGGCGAAGGGCGGCGACGAGCGATGACCGACACCCTCGGATCCGCGACGTCCACAGCGCGCCGGGCCACCGGCGCCGCGAAGGACAGCAACCCGCTCTCCGGCCTCGCCCACAGCGAGGCCGCCGACCGGCTGAAGGACGAGGTGCGCGAGTACCTGTCCGCGCAGGCCCAGCGGATGCTCACCGGCTTCGGCCGCAAGCTCGGCCAGACCACCGGCAAACTCAACGACATCGCCGAGGGCAACAGCCCGGGCTTCGCCCGTCTCGCCCTCGACGGCGGTCGCAAGCTCACCGAGGGCAAGGGCCCGCTCCGCAGCGCACTGGAATTGGGCGCCTCCCGCGCCAAGGAGAACGTGATGGACGCGGCGAAGAATCTCACGGGCGGCCGGGGCAGGAAGAAGGGCGGAGGCGGCAACAAGCCGACGGTCATCATGGAGTCCGTCGACGTCGGCGTGCCGCTGCGCACCGCCTACGACCAGTGGACCCAATACCAGGACTTCTCCGCCTTCGCCAAGGGCGTCAAGAGCGCGAGCCGCGCCGACGACACCCACTCGGACTGGCAGGCCAAGATCTTCTGGTCCAGCCGCAGCTGGAAGGCGCACACCACCGAGCAGGTACCCGACTACCGCATCCAGTGGACCTCACAAGGCGCGAAGGGCACCGCCAAGGGTGTCGTCACCTTCCACCCGCTGGGGGAGAACCTCACCCGGATCCTGCTGGTCATCGAGTACTACCCGTCCGGGCTGTTCGAGAAGACCGGCAATCTGTGGCGGGCCCAAGGCCGCCGGGTCAGGCTGGACCTGAAGCACTTCGCCCGCCACATCGCCCTGAAGGGAGAGGCGGAGGACGGTTGGCGCGGCGAGATCCGCGACGGTGAGGTCGTCCGCAGCCACGAGGACGCGGTCGCGGAAGAGGAATCGGAGCAGGAGCCGGGCGACGAGACCCGCGCCGAGGACGAGGAACAGGAATCCGAGGAGCCGGAGGAGTCCGGGGAGCCGGAGGACTCCGAGGAACCCGAGGAGCCGGAGGAGTACGAGGAGCCGGAGGAGTACGAGGAGCCGGAGGACTCCGAGGAACCCGAGGAGTCGGAGGAGTACGAGGGCGACGGCGGCGGTGAGGGCGAGTACGAGGGCGAGGGCGAGTACGAGGAGGACGAAGAGGAGCCCGAGTACGCCGACCGCGGGAGCCGTCGATGACGACGCCGGACCGGTTTCCCGAGCCGCACGGCCATGAGGCACTGTTCCCCCCTTCGTTGGGCCCCGGTGGCGGACTGTGGATCCGCGCAAGGCGCTGCACCCACTTTTCGGCTTCGAGAAGTCGACCTGATGCGACCTCGACCGAATAGCGACACATCACGCGGGGCCGGGCGGCATTCTGTCTTGAAGCTGGGTGTCGTGGGTGACGACGGTCTCCTGTGGGTCGGGGCCAGGCCCCTGTCATGACCGGCCAGCGAAGAGCCTCGGTAGAGCGGGTGATGGTGACGGGTGCGCAGCGCGCAGATCGCTGTGCGCACTGGCCGCGCAATGGGCATCACGGCTGCGTGCTGGGCTGACGTGTGGTTTTCACGGTTGCGCAGCCGTTGACGCTGACTGGATCACTGGTGCGAAGTGGGGAGCAGCGCGCGGCTTGTCACCGCTGTTGCTGCGCGTGGTGGCGGGTCAGTGCCTGCCAGCGCCGCTCGAAGTCGACGGCCTGCTCGGCAATGGTGTACAGCGTCAGTGAGGAGCCGAACCAGAAGTTGGCGGTCTCGGTCTGCAGCGCTGTGCGTACGGTGCTGTCCGCGGCCCCGTACGCACGGACCTCGGCCAGGTCGGCACGGTAGCGGGCGGAGTCCAGGGCGGGCGGCGCGGACAGCCGGTACTGGTCGGGGCTGTCCAGCAGGAAGGGCCGGGCGAGCCGGTTGCCGTACTGTGCGGCCGGGGCGTAGGCGGGCGGAGTCGGCTGCCACACGCCGGGAGCCGCCGGCGGCACGGTGAACGGCGCGTTCACCGAAGTCGGGTCGAGACCGTCGCCCTCACGCAAAGCGAGGACCAGCCGTGCCTGGCGCGCGCCGGCCGCCACGCCCTTCGCCTTGGCCGGCCCGTCCGGAACGCGGTCCAGCGTAGAGCGCAACGCGTCATCCAGTTCCTGGGTGCGGGATGGGATCAGCGCCACCAGGGCGTCGTGCACAGCGGATGCCAGGGCCGCGTTCCGGAAGTCCCTCCGGTCGACGCCGGGCGGCACCTCGCGGGTGGCTCGGGCGGCCGCCAGCCAGCTGATGGCCCAGGTCCGGCTGTTGGTGACCTGGGTGGCGGCCCCGGCCACCGCGATGGTCACGGCCGTCGTGTCGTACCAGTCGAGCGTCACGGACAGGTGCTGCTGCCGTTCGTCCGCAACGGCGGGCGTGGCGAGCGGGACGGTGGCGGAGGCGGTCAGCAGGGCTGCCGAGCCCAGCGCTTGCAGGGCGGAGCGGCGGGTTCTGAGCGGGTGCACGGGTACTCCTTCGCGGATGTGCGGGTGAGTGCTGTGGCCGGGACGCCGAACGCGCGCACACGAAGGAAACCGCCATGGTGGGCGGTCAGCATGGGACGGCTGCGTTCGGCGAGGCGTCAGCTACAGAGCGCGGCGGCGACGCGCAGCAGGTCGACGGCGCACCGCCGGGTGAACCGCAGGGAGATCCGCATGCCTGGACGCTATTCGCGCCGCAATTCACGGTCAACACATCGGATGTTGACAGCTCAGCATTGCAACGACGCCTTCGTGCCTGCGTCATGCGCCCGTTACCCTGGCCGTGACCAGGGCATCACCGCTGTCCTCGGCCCGGGCCGGCAGTTGGTCAGATGCTTGGCGGAGCGTCCGACCGGCATTCGCGGCGCAGCGGTCGACGGTCGCCGTCCACGCGGCCCAACGCGCAGGTCAGAACTCCAGGGTCAGGGCAGACCAGAGTTCCCGCTCCACGTCCGTCAGCGGTATGTGCGCGGCATGGAACTCCGGGTGGCCGGATGGCAGCCGGCCGTCCTTGACATTCCCTGGAGTCCTGCGGCTCCAAGCGCTGCTCGAAGTCCTGCGGGAGCACCTGCTGACCGGTGGCGCCCGCTCGGAACCCAGGGCTGACAGGCATCGGCAATGTCGGCCGGTGGACCACCCCTCTTCACGGACCAGCGATGTCCGGCTCGATCGAGTGAATTCACCTTCCTGGCGGCGGCCTATTGCTTCGCCCGGCGCCCAAAGTGATAAGGGCGTGCGGGAAGTCACCGAGAAGGAGGAGATATGCACGTTTCCTTGGCGGTAGGGCGGCGGCGGAGCGTCGCAGTACTGGCTGCGGCGCTGTTGGGGGCGGTGATGCCGCTACCAGGCGCCGCCTCTGCGGTCGAGCCGTCCGCCCACTTCGGGCACACCCTGCGGCAGGACAGTTTTCCGGAGGGCTATTTCTTCGTCCGGAACGTGTACAGCGGCAAGGTGCTCGACACCAAAGACGGAAGCACCGCGCCCGGCAGCCGGGTCATCGTCCGGGACAGGAGGCCCAGCGACAACGACAACCAACTGTGGAAATATGACGCGGGCTTCCTTGTCAACAAGAAGAGCGGGCTCGTCCTGCAAGTACCCGGGCACGAAGGCGGTGGACCCATCGCGCCGGGAACTGCTCTCGATCAAGACAAAAGGCGCGAACCGCCCAGCAACATCAACCAACTCTGGGCCTCCAACCATGAGCAGCTGATGCCTTACGACCCCAAGGTTGCCGCTGAGGTTGAAAGGGTGGGGTGACAGCGTTACGGAGGCTCCAGTGCCAGTCCGGTCCCGGCGATGAAGCCGTCGAGTACTTCGGGTCGGC
>NZ_JBEYWX010000024.1:0-112095 GCF_040644655.1 Streptomyces sp. NPDC046931
CCCAGACCCGCGACCAGTTCACCCACATCAGCACCCAGCACCACCGCCCGGTGCTCCAGCACCGCACGCCCCGACGCCAACGTGAACGCCACATCACGAACAGAAGACGAACCCTCGGCCGCATGCGCGAGCAACCGCCCCGCCTGCTCCCCCAACGCCGCCCCACTCCGCGCCGACACCACCCACGGCACCAACCCAGCAGACACGGCTTCCTCGACCGACGCCGCCTCCTCCGGCACCGCCTCCAGGATCACGTGCGCGTTCGTCCCGCTGATGCCGAAGGACGACACACCGGCCCGGCGCGGACGCTCCAGCTCGGGCCACTCCCGTGCCGTGGTGAGCAGGCTGACCGCACCCGACTCCCAGTCGACGTGGTGGGTCGGCTCGTCGGCGTGCAGTGAGCGCGGAAGGACGCCGTGCCGCATGGCCTGCACCATCTTGATGACGCCGGCGACGCCTGCCGCGGCCTGCGTGTGACCGATGTTCGACTTGAGCGAGCCCAGCCACAACGGCCGCTCCACCGGGCGGTCCTGGCCGTACGTCGCCAGCAGCGCCTGCGCCTCGATCGGGTCACCGAGGGTCGTGCCCGTGCCATGGGCCTCGACCACGTCCACGTCCGCCGGGGTCAGCCGGGCACTGGCCAGCGCGGCCCGGATCACCCGCTGCTGGGAGGGACCGTTCGGCGCGGTCAGCCCGTTGCTGCCGCCGTCCTGGTTGACGGCCGAGCCCCGGACCACCGCCAGCACCCGGTGCCCGTTGCGCCGCGCGTCGGAGAGCCGTTCGACGACGAGGAGGCCGACGCCCTCGGCCCAGCCGGTACCGTCGGCGTCGTCGGAGAAGGGCTTGCAGCGGCCGTCGGGGGCGAGGCCGCGCTGGCGGGAGAACTCGACGAACATGCCGGGGGTGGACAGCACGGTCACGCCGCCGGCCAGGGCCAGGGAGCACTCCCCGTTGTGCAGGGCCTGGACCGCCAGGTGCAGAGCGACCAGGGACGACGAGCAGGCCGTGTCCACCGTCATCGCGGGACCTTCGAGGCCCAGGGAGTAGGAGATGCGGCCCGAGGCGACGCTGGTGGTGTTCCCGGTGAGGCGGAAGCCCTCGGTGCCGTCGAGCGGGGCGTGCAGGCGGGGCCCGTACTCCATGTTCATGGCGCCGACGAAGACACCGGTGCGGCTGCCGCGCAGCGAGGACGGGTCGATGGCGGCCCGCTCCAGCGCCTCCCAGGCCGTCTCCAGCAGCAGCCGCTGCTGCGGGTCCATCGCCGCCGCCTCACGCGGACTGATCCCGAAGAACTCGGCGTCGAAGTCACCGGCCCCGGCGAGGAAGCCGCCGTGGCGGGCGTAGGTGGTGCCGGGGTGGTCGGGGTCGGGGTCGTAGAGGCCGGCGAGGTCCCATCCTCGGTCCGTGGGGAATGCGGAGATGGCGTCCTGCTCGCCGATCACGGCCTGCCACAGCTGCTGCGGTGAGTCGATGCCGCCGGGCAGCCGGCAGGCCATGCCGACGATGACGACGGGGTCGTCGTCGGTGGCGGTCGCGGCCGGTGTTCCGGTGGTGCGGGCGTCGTCCGGGGTCTCGGCCGGGTCCAGGACGCCGACGATCTGCTGGTGCAGGTGGGCGGCGAGGGCCTGGGGGGTGGGGTGGTCGAAGAGGACGCTGGTGGGCAGGCGCAGCCCGGTGGCGGAGACGAGCCGGTTGCGCAGCTGCACGGAGAGGACGGAGTCGAAGCCCAGGTCGCGGAAGGTGGTGTCGGGGTCCGTCGGGGTGGTGCCGATGGTGTCGGCGAGATGGCCGGCCAGCCAGCGGGTCAGGAAGCCCTCGGGTTCGGTGCGGATGCGCTCGCGCAGGGCGAGGGTCGCCGAGCTGAGGTGCTGTTCGGCGGCGGGTGCGGCGGGGCGTTCGTCGAGCCAGTAGCGCTCGCGCTGGAAGACGTAGGTGGGCAGGTCGACGAGGTGGGCGTCGCCGACTGTCGCGGCCCAGTCGACGTGCACGCCGGCGGTCCAGGCTTCGGCGAGCCCGCTCAGCAGCGCCTGGGGTTCGGGGGTGTCGCGGTGCTGGAGGGCGACGGCGATCTCGGTGTCGGTGGGGTGGACGAGCGGGGTGAGGACGGAGTCGGGGGCGAGTTCGACGAACCGGGTCACGCCCTGCTCGCGGCAGGCGACGATGGCGTCGTGGAAGCGGACGGTGGCGCCGACGTGTCCGATCCAGTACTCCTCCGTCATGGGGGTGCCGGTGTGTCCGGTGACGGTGGAGACGATCGGGATGCGCGGCTCGCCGACGGCGAGGCCGTCGATCCTGCGGGCGAACTCGTCGAGCATGGGGGCCGTGAGCGGCGAGTGGGCGGCATTGCGTACGCGCAGCCGGGTGGTGCGCCGGCCGCGGGCCCGGAACTCCTCGGCGATGCGGGTCACGCTCTCCTCGGCGCCGGACAGCACGACGGCTCGCGGTCCGTTGATGACGCCGATGGACACGTCGTGGACGTCCTGGAGTGCCGCGTCGGCCTCCTCCTCGGTGGCCTCGACGGCGATCATGGCGCCGCCGGGCGGCAGGGCCTCCATCAGTTCACCGCGTGCCGCGGCCAAGGCGGCGGCGTCGGCGAGGGAGAGGGCGCCGGACACGTGCGCGGCGACGATCTCCCCGAAGGAGTGGCCGACGAGGAGGTCCGGTGCGACGCCCCAGGAGGTGACGAGGCGGTACAGGGCGACCTGGAAGGCGAACAGGGCTGGCTGCATGCAGCGCATGCCGTCGAGGGCCGCGGCGGCGTCCTCGCGCTCGCCGAAGAGCACCCCGCGCAGGCCCAGCGCCGGGTCGAAGTGGCCGAGCACCTCGTCGAGGGCCTCGGCGAAGACGGGGTGGGCCTCGTACAGCTCGCGTCCCATGCCGATGTGGTGGGCGCCGCCGCCGGCGAACAGGAAGGCGGTCCGGCCCGGTGTGGTGGCGACGCCGGTGACGGCCTCCTCGTGCAGGCGGTGCAGGCGCGCGGTGAGGTCGGCGCGGTCGGTGCCGACGACGACGGCCCGGTGTTCGAAGACGGACCGGGTGACGGCCAGGGAGCGCGCGATGTCGGCGGCGTCGCCTTCCTGGTGCCGCTCGAGGTGGTCGGCCAGGCGGCCGGCCTGGGCGCCCAGGGCGGGGCCGGTGCGGGCCGACAGCACCCAGGGCAGGGGGCGGGGGGTGGCGGGCCGGGCCACCGGGCGCCGCGGCCGTCCGGAGTAGGGGCCTTCGGTCAGGACGACGTGGCAGTTGGTGCCGCCGATACCGAAGGAGCTGACGCCCGCGACGAGGGGGGCGTCGGGCTCGGGCCAGGCGCCGAGTGCGGTCTGCACCCGCAGGTTCAGCTCGTCCAGCGGGATCGCCGGGTTGGGGGTGCGGAAGTGGAGGGTGGGCGGCAGCTGCCGGTGGCGTACGGCGAGCGCGGCCTTGAGCAGGCCCACGACACCGGCGGCGGCCTCCAGGTGGCCGATGTTGCTCTTGACGGAGCCGACCCGCAGCGGAGCGCGCCGTGTGCCGCGTCCAGCGACGGCGGAGAGGGCCGCGGCCTCGACGGGGTCACCGACGGGCGTGCCGGTGCCGTGGAGTTCGATGTACTGCACGGCTTCCGGGCT
The DNA here is from genome assembly GCF_040644655.1 of Streptomyces sp. NPDC046931. Classification (NCBI taxonomy): domain Bacteria; kingdom Bacillati; phylum Actinomycetota; class Actinomycetes; order Kitasatosporales; family Streptomycetaceae; genus Streptomyces; species Streptomyces sp. NPDC046931. The sequence continues at coordinate 3,603 of NZ_JBEYWX010000024.1, forward strand.
GATCCCGGCGTCGGCGTAGGCGCGGCGCAGGACGTCCTGCTGGCCGTCGACGTCGGGGTCGGTGAGTCGCTCGCCGCCGCCGTCGTTGTTGACGGCGCTGCCCTGGATGACGCAGATCACGGGGTCGCCGTCGGCGATGGCCCGGGCGAGCGGCTTGAGCAGGACGACGCCGCCGCCCTCGCCGCGCACGAACCCGTCGGCGCTCTCGTCGAAGACGGCGCAGCGGCCGCGCACGGAGAGGGCGCCCAGTCCGGCGGTGGCCGCCATGCTGTCGGGTGCGAGGATCAGGTTGACGCCGCCGGCGAAGGCGAGGTCGGACTCGCCGCGGCGGATGCTCTCGCAGGCCAGGTGGACAGCGACCAGCGACGAGGCCTGCGCCGCGTCGACGGCGACGCTGGGGCCTTGCAGACCGAGGGTCCAGGAGACCCGGTTGGCGATGATGGCGCGGTGCCGGCCGGTGAAGTCGTGGAGTTCGCCGCGGCCGGCCCGCTCACTGCGCGAGGCGAGGGTGGCGTAGTCGTCGGAGGAGACGCCGACGAACACGCCGGTGCGCGAGCCCCTCAGCCGGTCGTCGGGCAGTCCGGCGTCCTCCATCGCCTCCCAGACGAGTTCCAGTGCGAGGCGCTGCTGGGGGTCCATGGCGGCGGCCTCGTCGGGGTCCACGCCGAAGAAGGCAGCGTCGAACGTGGCGACGTCGTCGAGGAAGCCGCCGCGCCAGGCCGCTGCGCCGGGACCGCGGCTGTCCGGCCACGGTGAGACGGCGTCGGTGCCTTCCGTCAGCAGGCGCCAGAACTCTGCCGGATTCGACGCCGACGGGATGCGGCAGGAGATGCCGATCACTGCAATGGCGTTGTCGCGGGAGCCGTCGATCACCTGGTCACCAGACATGGAAGGCTGCATAACGGGAGTATCCGAGCTGGAAGCAGACGGGACTTCGGCCAGAGGAAGGGCTCGATGACGGGGCTTCGGTCGGGGTCGTCGGGGCGAACCTCTGGACTTTGGTCCAAGTGGCTCCTCCCCCAACCACCCGTATACTGACGGGAGTTCAAGCGGAAACGCCGACGGGGGCCCACGCGCGGCTGATCCGCGTGCGGGCCCCCGTGAGACTCGGCGAAGGGGCTGGGAGCGTGTGCTCTCACCTCGGCGCAGAGCTACATTCCGGCTGCGGAGGCAATGAGTTGGGCCCGAGACGCCATGTGCGCCTTGGCGAGCACGTTGGACACATGGAACTTGATGGTCTTCTCACTCAGTCCCAGTCGGCGGGCGATCTCCTTGTTGGCCATCCCCCGCCGCACCAAGTCCAGCACTTCCGACTCGCGTGAGGTCAGGGGTGTGTGGGTGGGCACGACCGACAGCCGCCGCGGCAGGGTGGCGCGTACCCACCTGAGCAGCGAGCCGCTGAGGCCGACCGAGACATATCCGGTGCCGTCGCCGGCCCGACGGACCGCCGTGGCCAGTTCCTCCTCGGGGTCGTCGGAGTCGACGACGGCCCGTACGTCCGCCCGGGTACAGCGGATCCAGTCGGCGGCGGCGTCCGCGTCCGCCACCACGACCACCATGGCGGCGTCGACATGGACCAGCTCGTCCGCGTCGGCGTACGAGTGCGTGGGTGCGTCGACCAGCACGACGACGTCGGGTTCACACAGCGCGACGACCGATAGCAGTTCGGCGGTGTCCGCCGCCTCACCGACCACGGCCAGTGCGGGATCCTGTTCCAGCGCTCCCCGAATACCGAGACGCGCGTACGGGTGTCGATCACATACAACAATGCGTGTCTCAGGACGACTTTCCAACTTTTCCGCTCTCCTGCTTGACATTGAATTCACGCAGGGGTGAGAAACGCTGTCAGTGAGCAGGCACGCCGAAGGTGCGGATCGGAAAAGCGGTGCGTCGATCCGTTCCGACGTGGCAAGACCGTGTCCGTCCGCTTCCCGCCGGATTTCTCCGGCGGTCAGACGGAACTCATGGGGCCGAAACCGGACGGTCTTCGGCACACGGCGTACTCAACCCCCGTTGTACGACTTCGTCAGCGCGTCGCGGCCTGACGGGTGACGTTGATCGCGCCCACGGGGCACAGCTGCGCGGCCAGCTCGACCGGCTCGTGCAGGTGCTCGGGCGGTTCCTGGAGCCGCAGTGTCACCAGTCCGTCGGTGTCGTCCTGGTCGAACACCTCCGGCGCGTTCACCACGCAGTTGCCGGAGCCGCAGCAGCGTTCTCTGTCCACCGTGATCCGCATGCTCACCACGTCACCGGAACCTCGGCCACACCGAAGGTGACGGCCATGTGGCGCTTGGGGACGTCCGCGAGGGTCGTCAAGGAGCGCAGGCCCGGGAAGCGGCGGGCGAGTTCCACCAGGGCGATGCGCAGTTCGGCCCGGGCCAGCGGCTGGCCGATGCACTGGTGCAAGCCGAACCCGAACGCCATGTGCCGGTGCGCCTCGCGCCGGGCGGGGTCGAAGACCTCGGGGTCGTGGAAGACGGAGGCGTCCCGGTTGGCCATGGAGAGCATGGCCACCACGCCCTCGCCGGCCCGGATGGTCTGGCCGCCGATCTCGGCGTCCTCCATGGCCAGCCGGGGCAGGCCGGTGCGCACGACGGTGACGTAGCGCAGGAGTTCCTCGACCACGCCGGGCGCCAGGCTCGGGTCCGCACGCAGGGCGTCCAGGGTCTCTGGGTGCTCCAGCAGGGCGAGAGCGGAGAGCCCGATCATGTTCGCCGTGGTCTCGTGGCCGGCGACGAGCAGCAGCTGGGCCATGCTCAGCAGCTCGTCCTCGCGCAGTTCGCCGGTCACGACCCGTTCGGCGACCAGCCTGCTCAGCAGGTCCTCGCCGGGCGAGGTGCGTTTGAACTTGATCAGCTCGCCAAGGAAGCCGCTGAGGGCGCCGAGGGCAGCCTCCACGTCTTCAGGCCCGGAGTTCCGGTCCATGATCGCGCGGCTGTGGAGCTGGAAGAAGTCGTGGTCGGAGTAGGGAACGCCGAGCAGGTGGCAGATCGTCATCGACGGGACGGGCAGCGCGAACTCGTTCATCAGGTCCGCGGGCGGCCCGACGGCGCGCATCCGCTCCAGCGCGCCGACGACGGTCTCCTCGATCAGCGGCTCGATCCGCCGGATGTTTTTGATCATGAATTCGGCGGTGAGCATGCGCCTGAAACGGCTGTGCGCCTCGCCGTCCATGAAGATGAACAGGCCGGAGGCGTCCTCCTGCTTGGGCGGGAGCGGGTTCAGCACCGGGAAACCGGGCCGGTACTGGTCGGAGCTGAACCCCGGGTGGCGGAGCAGCTCCCGGACGTGCTCGTGCCGGGTGACCAGCCAGGCCCACCCCCCGAACGGGAGCCGGACCTTGCCCATCGGTTCGTCCAGTCGCGCCACATCGGCATCCTGGACGGGAATGAATGGATTGCTGTCAGGACCGATGAAGGGAAACGCCGGAAGACTCGCGACGTCAACCTCAGATAATGCCGTCAATTCAGATCCCCCGTACCGCTCTGCTTCTAATTGACGGCCCCAGCATAACAAATTGAATCGAACACGAGCCGGAATGTGAGGTGACTCACGCCGCGTGAATAATCTTGACGTTGCTGCCGACGACGTGCTCGCGGTTTCGAATGGCCGAAATATGCCCCAGAACTTCCCTCGCGACGAATTCCATGCGGTCTGCCAGGTAGAAATGTCCCCCCGGGTACGTGCGCAGGTCGAACCCGCCCTCGGTGTGATCCTCCCAGGCGCGCACGGTGTCCAGGGGCGCGTGGGGATCGTCGGCGCCGACCAGGGCAAGCAGCGGCGCCGCGAGGCGGGCGCCGGGGGTGGAGCGATAAGTCTCAGCCGCCCGGTAGTCGCCGCGCAGCGCGGGCAGCACCATGCGCCGAAGGTCCTCGTCCTCGAAGACCCGCGGATCGGTGCCGCCGAGCGAGAGGATCTCTGCCACCAGGCCCGCGTCGTCACGCAGATGCACGGTACTCACACGCGGCCGGGAGGGGGCGGTCCGTCCGGAGACGAACACCACGAGCGGCCGGTGCCCCAACCGCTCCAGCCGCAGGGCGAGTTCGAACGCGACCGAGGCGCCCATGCTGTGCCCGAACAGGGCGAGCGGCCGGTCGGCCCACGGCACCACCTCCCCGACCAGTGCGTCGGCGAGACCCGCGACGGAGTCGACACATGCCTCCTGCTGCCGGTCCTGACGGCCGGGGTACTGCACGCTGAGCACGTCGACGTCCGGTGCGAGCGACCGGGCGAAGGGGAGGTAGAACGGCGCGGCCCCGCCGGCGTAGGGCAGGCACAGCAGCCTGACGCGGGCGTCCGCCGACGGACGGAAGCGTCGTATCCACAGACCTGCTTCGGGTTCGGCACTCACCCTGTCATGGTCCCTTCGCGAGTCAGGCGACGGCCGGGAGCGCGAAGCGCACACCCGTCAGCCGCTCGGACAGCTCCCACAGCCGGGCGGCCGTCTCCGGGTCGGCGGCCCGCGGGGCCAGCTGCACCCGCTTGGGCGCGCCGCGCAGTTCGGCCATACCGTCCGGCCCGTACAGCTCCCCGCTCTTCGCATCGGGCGCGGTCGCCGCGTACAGCTGGGGCAGGGCGCCCCGGTCCGGGGACTGGGCGAGCGGCAGCAGGAGCCGGCCGAAGAGCAGCTTCACCATGCCGGCGGGTGAGCTCGTCTGCAGGTTGGTGGAGGTGTAACCGGGGTGGGCGAGCACGCTGCGGACCGGGCTGCCTGCCGCGTTCAGCCGCCTGTGCAGCTCCCATCCGAAGACGGCGTTGGCGAGCTTGGACTGGTTGTAGTAACCCATCGGCGAATACTTCCGCTCACCGGTCAGGTCGTCGAAAAAGATCTGCGCCTGGCGGTGGTTGGTCGACGTCACCGTGACCACGCGGGGGTCGTTGCCGCCTGCCATGAGTTCCAGCAGCAGGCCGGTGAGGGCGAAGTGGCCGAGGTGGTTGGCGGCGAACTGCACCTCCACACCCTCGTCGGTCAGCGTGCGGGGCGGCGCCATCAGGCCGGCGTTGTTGACGAGCACGTCGGGGCGGACACCGTCAGACTTGAGCCGGTCGGCGAACGCGTGGATCGACTGCATGTCGGTCAGATCCAGCCGGCGGGCCTCCACACGGGCATCCGGCCGCTGGGCAGTCAGCTCTGCGACCGCCCGGCGGCCCTTCTCCTCGTCGCGTACGGCCAGGACCACGTGGGCGCCCTTGCGCACGAGGGCCCGGGTGGTCGCCAGACCGAGACCGCTGTTGGCTCCGGTGACGACGAACGACCGACCGTTCTGGTTCGGGATCTGATCGGCGCTCCAACTGCTCTGACTCGTCATATGGCCCATCGTGCCGATGATGACACCGAGTGTCAAGTGCGGCACTCTGGGCCCAGAACGGCACGCCGCTTACGATGGGTGAATGACTTCCCGCCCTGTTGGAACCATGGCCCAGCGCAAGCGTCAGCTCGTCGCCGACGAGTTGACGCAGGCCGCTTTGAACCTGCTGGCACGCCAAGGCTTCGACGCGGTCACGGTGGACGAGATCGCCGCCGCCGCGGGCGTGTCCAAGCGGACGTTCTTCCGGTACTTCTCCTCCAAGGAGGACGTGGTCGTCCAGTTCCTGGCCGAGATGGGCACCGGAATGCGGGACGAGCTGGCCGGCCGCCCGGCACAGGACCCGCCGTCGGCCGCCCTGCGGCACACGGTGTGGCGCACGGTCGACGCCTGCGCGGGGCACGAGGACCAGACCCTGAGCGTCGTCCGGCTGATCCTGGGGACGCCCGCCCTGCTCGCCCGTTTCCTTGAGCGCCAGGCGCAGTGGCGGGACGCGCTGGCGGCCGAGATGGCCCACCGGGTCGGCATGGACCCCGCGGCGGAACTGTATCCGCAGCTGGCGGCGGGGATGGCGCTGACGGCCTTTCACGCCGTTCTGCAGCGTTGGAGCGACAGCGGCGGAGCCGAGGACCCCGCCACGCTGACCGACCGGGCCTTCGCCGTCATCGCGCCGGCGCTGGACGCGGTGGTGGCGAACGCGGCATCCTGACGGCCCATCAGGACACGACCGGAAGCTGCGGACGTGCCTCCCTGGCGGTCCGTCTGGGGGCGGCGGCAGTCGTAGCGATCCTGGCGGCCCGTCAGGAGGCGGTGTCGGAGGCGGCGGCCGCCCCCTGGGGCACCGCGGGGGCGGACACCTCGACCGTGCGCACGGGAGCCCCGCGTCGGCCGGCCAGCCGGCATCCGAGGCAGTCCGGGTGGCCCTGACGCGCAGAGAGGTCCCGCATCCGCATGCTCCGCTGACCGGCGGGCCGCGGCCCCGGCGGCTTACCCCAGCCAGCCAGGTGCAGAAGCCAGGTGACCAGGCCGGCCACCGCCGCCAGGCCGACTCCCAGCCAGATCGCGGGCCGCCAGGCGATGACGCCCATCCCGGCCACCGCGGCCCCTGTCGTCGCGAGGAAGAAGCCCGTCCATCCCGCCACGGTGTGTCCGTCGTCTTGCAAGTTCCCGCTCACGCGTCTGCCCCTCCGCGGCCACCTGCCCGGACCCCCGTAGTGCCATGGCCCGTCGGCGACGCTCGAACCTATGATGTCTTAGCGATTAAGGAGTTTATCTTGGATGCTAAGGAAATTCCAGGCGTGGACAGGCAGCGGCCGGCCACCGCCTCGGACGCCCTTGCGGCGCTGGACGATCTCGTCGCGACCAGCGTCCTGGGACAGCAGGAGTTCGCCCGCAATCTGGGTCTGAGCACCACCGACCTCATCTGCTTCGCCCATGTACTGGCCTCCCGGGACGCCGCGTTGACCGCCGGCGACCTCGCCGCTCGCGCGCACGTCACGACCGGCGCCGTGACCGGCATCCTCAACCGGCTGGAGCGCGGCGGATTCGTCACCCGGGAACCCGACCCCGCCGACCGGCGGCGCGTGCGGGTCGTGCCCGTCCCGGCCGCAGCCGAGCGGGTGCAGGCGGTCTATGGCCCCTACCACACGCTACTCACCCAGTCGTTCTCGCGGTACACGCCCGAGGAGATCGCCGTCATCGCCGACTGGCTCGCCCACGCGGCCACGCTGGCCCGCACCTACCTCGACGAGTCCTGCGCGACTTGAGGACAGAGCCCCCTGGCGGCCGGCGGCGGTACGGAGCCGGGTCGGGCGAGGGCGCGCCGGAAGCGAGCCATGGCCGGCCCGGCGAGCGCCGCACCTGCCGATCATGACCACGAAGGCACCGCCCCTGCCGAAGCCGCTGCCCACACCACCGCCGGCGACCGCCCGGCTTACGCCGAGGACCACGCCGAGCAGGCCCACGGCTACCGGTAGTTCTTCTGCGGCCTCCGCTCTCGTGATGTGGCCGCTGGCGATGGACTGGAGTTCCCACTGGGCTTGTTGGTCGCTCAAGGAGCACTGGCTGCGTGGCACACCGGGACGGTACAAAGAGGCACTGACAGCGCACGCCCTGAATGCATAGACTCACACTGCACCTATGACGTGGGTTGCCACTGCACAAGTCTGACCAGGTGGAAGACCTCCCGGGCCGCGTAGCGCTTGAGGCTTCGGACTATCTCACGCCGGGTCTTGCCCTCCTTGCTGCGGCGTTCGTAGCAGTCCTGGGTGCGCGGGTCGACGCGCAGGCGGGTCTGCACGATCCGGTACAGAGCCGCGTTCGCTTGCCGGTCGCCGCCGCGGTTGAGGCGACGGTACTGCCGACTGCCCGAGGAACGCTCGACCGGGCTGACCCCGCACAGCGCCGCGAAGGACGCCTCAATGCCCAGGCGTTCCGGGTTGTCTCCGATCGTGATCAGCAAAGTGACGGCTGTGTCCGGACCGGTGCCCACCACCTCGAGCAGCTGCGGAGCGTGGCGCTCCACAGGCGGCCTTCCAGGTCCTGGATCTCTTCGCTGAGCTGCCTGATGCGCCGGGCCAGGAGACACAGGGTGACGTGGGTGGCGTGGAGCATCGTCCCCTCGCCGGCGGCGGACGCGGCGCTATGGCCCGCGAAGCTACGCGCGCCAGAGGCCCGACAGCAAACCAGAGGCGCATTCTCTGGTCAGCGCCCTCGCTGAGCGGAAGGCAAGTGCGAGACCAAGCAGACGCACGCGCTCGACCTGACCGATCCCTTCAGCACCGCCGGTTTCCGCCTTGCCGTCATCAGCGAGCCGCAGCACGCCTCAGGTGCCCGTGAGCTGTTCCCCGACGGCTTCCATGACCTCCGGTCGAAACCACCTTCCTCTTCTTCGTCGTCGAGGTACCGCCGTCGGCTACCGGCTCGGACGACTGGCCAGCCGCGGATCACGAGCGGAGCCAGGGCCGCATCGAGGCGACGATGACGGTGCCGTGGAAGATGTAGGCGCGTTTTGTCGAACCTCGTGGCCACAGCCCGGAAGTCCTTCAGGGCGTTGATGGTCCGCTGCACTTTGTTCCTGCGCTTGCAGGTCCTCAGGAGGCCGGGGCGACGAGCTTGTGCTCGGTGCCCAGCCGGTTGACGACCGTATCGGTGTACAGGGTGGTCCCGCCGTCGGACCAGCGGATGACGAGGCCGTCGGTGAGACCGCTGGAACGCAACGAGGCGTCTTTCCGTCCTGGAGGGAGCCGAAGCCGAACAGCGAGTGACACCGCAGTTCCCGGAATCACACGACAGTTCGACATCAGGATCGACAGTATGCCTACCGGTCACGTGCTGTCTGACACAGCGTCAAGAGAAGGACACGACGGGCGAGGCGATGAATCGACTGCGTACGGCCGCGTGGGCGGCGCTTCCGCTCCTGCTGCCCCTTCTGGCCGCCGGACCCGCCTCGGCCTCCCCGTCGGCACCACCGCTCCCGCTCGACAGCGTCCGGTCTGTGCATCCCGGCGACACGCTGACGGTCACGGCCAAGAGTGGACAGGCAGTGAACGGCGACACCGTCGACTCCCCCGTGTTTCTGGCGGCCGCCCGGATGCGCATGAGGGCACCACTGCTGACGGCCACCGTCACCATCACCTGCGATGCCCGGCCCGGAACGTATCCGGTCGGCCGCACCAGCGCCGGTGCCGAGGGACCGGTCGATCACCCGGCCCGCTGGGCACGGGTCCGCGTCGAACCGGCCACCGAGGCCGCACGCCGTGCCTGCCGCGACAAGGCGAAGAAGATGGCTCCGGCGGACTACGAGGAGCACTGGGCGGTGGACTACACCTGGCCCCAATCGGATTGGGACGTCAGGACCTTCCAGGCCGGCAGCCGCATCCTGATCACCGACAACGACGACGAAGGACTGGACGGGGAGGTCACCCTCACCTCCCGAGCGTTCGCGGACCGGCCTGTCCTGCGCGGCGCTCGAGCCGTCCTGACCGCCACCACCATTCTCAGGTGCGACGCCGCCCCCGGCCTCTACGCCGTCTACCGGCACGTCCGCGACCAGGACCAAGGCCGCCCCGACCAACCCTGGGCCCGGCTGCGCATCGCCCCCGCCGCACGAGGGAGCACTTGCTCCACTCAGGCGGCGGCGCACTCCCCCGGTACATCCCGCGGCGCGCCGGTGGCCTGGACCGCGGGCGGCGTGCTCCTCGCCGCCGCAGCGGGCGCGGCGCTTCTGCTACGGGCCCGGTCCCGCCGTCGGAACCACTCCTCCTGAGCGGGGCGGGAGTCCAGGGGCCCTCCGCCAAGAACCCGTGGTCGGACTTCGCAGATCGATCCCGCACTCGGGAAACGATCGTTTCCGTCTCTGGCTTACGATCGTTCGAGCCCGTAAGTTCGGGTGCGGCGCGCATCATCAAGCCACAGCCAACTACCGTCAGATCCAGGGAGCTTGACTCGTGAGTGAGCCTTACCCTCCCCTGCACCGAACGCTGGCCCGCATCGAGGAACTGCGCGAGTCATGTGGCCTCGGCCGTGACGAGGTCTTCGACATGGCCCGCCTGTCCTACCAGAGCGGTGTCTCCGAGGATGGTGTGCGCGCTCTGCTCGCTGGTCAGGAAGTGCACGACAGAGGGGCGGAGGCACGGGTGCGGCACCGCGTGACCTTCCTCTACGAGTCCCGTAAGAACGGGCAGGGGACGCCGATCGACATCCGGGAGATCGCCGCCGCCATCGGTGCTACCACCACATGGACCCGCAAACTGGTGGCGGGAGAGGCCAAGCCCAGCATTGTGGCCGGTCATGGTCTCGCCAAGTTCTACGGAGTATCAACGGGCTTTCTCACGGACTCGCCGGCTGACGCCCTGAACCGGGAACTCCAGCCCGTCCTCCTTGATCTGGAGGTACGGGCCGACCCCGAGAAGAGATTGAAGGATCTCGGCGTGGCACACATGGCCGGCAGAACCTCGGAATGGAGCAGGGACCAGCTGGTAGAGGTCACCAGAATGGTCGCGAGCATTGCCAAGGACCTCGAGCGCGTCGCCAACACCGTGGCTCGGATGGAACAGGAGGAGACCCGGTGAGGTCCGCCATGCGATCGGTGGGCAAGGCCCAGCGCAAGCTGATGTCCGAGCTCAGCACAGCAGTCGCACAGCAAGTCGACGTCCCAGCAGAGCCTAGGACCATCTTCGAGGCTCTGTGCGCGGCCATGAGCCACCGCCGGGGCAGACCGGTCGTGCTGCACATTCGAGAGTTCCCCAAGGAGATCGCCAACACCACGACCGGTCTCTGGCTCGACCTGGCCGAACAGGATGTGGTGGTCGTCGAGGAGGGCCTCGCCCCGGACCACCAGCTCGTAGTACTGGGACACGAGCTGTGGCACATGCACGCCGGGCACTGCGGACACGAGGTCGGCGGCGCGGCGGTGGCGGCCCGGGCGGCTCTCGCGTCGGAGGTCGACTGGCCTGAGGTGGCCCGTCGTGTCGCGGCTCGCAGCCACTCACAGCAAGAGGACGAAGTCGCGGCCGAGACGTTCGGCCTTCTCCTGGGCAGCCATATGCGTACCTGGCTGGCCGAACCCGACGACACCGGCGTTCGCCACCTGGACGACGTCGCGCGCCGCATCAATGCGTCGCTGGGATATCCCGGACCACAGGGCTGATGGCCTTGAACGTACGCGCCCTCACCTACAACCCGTACAGCATCACGGCGGTCGTCCTGGTCGTCTCGCTCGCCTACAAGCTCCCGGCGGTGATCCGGGCGGGACGCAATCCCCTACTGCGCCAGGTGGGCGGACTGCTTCTGGCTGCCTGCGGTGTCTTCATCTTCGCCGCGCCCCCCACCATCGCCGTCGTCAACGACATCACGGGTGTCACCAACTTCTCGGCGCCCTGGGTCTACAGCCTGCTCACCGGCTTCTGCGCCTCGTGTCTGCTACTGATCATCAAATGGCGTGGCGGTCCGCCGGAGAACATCCGCCGCGCCAGGTACTGGGTGTACGGCAGCTACGGAACCCTCCTCTCCGCTCTCTGGATCCTCTTCGCGCTGGGCGACCACCACGTCGAGCGGCTGCGCGACCTGGACACCTACTACGCCAACACGCCGTACATGCGCGAGATGATCGTGCTGTATCTCCTCGGGCACACGGTGGCGGTCCTGATCACATCCGCCCTGCTGTGGAGCTGGGAAAGCCGCGTACGGGGAACCGGCTGGCTGCACAAGGGCGTCGTGCTCCTCGGCATCGGCTACGCCATGAACCTGATCTACGACGTGGTGAAACTGACGCCTGTCGTCGCCCGGTGGACCGGCCGTGACGACCTGGACTGGATGAGTACCGACCTCGCCCCGCTCATCGCCGCCCTGGTCGGCCTGCTCATCGCGCTGGGATTCATCCTGCCTCATGTCGGGGAGCGCCTGTCCCATCGCTGGGCCACCGGCCGCGAGTACCGGGCTCTGGGCCCGCTGGCCCGAGCACTGCACTCGGTACCTGCCGCATCCGCGCCTGTGGCGCTCGGCCGGTTCGCCCCGCTCGAGCTGCGTCTGACCCGGCGGCAGACCTTGATCCGTGACGCGCTGCGGCAAGCGGCTCCCTTCATGGACGCCGCCTTGCGCAAGGAGCTGCGGCAGCGTCACCTGGCGGCGGGATGCGACCGCGCCACGGCCGAGGCCGTGGCGGATGCCATCACCATCACAGCCGCTGTCTCGCACATGCGCGCCACCGGCCGACGGGCCCCGGAACAGGCACTGCGGCTGCCGACCGAGAGCATGCAGGATCTCGTGTCGATCTCCCGCGCACTGCGCCGAGGCCCCAGCACGCTGCCGGCTCACCGGACCGCGACCGCCGAAGAAGAGAGCGTGATGTCATGAGCGCGAGCAATATAGTGCCCTCCCCCGGAAATCCCAGGCGAGCGGTCGTCATCGGCGCGGGCCTGACGGGGATGCTGGCCGCGCAGGCGCTCGCCGGCGAGGCGGACGTGGTCATCGTCGAACGGGACACCTTGCCCGACGCTCCCGTACCGCGAAGGTGCCTGCCCCAGGCGCACCACGTTCATCTGCTGTGGTCCGGGGGCGCGGACGCCATCGAAAGTCTCCTTCCGGGCACCGTCAAAATCCTTGCCGCGTACGGCGCGCGACGGATCCCTCTGACCACCGGGATGGTCGCCTACAGTCCACAGGGGTGGTTCCGGCGCTGGAACGAGAGCCACTACGTGATCGGCTGCAGCCGTGACCTTCTCGACTGGGTCATCCGCGACCAGGTGCTCACGGGCGCCCACGGCCGCATCACCGTCATGCAGCAGACCGAAGTCCTGGGCCTGGAAGGTGACGCCGCCGCCGTCACGGGCGTTCGCGTCCGCCGCGCTGACGGAGAAGAGGAGACCCTGTCCGCCGACATGGTCTTCGATGCGAGCGGCAGGGCGTCCCGCACCCCGACGTGGCTGCGTGAGCTCGGCGTTGAGGAACCTGCCGTCCGCGAAGTCGACTCCGGGCTGGTGTATGCCAGCCGGATCTACCGCGCGCCTGAGAAGACGCACGGCATGGCCTGGCCCATCATCAACGTGCAGGCAACCGTCCGGGGAGACGGCCCCGGGCAGGCCGGCGTCATCCTGCCCATCGAAGACGGCCGCTGGCTTGTCACCCTCTCCGGCACCAGAGGCGGGGAACCCGCCAGCAGCAACGACGCCTTCCTGCCCTTCGCCTTGCGACTCCGTCACCCCATCGTCGGCGAGGTGATCGAGAAGCTCACACCCCTCACCGATGTCAAGGTCACGCGGATGACGGTGAATCGCAGACGGTTCTACGAAAAGGCCGGCATGCCGGAGAGGTTCGTCGTACTCGGGGACGCTGTCGCCGCATACAACCCCGTCTACGGCCACGGAATGTCCGTCACCGCGCTGGGCGCCGTCACGCTCAGGCATGCCGTTCGCCGCCACGGCTGGGCCACACCGGGACTCGCCCGCCGCATCCAGAAAGGCATCACGCGTCACATCAACACGGCCTGGACCTTCGCGGCCGGTTCGGACGTCTTCTATCCCGGCTCCACTCAGCAGGGCCCCACCCTTGGGGAGAGAGCCGCAGCGCGATTCGTGGACCGGCTGATATACACGGCCACCGGCTCCGGTCGCGTCGCCCGCGATGTCACCGACGTCATGACCCTCGAGGCGGGCCCGCGCACCCTCGCACGGCCGAGCACCCTCGTAGCGGCCATCCGTGGCCCGCTCAGGCCCCAACTGGCACATCCGCCGCTCACCGATGAGGAACGTCAGGCACTCGCCACCGCTTGACACGTCGGCAGAGCACGCCTGCGTCCGTGCGCGTGCGGTGACGGGCCCCATCATGCACGGCCGCGGACGAAGAGAGCGGCCAGACGCACGCCGGGCGGTCGCGGCGACGGCGCGATCAGCCGACGGCAGGGAGCTGCTGAGCGAAGCGGCGGACGGCATCACTGAAGGCGTCTGGACCGCGACTCCCTCAAAGGCGCCTCCGCCCGGCTGCCGCGCAAGGAATACGACACGCGCGTGCGCCGGTACCTGTGGGGGCGGCCGCTTCCGGTCCGGCTCCTGCTTCGCCGATCGTGCCAAGGAGCGCCGATCACCGTCGTACGCCGGTACGTCGAGAACCGGCACCGCACCGGTAGCTGAGCTCAAGAGTGCAGACTCGCCCTGTTGGCGAGGCGGCCGGCGGTGAAGTCCACGGGTGCTGCGATCGCTCGCCGCCTGGACGATCAAGTCCGATGTGCTCGATCGCATGCGGTGCCTAGCTCAATGGTGGGCGTGCTGGTTTCTCAGTGCTGCCGGCGGTGGCGTGCCTCGGCAGTGGCATGCTCCTCGCTATGCATGAAGATCGACAGGACAGGACAAGGGCGGGGGTGTGGGGGTGTATCGCGTGTGCCTGGGCGGTCACTTTCGCCATGCTTCATTTCTACTGGGCGCTGGGCGGCAGCCGGGGGCTGAGTGTCTCGGCGGGGCCCCTGGCCGAGGAACGCCCCACGTGGTTCGTGGCGGTTGGCTTGTGGGGTGTGGGAGTGCTGTGTCTTGTCGGCGGTGTGCTGGGATGGCTTCTCGCCCGGCCACGGCCCCGCGGCCTGGCCGGACAGGTGGTCAAGGCTCTCGGCTGGTGTGTCTGCGCTGTGCTGCTGGTGCGCTGCATCGCGATTGAGTTGCTGCTGCTGACCGACCCGGCAGGCCAGGAGGTAGACGTAAGCCCTGAACAGCGGCTGTGGACGCTGGCGCTGTGGAATCCCTGGTTCCTGGTCGGCGGTCTCGTCTTCGGCTTGGCCGCTCGGGAGTTTGGAAGAGCGAAGGACCCGAGTAGCAAAAGCACCTGACGGCACGTCAGGTAACACGAGCAGCGTATCCGAGGTCGTTGTGTGACGAACGACCTGGACAGCCTGCTGACCGCACTGTAAGTGAAGATCGATGACGAGCTGGAGAGCGATCGGTGGATGGGCAGACCACCGTGGCTGACCGACTCCGACCTGGTCACCCTCGCGGTCGCGCAGGCACCGCTCGGCCTCCACTCCGAGACGCGCCGGCTGCGGTACGCGAACGCGCACCTGGGTGCGATGTTCCCGCACCTGCCGCAGCGGCCTTCGGCCACTGAATACATCGGACTTGATCGTCTAGGGTCTGCCACATGACTCTCGCTTACGATGCGGCCGGGGAGGGTCCGGCGCTGGTGTTGCTGCACTCCGCGGTGTGTGACCGAAGGATGTGGGATCCCCAGTGGCCGGCCCTGGTCGATGCCGGATACCGGGTGGTTCGTTGCGACTTCCGGGGCTTCGGCCAGTCTCCTTTGCCGGACCGGCGCCACAACGACGCAGAGGATGTGCTGGACCTGCTGGACGCCCTGGGCATCGGGCAAGCCGCGCTGATCGCCTCCTCGTATGGCGGACGTGTTGCCGTGGAGATCGCCGCACGCCATCCGGACAGGGTATCCGCCATGGCACTGCTGTGCGCCGGGCTGCCAGGGCATGAACCCACCGATGAGCTGCGCACGTTCGGCGAGCGGGAGGACGCACTGCTCGAGGCGGGCGATATCGCGGGGGCCGTGGAACTGAACGTGGACACCTGGCTGGGGCCGGACGCCGAGGAGGCTGTCCGGGAGCAGGTGCGCGCGATGCAACGGCATGCCTTTGATGTGCAACTGGCCGCCCCCGAGGGGGCCGGGCGGATCGAGGTGGGGATCGACCTGTCAGCGATCAAGGCACCCTGTCTGGCTCTCTCGGGCCGCCGCGACCTGCCGGATTTTCGGCAGATCGCCGCCCAGCTGCCGGCTCTGCTCGCCGACACCCGGCACCTGGAACTGTCCTGGGCCGGTCACCTCCCCAGCCTGGAGCGGCCTGCCGCCGTGACGCACCTGCTGGCCGACTTCCTGCGTGAGACTGTTCCCGCCTGCTGAGCGTGATTGCCGTGTGCCGGTCAGGCCGCCCAGCGGCGGCCGCCTCAGCGGGTGCCTTTGTCCCTGCGGATACGGCCGCCCTCGTGGAGTGGGGCGACCAGGGCCTCGGGGGCGGGGAGCACGTCGTCGCCCGCGTGAACAGGGGGAAGGTCCTCCGTGACTGCCGTCTCGAAGGCGACGGTGCCCGCCATGGTGTGCTCGGCATCGTCCGCCTGCACAAACTCGCGCTGACCGGATGATCGATGCCTGGTCCAGCTTCGGTCGGCGGAGTGACAGCCGGTAGGAATGCGAGACAGCAGGATGTCGCGCAGTAATCGCAATGCGGCGCGAGCAGGCGTGCCGCAGACTTTCCGGGTGATCGTTCTGCAGCCCGTCCTGGAGATCTACGCCTCCGAAGGCTTCACCCTCTGGCCTGTCGCCGAGTCCGAGCCGTACGGCTTCCTGGCGCTCAGCGGCGCACTCGATCCTGCCGAGGTCGGCACAGCGGTGATGCGCATCGCCGACTGCAACAACATCGATCCCGAGAACGGCGGTCGCCCACCGAGGCCCGCCGACCCGCTCGGGGACTTCCTGCACGGACTACTCACCATGGACGACCTCTTCGCATCCGGCGGCCTGCGGATGTCTGACACCGCAACCGGCACCACGCTGCTGCCGGGCTGCTGCAGCGGGCTGG
Source organism: Streptomyces sp. NPDC046931 (assembly GCF_040644655.1). Lineage (NCBI taxonomy): Bacteria > Bacillati > Actinomycetota > Actinomycetes > Kitasatosporales > Streptomycetaceae > Streptomyces > Streptomyces sp. NPDC046931. The sequence continues at coordinate 19,971 of NZ_JBEYWX010000024.1, forward strand.
ACGAGAGGCGCGACTGGCTTGAGGTCGTCGACGGCAAGGGCTGGGCCTCCTTCGGTCACGACCCCTCTCCGCTCGCTGAACGGCACGGCGGAATCGTCCGATTGACCGTCGACGCCGAGCATGACAACAGCGCGGTGATTGAACTACCCGTCACGGAGCTACGTCACCTGCTCGCTGGCGCAGAGCGCGACCTGGTCGACTTCCTCCAACTGGTCGCCGCCTGGGCTGCCCGGCACCTGCCCGATTACGCCACCCCTGTCACCTCCGCCATCGGCCGTGCTCTAGACCTGCCGGCACCAGTGATACCGCCGAACCCATAGGGCTACGTGCCGGCGCACCACCTGCGATCCGTTGGCAGCGGTCTTCAGGCTTGAGGTGGCCAGTTGGATCTTTACGGGACAGTACTTTGTCGTCGCATTCGGAATCGGGCGACTCCTCCGCGTCTTGGTCCGCTGAAACGTGATACCACGGCGGGCGAGCGGGCCCCGTAACGCCTCACGACCGATCCGGATCGCGCGGTCGTGCACATCACGCAGGTGGTCGGCGAGCTTAAGGATCGACCAGCGGGTGAAGGGTCGCCCGAGCGGTACCTCACAGGGACGTTTCTGCGATGCGCTGCGATCGCAGTCGTGCGGCAAGGCGGTCCGGAAGAGGACGGAGAGAGTCTTCCACTGGGTGTCAAGTGGGCGTCAGCGAAAGGGCGTTGACACTTTGCGCACTGCTAAGATCATCGCACTTACAGTAGGCTGGCGCCGCGTCATGTACGCGTCACGGGGGACAAGTCAGTCTCGAGGCCCCATCGCGAAGGAGTAGCCGTTGGTCCGCGAGTGAGGCCCGCAGCGCGGTGCGAGGCTCGCGACTGCGGCCACTGCCGTGCGGCCTGTACCTACCCCCGCGATGCGACTTGAAGAGAGTCTCATGACGTCATTCACCAGGGATCCACTCCTGTGGATCTTGCTAGTTGTACTGATCGCTGCGGTTGCCGCGGTGATGCGTGCCCGGAGAACCAACATGGCGCTGCGGAAGCAGAACGCCGACCTGAACGCAGACCTGCACGGCACCCGCACGGAGGTTCGCAGGCTCCACATCGAGAACGCAGGTCTGCGTTCCGAACAGGAGCGGGCCTTGGCGGAGGTGCGCCATGACGCTGAAGCGGAGACGAAAGACGTTCTCAGGGCGTGGATGCGGACCCTGCAGGTCCTCGCCGACGAACAGCAGCGCTCCATCAGCGACCTGGCCAGACTGAAGTACGGCGACGATCCGCAACTCCTCGCCGACTTCATGACCATCGACCACACCAACAGCCAGTTCGGCCGACGGGCCCAAGGTATCGCGGCCCTGTGCGGCGGCTGGCTCGGCCGCCGTGAGGCTGCTGCCTCCGTGTACGACGTGGCGCGCAGCGCGCAGGGACGCATCAAGCACTTCGACCGGGTGCAGATCCATTCGCAGGTGAACGTCGCGGTCGCCAGCACGGCCGTCGAGCCCGTGGCGGTCGTCCTCGCGGAACTCTTGGACAACGCGACCAACTACAGCGCGCCCGGCACGCCCGTCGAGATCAACATCCAGGCCGTTCCGACCGGTGTGTGCCTGATCATCGACGACGCCGGCCTTGGCATCAGCCAAGAGGAGAAGGACCGCGCCGCCGCCCTGCTGAACCCGCAGGCACCCGTCTCGATCACCAGCCTCGGCAACCCGCCGAGGGTGGGCTTCGCCGTTGCGGGAGTACTCGCCGCCCGGTACGGCTTCAAGGTCTCGGTCGATTCCGTCTCGCCGTACGGCGGCGTCCGCGCGGTCATCCTCCTGCCGGAGAGTCTCTTGACCCACGATGCACCCGAGCCCGACTCCGCGTCCGATGCCGAGGCCGTGAGGAACACCCACGCATCGGCGCCTGGGCCGCGCGTGGGCCCGGCGCGATCGCCGGTGCCGATCGTCGGAAAGACGGCGGGCGGACTTCCGAGGCGGCGTCGAGCGGCCGCAGTGGTGACACAGCAGACCCCTTCGCCGGAACTCGAGCCTGAGCCGGAGCACGACGGTGAGGTGACCGCGTCGCGTATCGGGGCCTTCGCGCGCGGAACCCTCCTCGGGCGGGACACGACCACCACGGAAGGATCTCAGGACCAGTGAACCCCGCAGGGAAGCCCGATCTGTCTTGGGTGCTGAACGACGTGCTGAACGTGCGCGGCGCCCGTCATGCGATTCTCGTCTCTGCCGACGGCCTGCTCCTCGAGCGCTCCAGCGAAATCCCCCGGGACGATGCGGAGACCAACGCAGCCGCGATGAGCTCGATGCAGTCGCTCAGCCGGGCTGTCGCCGGCTTCGTGGCGGGCGGAAAGGGAACCTGGAAGCAGACGCTCATGGAGTACGACGGCGGCTGGATCTTCCTGATCGCAGCGGGCAGCGGAGCCTACTTGGCGGTCTCCGCGGCTTTGGACGTCGACATGGAGGTCATGTCGATCCGCATGCAGCAGCAGGTCAAGGCCTTGGGGCAGGCACTGAGCACGCAGCCGCGGCAGAGCGCTGGTGCTGAGGCATGACGGCGCCCGGCGAGGAAGCTCCGGTCTCCAGCGAACTCGTCCGCTCCTACGTCATCACCGGCGGCAGGCGACTGCCTTCCGCCGATGACCTGTCGCTGCACACGCTCGTCACCCTGGCGCCCGACCGGGAACCCCCGCTGGGTGCCGGCCCGGAGGTACGCGCCATCTGGGAGTTGTGCGCGGGGGGGTACCTGGCCGTGGTCGAAGTGGCCGCGCACCTTGGCCTGCCGGTGGGAGTCGCCCGACTACTCCTGACGGACTTAGCCGAGCAAGGCCACTTGCTGCGCCGCGCCGCGCCACCTCCCGCCCAGGCTGCCGACAGAGCCCTCATCGAAAAGGTGCTGAATGGACTCCAAACTCTCTACGCCTGAGCCCCGGTACGTATCAGGCGCAGTGACGACCACCGCGAAGATTCTCGTGGTGGGGCACTTCGCTGTGGGCAAGACGACGTTCATCGGCTCGCTCTCCGAGATCGCCCCGTTGCGTACCGAGGAGAAGATGACCCAGGCGTCCACCCACGTGGACGATCTGCGGGGCGTGCCGGACAAGGTGACGACCACCGTCGCCCTGGACTTCGGGCGCCTGACGCTGGGCGACGAGGTCGTGCTGTACCTCTTCGGTACACCCGGTCAGCAGCGGTTCATGCAGCTGTGGGAGGACATGGCCCGCGGCGCCCTGGGCGCGCTGATCCTCGTGGACCCCGCCCGGCTGGCCGATTCGTTCCCCGTGATCGACCTGGTCGAACGGTACGGCCTCGAGTACTCCATCGCGGTCAACAGCTTCGCGCCGGAGAACCGGTACGACGAGGCCGAGATCCGCGAGGCGCTCGATCTCCTGCCCGATACTCCCGTCTCGTACTGCGACGCCCGGAATCGAGAGTCATCGGGCAGAGCGTTGATCACTCTTGTACGGCACCTCCTCATCCGTACGGCCTGATCCCGCGCACCCCTTTGCACCCCCCGCCCCGGGCCACAAGGACGCCGGGAACACAAAGGAACCGAACACTCATGGAATTCCAGCAGTCAGTCGCAGCACCAGGTGCGCCTGCACGATGCCCCATGCACGGCCAGGACTTCGCCGCCGATCCCCACGGCATCTACGCCAAGATGCGCGCCCACGGGCCCGCGGCTCCGGTCGAACTCGTTCCAGGCGTGGACGCCACACTCGTCACCGAGTACCAGGCCGCACTCAAGGTGTTGCAGAACACGACGGACTTCAGCCGGGACCCACGCCGCTGGAAGGCACTCAACGAGGGCCTCATAGCGCTGGACAACCCGGTGCTGCCGATGATGGCCTACCGCCCCAACTGCCTGTTCACCGATGGTGCCGTCCACCTCCGGCTGCGCAAGGCCGTGACCGACAGCCTCGACCGGCTCAATATCGGCAGACTGCGCCGTGACGTCGAGCCCATTGCCGCTTTTCTGATCGACCAGTTCAGCGAGCGAGGACGGGCCGACCTCATCCACGACTACGCCAAACTGCTGCCTCTGCTGCTGTTCAACCGGCTCTTCGGCTGCCCGGCCGGCATCGGCGACCGGCTCACCAGCTCGATGTCCGCGATTTTCGACGGCAGGGACGCCCTGCGGGCCAACGAGGAGCTCACCGCCTGCCTCATGGAGCTGATCAGTCTCAAGCGGCGTGAGCCCGGCGACGACGTCACCTCCTGGCTCATCCAGCACCCTGCCGGGCTCAACGACGAGGAACTCAAGGACCAGCTCGTCATGCTGATGGGCGCCGGCGTCGAACCCGAGCGCAATCTCATCGGCAACGCCTTGCTCCTGCTGCTGACCAGCGGACCCTCGGGCCGGGGCGGCAGCATGCTGACCGAAGAGGCGCTTGACCACGTCCTGTGGAACAACCCGCCCATCGCCAACTACGCCACCCACTACCCCCTCCACGACGTCGACCTCGGCGGCGTCCACGTCGAGGCCAACACTCCGCTGGTGATCAGTTTCGGGGCCGCCAACAACGACCCCGCCCTCAGGGAAGCCCGCCAGTCCCTCAGCAAGGGAGCCCATCTCGCCTGGGGTGCCGGCCCACACGCCTGCCCGGCGAAGTCGCCGGCGACCGTGATCGCCCTGACCGCGATCGAGGCGATCCTCAACGCGCTGCCCGACCTGGCCCTCGACGCCCCGGCGGAATCGCAGGAGTGGCGACCGGGTCCCTTCCACCGGGCGCTGGCCGCTCTTCCGGTCCGCTTCACCCCGACTCCGGGCACGCGGATGGCCACGCTCCAATCCCCCGCACAGCCCACGCGCTCGGCGGCAGTGGAACCGCCCCGCGGATCCACCGTGGCGATACCCCGTCAACAAGCCAGGTCGGCCAGGAAGGGTTTCTGGAGCACGTTCCTGGATATCTTTCGCGTCTAGAGCACACAGCATGTGACAGGAGCAACACGCAGCGGCGCATTCCGGCGGGTGGGGGAAGGGTAGGTTCCGCCAGTAACGGTAGCGCCCAGCCCAGACGAGGAGCTCTGCGTGACCGCTGTGGATGACATAGGCGGCATAACCACCGACCGTCGGGCCGTCATCTCCGTCCTCCGGCGCCTGCGATCTCCGGAAGGGCAGACCAATCCTCTGCCCCTCTGGGACGAATTGCGCGCCATGGGCGACGTCGTTCCCGCCCCGTGGGGCGGCTACTTCGTCACCGGGTTCGAGGCATGCAGCCAGGTCCTGCGCGGCAGGAACTGGCTCGTGCCCGACATCGCCTGGCAGGAACGGCAGCCCGACCCGGAACGCTGGCAGGCCCTTGCCACCCAGGAGATGAGCCACACCCTCTCCCGCGTCAACGCCCCGGCCCACACCAGCCAACGGCGCAGTCTGGGCAATCTCTTCGACCGCCGGACCCTCGAGGAGATGCAGCCCGACATCACGAGCCACGTCGGACGGCTCCTCGACACCCTGGCCGAGAACATGCGGGAACACGGCGCAGCGGACTTCGCCACCACCGTCAGCGAGCAGTTACCCATCCGTACCGTCGGGCACTGGCTCGACATCCCCGCCGAGCACTACCCGCACATCCTGAACCTCACTCACCGCCAGGTCCACGCCCAGGAGCTGCTGCCCACCAAGAGCGAGCTCGCGATCTCCGCCGATGCCACCCGCCGGCTCCGGGCCTTCTTCACCGATCTCATCCGGCTACGCCGCGCCCACCCCGGCAAGGACGCGCTCTCCGGATGGATCGGCCACTGGGATGCCCAGCTGCCCGACGACCGGGCCGGTGCGGACCGCATCCTGTACTACCTGACGATGTTCATCACCATCGCCTCCCTGGAGACCACCGCGACCCTGCTCTCCGTCGCCGTCTGGCTTCTCCTGAAGGAACCGGCCCGCTGGGACTGGCTGCGCCACCACCCCGAGCACATCGACGACGCCATCGACGAGGCACTGCGCTACGACCCGCCCATCCACCTCAACTCACGCATCGCCGCCGACGACACCATCCTGGCCGGCGTGCCCGTCGCCAAGGACCAGGTGGTTCACGTCCTGTACGGCGCCGCCAACCACGACCCCCGCCGCAACGAGAACCCTCACGTCTTCGACATCCTCCGCAGCGGCTCCCACCTCACCTTCGGCGGCGGCGCCCACTACTGCCTCGGTGCGGGCCTTGCACGCCTGGAAGCCCGAACCCTGCTCACCCACCTGCTGAAACGATTTCCGACCCTCACACTCGCGGCCGGCCCCAGCTACGCACCGCGCATGGTGTTCCGGCGCGTGACCTCCCTGAAAGTGACGACATGAGCGCCCTGCCGACCTCGGCCACCTACACCGTTCAGACCCTCAAGACACTGCGCGCCGACCGGCAGGGGCCCGTCTTGTCCATCGAGCTGAACACGCCCGACCAGGGCAACACGGTCACCGACACGCTGCTCGACGAGCTCCTTGCCGTCCTCGACGAGCAGGACCCCGGCACCCGCGTCATCGTGCTCTCCGGCACCGGCACCGACTTCTGCCTCGGCGGAGACCGCACCGAGTTCACCGAGCAACTGGCCGACGACCCCACCGGCGGCGGTATCCGCATCTCCGGGACCAAGGCCCGCCGCGTCTGTGAAGCCCTCACCGACAACCCGGCAGTGACCATCGCACGAATCCAGGGCAAAGCCATCGGCGCCGGCCTCGCCCTCGCCCTCGCCTGCGACCTCCGGGTCGGAGCCGACACCGCGACCTTCCGGCTGCCCGAACTCGCCCTCGGCCTGCCTCTTGCCTGGGGCGGCCTCCTCCCCAGACTCCTCGCGGAGGTAGGCGCGGCGCGCGTCCGCGAACTCGTCCTCACAAGCCGCGCTTTCACCGCTCACGAGGCCCAGGCCCTGTCCATCCTGCAGAACGTCGTACCCGAACAAGAACTCGACGCTGCGGTGACGGCCTGGGCCAAACCCATCCTCCGCCGCTCCCCCGCCGCTCTACGCGTCACCAAACTCCTGCTCAACGCCCACGCCGCGGGCGCTCGACTCGCCGACGCCACCACCCTCGACTCCGAGCTGATGGCCTCGGTCCTCGCCGAAGCCGAGTACACGCGCGCACAGGGACAACGGCGCACCGGGCACCTCATCTGACCAAGGGCACCCTTCGGCGGTCCCGGCGACCCGAGTCATTCGAAGAGGGCCACGAGCCCGTTCACCCAGATGGCCAGGAACGCAAGGACCGCCACCAGGCATCCGGCCCCCGCCAGGAAGTCGGCGAACCCGCCTCCCTTGCCGTCCGCCTCACAGCCGGATGGCAGCGTGTCCCAGTCGACCGGGCGTCCCATGACACGAGAGGAGGCTGCTCGTACCGCTGCCAGTTGTTCTCTGGCGAAGTCCGATGGGGCAAGCGACTCGGGACCATGCCAGGAAAGCGCCCGCATGCGCTGTGGAGCTGTGCGGTAGCGCGCCTCGAAGGCGGAGGTCTCGGCTGCGTCCCGGTCCTGTTCGAGATACATCCAGCGGCCCGCTTCCGCAGGCTCCCCGTACAGCCGGTACACCTCGGCCAGTCGGCGGCGAAGCATCAGGTCGTTCGGAAAGGACGACACCAGCCCACGCAGGCGTTGGCGCGCGACGGGGACCCGGCCTGCGGCCAGGTCTGAGTCGACTCGGGCAAGGGTGTCTCTCAGCGGCATATGCGCATGATCGGCCACCGCGGGGACCGCCGTCGACCCGGTTTCTCGTTCCAGTCCCGCAGCAGGGCCCGGTACGCGCGCGAGGCCCGTTGTCGGAGTTCGAGTATCCGCGCACACCTCACTGCCGCCTCCGGTTCCGGTTCCGGTCGAAGGACCACGCGCCGACACCCACCAGTACGGCCATGCCGAATCCGTACACCGGCAGCCACAGGGTGGTGGTGGCCGCCAGGCAGTCGGCCACGGCCTCATGGCTCTTGATGTTCTGTGCGTAAGCCACAGCAGTGCGTTCGCGACCGGCGAGGTCTCCCAACGAGGCCTCGACGACCGCGCGCTCGTACCTGCCCAGCTCCCGGCACTCGTTGCGCGTGCCCGGCATGGGAAACAACCACGGCCAGCGCTGAAGCATCGGAGCCACCGCGATCGCGACGCACAGCCCCACCACCACCGCGTACGCCGCGAGATTCAGCAGGTACGCGCCGCGCCGACCGGGAGTGCAGGCCGGCAGGCGATGAAAGCAGAAGATCAGTGCGAGCAGCGTCACCCCGATGTACGTGGCGAACCACTGCCAGGATCCACTGGCGAACGCGGCTGTCAGTACTGCGGCGAGCGCGATGCCGACGACTCCCGGCTGAGGCGGAGCGTCGTGACCGCCCGTGCCACCCTCTTTCCACGCTCCCTGAAGGCTGAGGTCCTCCACAGTAGCTCCCGCCTGCTTCCGAGGGCATCAGTGTGCGCTCTGACCGCGCTCCCGGCCCGGCACCGCGCCGGGCCGGCGGCAAGGCCCGCCCGGATGGCGGGACTCACCGCGTGCGGTGCGCCGCCGGCCGGGAGTTACGGCTACAACGGGCACAGGACGTTGGATACTTGCCGGATGAATGGATCAAGGGCTTCCTGGGTCAACACCACCCACGATTGGGCCAGTAGCGTGGACCTGGGCCATCTCGCTCGGATTCGCCAGGGGCCGGCGGAGTTCGCTCCCGGGGGTCCAGCGCACCTCCTCCTCGAGGTCGTTGCCTATGCCGCCGACGAAGCAGCGAGTCGAGCAGGGGGACGATGCGTGATCACTCTGTACCGCGACGGCTCCCTGTCCGTGGTCGATGACGGACGAGGCACCGACACTCGCGTCGATGAGCACGGCCGGATCGTGAAGAAGCCCGTGATGGCCTCGAAGGATCTGCGGTTCTTCGACTCCCCGCATGCGGAGCGGCTTCCGGACGGGTATCCGCGTCGCGGCATGTCCGTCGTGGCGGCGCTCAGTGAGTGGCTGATCCACACCAACCGCCGCCGCGACGGAGCCTGGACCCAGCGCTACGAACTCGGTGTTCCGGTGACTGACCTGACACCTCTGGAGGCCGACGGGACTTCCGGGACGCTGGTGCGGTTTCTGCCGGTCAAGTCGCTTGGTTCGCAGCGCTTGCCGACCGCGGATGATCTGACGCGGTGGACCGCTCACTGGCCCCACCTGGAGGTTCGCCTCGCCGACCAGCGCAACGCTGGGGTCGACTGATCCGGGGAGTGCCATCCCGTTCGCCTGCCCCGCCGGGAGGTCGGCCGGCGTGACACGGCGGTGAGGCGGACGTCGATGTCCCCAGTGACGACGGATCGGCGGCAGGGGCCGGGTAGTTGGCATACCTCCTCGACGAACCGCGGGGCTGCGTACGACCCAGGCAGCGAGGCCCACTACGATGCGCCCCGGGTCGCGCCCGAGGCGCGCGCATCCGTTTCCGGAGGGGGATACCTGTGTTCGTGCTGTCCGTCCTGCTGCTCATAGCGGCAGTCGTGCTGTTTCTCGTCGGCCGCGGCCGCACCGCCGGCAGCTGGAAGCTGGGGGCGGCGCTCAGCGCCGTGGCGGGCGTGCTGGCCGGCGTCTTCTCCTGCGTCCACGTCGTGAGCGCCTACGAGGTCGGCGTGCCGGTGACCTTCGGCAGGGTCGGCTCGCCGTTGACCTCCGGTGTCCAGGTCACATCGCCGTTCACCGATGTCACGTCCTTCTCCACCCGTCCGGTGGACCTCGACCTCAATGACAAGGACGTGGTCGAGGTCCGCTCATCGCAGGGCGGGGTACTGTACGCGGACGTCACGATCAAGTGGTCCGTGGTTCCGGGGAAGGCAGTCGCGCTGTACCGACTGGCGGGCAGCGAGGACGGCATCCAGGAGCGGCTCGTGCTGCCGGACAGCCGCGAGATCATCCGCAATGTCTTCGCGAAGCACACCAGCGAGGAGGGCTATGCCTCCGCCCGCGAGCAGATCGGCTCGGAGATCGCCGGCCTCGTCAAGGCGCGCCTGGCACCGCGCGGTATCGACGTCACCGCCGTCAACCTGCGCAATGTGAGGCCCTCGGACAGGCTGCAGGACCAGATCGACAAGAAGATCCAGCAGGAGCAGGCCACCGAGCGGGCCCGCGAGGCGGCGCGTACTGCCAAGGCGGAGGCGGAGCGCAAGCGGATCGAGGCGGAGGGCATCGCCCGCGCCAACAAGATCATCCAGCAGTCGCTGAGCGACAAGGTGCTCTACAACCAGTGCCTGGAGGCATACAAGGAAGCCGCCAAGGCCAATCCGGTGTACGCGGTGCCGTGCGGTACGGACTCGGGGGGCACACCGGTCATCGTGAACAGCGGCAAGAACTAGCTGCAACAGCCGTTCCCAGGCGCCGTCCGCCGTCCTCAGCCGATGGCATGCGCAGCCCGTCTGCCGATGGCATGCGGACACCGTCTTCCACGACGCGAAGCGGTACGGCAGGTCACCCAGTGCCCTCGGACCGCACCGGATTGGCGGTCGGCTCCGGAAGGATCCGGTCAGCGGATCCCCCGGTCCGCCCATGCGGGGTGCCGCTTGATCAGTAGCGCTCAAACCTCAGACCGTCGCGGCATCGATCCGACGGCCGCCCGCCCCTGGCACCCTCGGCCGTCAACCCGGGGCTACTGGTCCCGACGCCGACTGGGCGCAAGCCCACCGTGGAGCCCCGTGCGATGTCGGCGCACGACCTCCGGCAGACGGTTGCGGACTACGCGACGGCGGCTCGGAACGCCATGGCGGCAGGATTCGACGGTGTGCAGCTGCAGGCCGGCTTCAACTACCTCATCAGCCAGTTCCTCAACCCCCGGACCAACCTGCGCACGGACCGCTACGGCGCTTCGATCGAGAACCGCGCCCGAGCCGACCCCAGCGGAGAACCGTTGGAGGAGCTGGCGGCAGCCGTTCATCGCCAACCCGGATCTGCCGGCTCGGTTCGCCTCCCATGCACCGCTCGTCGAAGAAGGACCTCTTCCACGGCCCGGATACCGTCGGCTACACCGATTACCCGCCGCTGGAGGGATGAAGCAGCCTTTGCCCGCCGACCGGCTCATCACCCGCTCTCCGGGAATCGCCCTGCACCAGTGACACTGCCTTCGCTGGGCCATTGGCACCGGAGCCCGATTCCGGGACGATGGCCTGGCGGAGGCTCACGGGGGTGGGGGAAATCGACAGCACCTTGATCTCCACGCTGCTTGGCGTAGCCGGAGGTGCCCTGGCCACAGCGGCCGGCGCGGTGCTGCGTACGCGCAGCAGCATTCGTACAGCTGCCCGACTGATCTACGCCGAGCTCACCAGGGAATGCACCGCTGTGGCGTACTTCAGAACGTACGGGCACTGGGCAGCCCCCACGCCAAGCCGTGCCGCATGGGACAGCAATAGCGGAGTGCTGGCGCGCCGCCGTAGAAGCGCGTCCTTCGAGGCCGTGCTCCGCGGGTACGAGGCCCTGGAATTCATGCCCTTCATCGACGGCAACACTCTCTCACCGGGGCACCGAGAGGCGCTCGCGCGGGACGCGGTCAAGGATCTGGTGACGGCCATCAGCGAGATCGGCCGCGTGGCTCACATACCAAGAGCCCGGCTTGACGTCGTAACAACTCGGCTGAGGAATGCGCGGCCCCTTTCGCGCACGGGAGTCTCATCCACATCGGGAACGATCCCCACGTATCTGCAGGAGCGCATGGCCGACACGGGGTACTCCACACGGATCTTGCCCCATCTCGGGATACGACTCAGGGACGACCGTCTCGTGGTCGACGAGAACACGGCTTCGGCCGAGCGAACCCGGCACATAGTGTTCGACGCTGCGGGGAGCGACGAACTGATGGGACACCCGGTGGCGCGCCTGACCGGCGAGGATCCGTCCGGCGATCCGGCGATTGACGAAGCCTACGACGGCCTCGTGGCGACCGCGACCTTCCTGCGCGAGGTGTTCGGACGAGACCACCTCCATCGACCCGGGGCGCCCTACGCAGCCGTCGTCCACTACGGCACCAACTACAACAACGCCTTCATGCACAACGAAGTGCTCTTCCTCGGCGACGGGGACAACCGGTACTTCTCCCGGTTCACCCACGTCGACGTCATGGCGACCGAACTATGCCAAGGGCTGCCCGAACTGTGGTCCATGGGAGTCGAAGGGCAGAACGGGGCGCTCCGCTGTTCGATCCGTGATGTCCTGGGGACGCTGACCAAGCAGTACGCCGAACAGCAGACAGTCGAGGAAGCCGACTGGCTGCTTGGCGTGGGCCTCCTCGCCCCCGGCATCAACGGCGTCGCACTGCGGTCCATCAAGGCACCTGGCACCGCCTACGACGATGTGGACATGGGGAAGGATCCGCAGCCCGCGGTGATGGACGACTACGTGCACACCCGGAACGACAGCGGCGGTATCCATATCAACTCGGGGATCCCCAGCCGGGCCTTCTATCTGCTGGCTGAACAGCTGGGCGGCAAGGCATGGGAGCGAGCGGGCCGGATCTGGTGGGATGTCCTGACCGGCGGTGAGCTCGATGCAAACACCCAGTTCCTGGACTTTGCCCGGCTCACTGGAGCCGCCGCGCTCAGCCGGTACGGCGATGGGGAGGAACATCGAGCCGTACTGGAGGCATGGAACGGCGTGGGTCTGAGCGGCACTGGCGGGTCCCAGGTCAGCGGCGTGCAGTGATGCGGTACTGCGCGAACTCAGACTTGACGCCGATCTGACCGCCTGGGCTCAGGAGCTGATCAGCCACTACAGCATCCCGGTGAACGCCGCCCTCCTGCGAGGCGGGGCCGCCGCAGCCGGGGAGAGCGAGTCGGACTGTCTGCGCGACCGAAGGGTGGAAGCAGCCGGATTCGCCGCCCGGTCCGGCAGCACCTGGTCGAGGCGCCCGCGTACGCCTAGTCGGCGGTGCGCTGGTCATAGGCGGCAACGCCGGGACCGACGGAAATGGGGCCGAGTAGGCATATCACCCGACCGGCCGACCTGACGTGCCGTCGGCTGCCCTGCCCGCAAGTCTAGACTCCGTCACCAGGCCACCAGCACTTCGACCGCCCTTGTCCGGCACGGGTGGGGCCACCTGCACGCCCGAGGAGGCGGAATGCTGCACCGCTCCGGCAGGACGTGCTGGAAACGCTTCACCGGCGTCCTCATCGCGGGTGTCACCACGTCCGCGGCCCTCGGCATCGGTATGGCGCAAGGAGCGCTGGCCGCCTCGTTCCTCATCTCGGGCGAACGCTTCCAGGTCGCTGCGCACACGCTGCGTGCCCGCGGCGTGAGCATCTACCCCATGATCGACGTTGCCAAGAAGGGCACCCTCGTGCCGGTCGTGGTCCTTGGCTTCCGGAAGGCCTACATCACTGGGCTGTGCCTGTCCGTGGAGCTCCCGGTCCCGGTACTGGGTCCGTACACGCTGGTGCTCACCGGCGGTGAACGGCGGCGCGTCGAGGCGTCCAACTTGTTCATCGACGCGACTTCCGTATCGGCCGCTCAGGCGAACACCACCGACATCGATATCGGTGTGGCTGCGGGTGCCATCAGGAAAGGGCCGATCAATCCGGGCGACAGAAAATCGCGGTTCTTCGACCCCAACGTCTTCGCACAGCAGGCGCAGTCGGTCTTCCTGGCTGACGTGCGCGTGACCTCGGTCGCGGTCACGGCCGGAACACTCAACATCCCCGGCCTCAATCTCCGGCTCAAGCCAGGCCGCCACCGCTGCTTCTGATGCCGGGTCGACCCACATCGGCCCAGGTGCGGCCCGGCACCCGCTCGCCTCATGCCCGCCCGCCCTCACCCTGGGAAGACACGTGTTCTTGGATCCCTTCAGCAGTCGCTCAGGACCACGCGCCACCGCAGCCGACATCTGGCTCAGATTCAGTGCGTGGCGGGGTGCACGGCCCTTCTGGGCCGGGTTCTTCACCCTCACTGCGGGGTTGCCCATCATGTATTTCCCGTACACGCACTTGAATGTGGAGGGGATCGCTCTGGCGCTGTCGACCACTTCGGGAGCGGGGTCCCTGATCATCGGGGTGCTGCTCGTGGTCCTGGGTGTCTCCCTCTGGTTCCAGCCGCACGTTCACGTTTTCATGGGGATCACCACCCTGCTGCTCGCCCTTGTCTCGTTTCCCGTCGCCAACTTCGGCGGCCTCTTCCTCGGCCTGGTCCCCGGCCTGATCGGCGGTTCGCTGGCCTGCGCCTGGATTCCGCCCGCGGGCACCTCCACACCGCTGCCCGTGGCAAACCCCGACCTCGACGCCCCGGGACCGCGCGAGTGAGCTCGAGTACACGACCCCGCAAGCCGTGCGTCGTTCAGCCGCGGTCCTGCCAGCCGTTGTGGTGCAGGACCTTCTCCAGTGGAAGGCGTGGCCCGGGCCGGAAGGTGGTACGCAGCGGGTACGCCGTGGGCAGCAGCGCCCCCTGGCGGACGGCGGGCGGCAGGCCCAGCAGGTCGGCGACCTCCTGCTCACGGTCCAGATGGACCGACGTCCAGGTGGTGACCAGGCCACGGCTTCGGGCGGCCAGCGCATAGTTCCAGGCGGCCGGCAGCAGCGACGCCCACAGCCCCGCTTGGTTGCCCGTCGGCAGCCGGCCGTCGGCCAGTTCGAGGCAGGGGATGACCAGAACGGGCACCCGATGCAGTCGGTCGGCCAGCCCACGGGCGGCCGTGAGCACGGAGCGGGCTGCCTCGGGCGCCTCGTCCAGCCGCTCCAGGGCCGCGGCGTTACGGTCGTAGAAGGCGGCCCGGTACACCTCGGCGACCGCCGTGCGCACCCGTGGGTCGGTGAGCAGGATCCAGCGCCAGTTCTGCCGGTTGCTGCCGTTGGGTGCCTGAAGGGCGATGCGCAGACAGTCCTTGACCAGTTCGGGGTCCACAGCCCGCTCGAGGTCGAGGCCGCGCCGCACGGAACGCGTGGTGGTCAGCAACTCCCGGCAGGCGAGGGAAGGTTCACCGATCACGGGAGCAGCACCGCCTCAACGGCCAGGAGGAGGTAGGTTCCCACGACGAAGCCCATCGCGGCCGGCAGCGGCCAGCTGCCGCGGCGCGTGGCCAGGAACCTGTGGGTGCCCCACGCCGGCAGGGCCGCCGTCACACAGGGCAGCATGCCGAGCGGGCCGTGCGGAGCGAAGAGCAGCACCTGGCAGCCGACCGCCCCGGCCGCGAAGCCCGCGGTGACCACCGCGCTGCGCCGGGCGCCGATCTGCGCCGAGTACAGGCGGGCACCCGGTTCCGCCTCCCATGCCGTCTTGCGGGCGAACTCGAAGTGCAGGAAGACACAGGCGCACAGCGCGAGCAGCGCCGCCGCGTGCCAGTCGGCGGTGACGGTCCCGGCGGCGACCAGCGAACCGTACACATAGACGCCGAGCAGCAGCTGCACCGGGTAGGTGACGGCGAGGCTGAGCAGCTGCCGGTCGCGCAACGGCGCGGACAGTCGTTCCAGCGCGGCGAGGAGGAGTCCGTAACCGAGGGCCGAGAGGACCAGGAGGACGGCCGCCGCCGACTGTGTGGCGTTCAGGCCCGCCACCACTGCGGTGATCGCGGCAACGGCGCCGCGGAGTTCGACGACGGTGATGGCGCCGGTGACGAGCGGCCGGTCCGGGTGGTGCACACGGTCGTACTCGAGGTCCTTCTCCTCGTCGAGCATCCGCAGGAACAGCAGGGCGAGGACGACACTGACGACCCGGACCCAGGTGGCGCCGGACGGTCGCCAGGCCGTGCCGGTCAGGGCCACCGCCGAGCCTTCCAGGGCGAGGACCCACAGCAGTCCGTAGGTGGCGTAGATGTGGGGCCTGAACATACGCAGCACGAAACGGCCCAGCCGGGCGGGTACTTGAGGTACGGCGACGGTGGTCACGAGGGGTGTCCCCCTGTTCGGTTACGGGTCGGGGTCGGGTCGGTCGCGCCGGGCTCAGGAGGACCTGTGTGTTCCCGGGCCCGCGCCGACGCCTGCCAGATCGGCCCTGACCCGGTCCGCCAGCCTGATCCGGGCCTCGGCGACCAGGTATCCGGCCTGGCGGAGCGTGCACTCGATGTCGGCGCCGGGCAGCACCGGGGCGGTGCTGCACTCCAGGGGCAGGTCCATCTCGGCGAAGCAGCGGAACCGCACGGCCAGGCCCACCGGCAGCGCTCTGGGTGCACGCACCGTGCCCTCGGCGTGGGCGGCCGTCACGGCCAGTTGCCGGAAGGCTTCCAGCTCCAGCATCCCCGGCACGTGGTCGACCCAGTGGTCGTACAGGATCGGGTGCGCGGTCTCGGCGACCAGGCGGGCCGTGCGTATGCCGTCGCCCGAGGTGCACGGCGGTGAGATCACCACGTTGGCCGGGTCACGTCGGCCGACCAGGGTGGGATCGATGCGTGGTCCCGGCAGCGCGACAGGGAGTTGGGAAAGGCCGAGTGCATCGCGCTGACCGGCTCGCATGCGCGTCCAGTCCTGCGGCGGCATCCAGGAGTAGTCGATACGGGCCAGCAGGGCCTCTCGGGCACCGATGGACGCGGTGAAGCGCAGTCGCAGACCTGTCGGCCCGGAGCGGTTCCGGAACCGCTGCTCGATACGGATGCCGATGACAGCCTCGGTGGGGGCGTCACCGCACTCGAGGGCAGCCGGGTCCGGC
Source organism: Streptomyces sp. NPDC046931 (assembly GCF_040644655.1). Classification (NCBI taxonomy): domain Bacteria; kingdom Bacillati; phylum Actinomycetota; class Actinomycetes; order Kitasatosporales; family Streptomycetaceae; genus Streptomyces; species Streptomyces sp. NPDC046931. The sequence continues at coordinate 36,483 of NZ_JBEYWX010000024.1, forward strand.
ACCTCGAACTCGACGGAGCGGAGCAGGAACTTGTGGCCCAGGGGGACGTTTAGGTAGCGGTGGGCCACCACGAAGATGCCCTGTCTGCACGCCTCCAGCAACAGCAGAGGATCGTGGTGGGTGCGGGGACCGAGGGTGTCGTCGTAGAACGCGTGGAGGCGGGGAAGCTGCGCGGCGAGCATCACTTCACTTTCGCCGTGGCGCTCCGCGTCGGTCAGGAAGACCTCCGCGACGGCGGCTCGATGCACCAGTTCCTTGGGGAGCGTCCGGGTGAACTGCATGGCCGCTCCTCAGGTCAGCGTGGTGCGGACGGCGTTCAGGTGGCGGCGCCATGTGTCGACGCCGGCCCCGTCCAGGACCGGGACTCGGTCGGGCTGCCGCATGGGCAGCGCCGTGGAGCCGACGATGACGGTGTCCCAGGGGTCGAGGTCGATGCCGTGCTCCCAGGCCGATTCCAGCAGGCAACGCGGAGTGGCGGCCGGGCCGACGCCCAAGTGGCGGGAGACGACGTCGCGCAGCCTTTCGACCGCGGGTTCGAAGTCGAGTTCCCGGGGTGTGGTGGCGGTATACAGCCGGTCGGTCAGCTCCAGTGAGTGGGCTGTCCGGTCTTCGTCCGCCAGCGCGGAGGAGAAGAGGCGGTGGCGCTCGGATTCGTCGAAGTGTACGGCCAACTCCCTGAGCACATCGGCCGGTTCGTCGGGGGTGTGCACCAGGTTGAGCAGATAGCTGTAGCGGCCGAGGAGGTGCCGTAGCTGGCCGGGCCTGCGGGCGTCCGGGTCTGTGGGCCCCTTGAGCCGGGTGAGTTCTGCCGAGGCCGGGACCTCGGGGTGGTGCTCGGGACGGACGAGCAGCACGAGGGCGTCGGCGTCCTCCAGGAAGAGCGCGGCGAGCCGCCTGCGGTAGGGGGTGGCCAGATTCCACTGGAAGTACCACAGGGACCGGATCATGGTGCGGGTCAGCCGTGTGACCGCGGCGCCGACGATCCGGTAGCCGTGCTCGGCGAGCCAGTCCACGGCGGCGTGCAGCCTGCGCGCCACCACGGCGTCCGGCTTCAGCAGCAGAGCGGCATGGCGGTGGGCGAAGCCGATGACATCGTCGGTGAGGGCGGCGAGTTGTTCGTAGCTCTCCTGGTAGTAGGTGTCCGCGCCGTACAGCCGCTGTTTGTCCGGGAGGCAGGTGAGCAGCGGTGAGACCGGAATGCCGTGCGGGGTCCCGGCGAGGCGGGATCGGGGCGTCAAGGGGTCCTCCCGTCGGTTCGGGCGCTGGTGGGCTTCCGGGGCGAGGCGCCGAGGTAGCCGGCCCGGAGGCAGTGGTCGAGGAGGCGGCGCAGGTAGGGCCGTCCGCCCGTGGGCGCCCGAGGGCCGCTGAAGGCGGCTGCCTGTGTGTCGTCGAAATGGATGCGCCGCCTGAAGTAGGTGTCGTAGAGGCAGATGATCCGGTCGTAGTAGGGGCGTTCGCGGTCGGGCAGGGCGGACGCGGAGAAGGCTGACGGGGGGACGAACCGGGGCACGTGGAAGGACGGGTACTCGGCGAGGATGTCGGAGAAATCCCTCAGGGTCAGCTCGTGGCCGACGGCGTGCAGGGTGCGGCCCTCGGCGTCCTCGCTGCGGGTGGCGGCCTCGGTCACCAGGTCGGCGACGCGGTCGACCGGGGCAAGGTCGAGGACGGCGTCGTAGTGGCCGGGGACGGTGCGCACCAATCCCCTGGTGAGGATCTTGAGCACCGGATAGATGGTCTTGAAGTCGCGGACGCGGCCGGTGCGGGCGGCTCCGGTGATGATGCTCGGGCGCACCACGGTCACCGGCAGGCCTTCCGCGGCGGCCTTGCGGACCAGGGTCTCGGCGGTGAGTTTGCTCTTCTCGTAGCCGTTGCCGGGGCGTTGTCCGACGTCGAGTTCGTCCTCGCGGGCTGTGCCGTCGCGTTCCCCGCACACATAGGCGGTGCTGACGTGGACCAGAGGGATACGGCCGGCGAGGGCGAGGTCGAGGACGTGCCCGGCGCCCGTGACGTTGATGCTCTCGTACCGCTCCTCGGGCAGTCCGAAGTCCGTGACGGCGGCGCAGTGCACGATGCGGTCGGCGGTCGCGACGATGTGCCGGTCGCCGGAGGCGAGCCCGAGGCCGGGGCGGTTGATGTCGCCGGTGATCCGGATGACGGCGCCGGGACCGGGGGTGACCTTTCTGCCGTTGTTCCGGACGAGGTCGCCGTTGTGGTGCAGGAGCGCCAGCACGGTGTGGCCCGCGGCGGTGAGCCGGGCGGTCACCTCCGCGCCGACGAGGCCACTGGCACCGGTCACCAACACCGTCATCGTGTCGGTCATGAGTCGGTCCTCCAGGGTTCCCAGGTCGTGCCTGTGGTCGTGAAGGGGCGGGCCGCCGCAGTGCGGAGCCGTGTCGGGGCGGGTGGGCGGTCCGGTGTCGTACGGCGGGCCGTCACGCGGCCGGGTGGGGCTGGACACCACTGCTGGCGAGCAGGTCGCGGGCCTCCTCGATGGGCAGCTCCGCGTCGAGATAGGCGCCGATGCGCAGCCAGTCGTAGCCGAGTTCCAGGGTGGCCCGCCAGGTGTCGGCGGAGTCGAACGAGGAGGGAAAGGTGTCGGAGCCGACGGTGTTCCGCACCAGCGCGACACAGGCGCGCAGCTCCGCGAGAAGGGTGTCGCCGCGCTCCGCCGAGTCGACGGTACGCCGGAGCAGTTGTCGGGCACGCGCCCGGATCGGCCGGACGGCTGGCGGCAGCAGCTCCATACGGCGGACCAGGTCGAAGTCGGCGGGCAAGGGGTTGACCCCGTAGGCGCTGAACAGTCCGCGCAGCGCCGCGTGCAGGGCGCGGCGTGCGGTGAGTTCGGCGACCCGCCACTGACCGCGCTCCAGCGCGCCCGTCAGATCCTCGATGGCGTTCTCGACGACCACGTTGGACCACACCAGGGTCATGGTGGCGGCGGCGAACCGGCCGGCGGGCAGCGGCACCAGGTCGATGCCGTCAGGGCCGCTCACAGCGGCGCCGCGCACCGACAGCAGCGGCTGCACGGTGGACGGAGGCGGGGTGACAGGACCGGGCGGCGCGCCGAGCGGCAGCGACGGGGTGACCGTGCCCCCGCCCTTCCACGCCAGCCGTATCAGCCCGTATCGCAGGAACGCGGCGAGCCGCGGGCCCGGGTCGACGACGCCCGTGTCCGCGGACGCCGCCAGGACTTGGGGCAGCGGCCGGCCGAGAACGAGGGAGCGCCAGACCGCTCCGGCGCGGTCGCCCAGCGCGAACACCTCGCGCCGCCCACGGATCACGTGCACCCGCTCGCCGGTCTGCCAGGTGGTGACACCGGCGACACGTTCCGCGGTGAGCCGCTCGGTTCGCCAGGGAACCCCGGTGAGACCGAGGTCTTCGGCGAAGGCGAGGCACGCGGTCAGGTGGGCTCGGGCGGCGTCGGCGTCGCCGGGCGCGGGCGCGGCGGCTTCCAGCTCCCAGTACCGGTCGCGCACGTCGGGCCGTGCGGCCCGGTCCAGTTGCATCGACAGCCACTTGGGTTCGAGGTAGGTCTCGCCCAGTTCGGCCGCCCACGACTTCATCGTCTGGACGAGTCCGGCGCGGCTCCAGTCGACCGCCTCGTCCGTCTCACCGAGGCAGAGCAGCGCCATCGCGTGTCGCAGGGACTGACGGGCCCGGTGCGCCCACCAGTCGACCGCGATACGCCGGAACCGTTCGAGGGGCAGCATCGCCTTGGCCTCGTCGACCAGGGCATGGCCGCGCAGCGGGTGACTGTGCAGCAGCCTCTGGCAGCGGTTGAGCAGGTCCTCGGAGATCCGTCCGGGCCGCTTCGCCTCCTCCTCCAGCAAGCGGAACTGGTCGGCGAGTTGGTCGATCGAGCGGGTGCGGATCTCCACCCTGTGGCCGTCGACGAAGAGCAGCGACGGCATGGTGGGCAGGGCGTCCTCGCAACGGTCGATAAGCAGGAAGTCGATGTCGGAGGTGGAGTTGCCGAACCCCTCCGCGATGGAGCCTTCGAGCGCCACCGCCCACTCGGTGTCCCCGGGCAGTTCGGCGAGGGACTTGCCGAGCAGGGATTGCAGGTGGTCCTCGGTGAGGATCACGGATGTGTCTCCCTCCTGGGGACGTCCGGATGCACGGTCGTGTCGCCGTCGGGCGGGTCGCCGAGTACGGTCACCGTTCCGGCGGCGCCGTCGACGCGCAGCGGGGTGCCGGTGCGGATCTCGGTGGTGGCGTCCTTGACCTGGACCACGGTCGGGATACCCAGCTCCCGTGCCACGACGGCGACATGGGTCAGCGGGCTGCCGCGTTCGATGACGAGAGCGGCGGCCGAGGGAAGCACGGCCACCCAGCCGGGGTCGGTGCGGTAGGCGAGCAGGATGCCGCCTCCGACGTCGCGTGGGGTGTCGGTGACCACGGCGTGTCCTTCGGCGATGCCGGGGCAGGAGGGTGTGCCGCGCAGTTCGCGGGCACCGCCGCGGGCGGCCGGTTCGCTGGTCCAGCCCGCCCGCTCGAGGTTGTGCGACCAGTAGGGGGCGCCGCGGGTGGAGAAGCGAGACGGCGCGTGCAGTGCCGCGTCGGCGGCGAGCTGCCTGCGGCGCAGCGCGGCCAGTTCCTTCAGCTCGGTGTGCACGATCATGCCCTCGTAGGCGCCCCGGACTTCTTCCAGGCGCAGCATGAACACGTCGTTCCAGGTTTCTATGGCTCCCGTCCGCGCCAAGTCGCGGCCTATGGCGCGCAGCATGCGTTTGGCCGCGCCGAAGGCACGAGTGCGGCAGAACCTGAGCCGTTCACGGTCGGCGAGCGCCGCCCTGGCCTTGCCCCGGACCCTCTCGTACACCCAGCGGCGGGGGCCGTGAAGATGCTGGTCGAGGTAGGCGTCGGCCTCGCCGCCATGGCGGTCCCCGCCGCCCGTACCGTTGCGCGGCGCGTCACGCAGCAGGGTGAACAGTCCAGCCGGGTTCTCACGGAGGTCGGGGACCTCCAGCTTGAGTTCGTCGGGGCTGCGGTAGCCGTAGTCGGCGACGTACGCGTCCACGTGGGCCAGGAACTCGGTATGGCCGGCCTCGCGCAGCGCTCGGTAGGCGTCGGTGTCGGGGGTGTGTTCCAGCAGGTGCCGGACCTCGGGGTCGGCATGCGCCTGCACGGCCAGCGCGGCCAGGGCCCACACCGGTTCGGCGGACTCGACGTTCCCGCCCGGGGCGGCCGCGGCCCATGTGAACCACTCGGGGGCCTGGGGCAACCACCTTCGGGTGAGCAGAGCCAGCAGGCCGATGGAAAGCAGGATCGTGGCGTCCAGGACCTGCATCGGGCCCCATTTCTCAATGAGTTCCCTCTGTAACCGACGGAATCGGCGGTAAGTGTCGTCACCGGGCAGCGCGTCGTAATCGACATTGTTGAAGATCGCGTACGAGCGGTGGAAATCCCGGTGGAAGGTCTCCACGGATCTGCGGATGGTCAGGAACCTTCCGGCGAAGATCACCGTACGGGTCAGCCGCGAAATCCGGCCGCGTAGCCCGGCTCGAGGCGTAAAGGGATGAAGGGTGTCGGCGGTCTCGTCGGAAACGCTCTCCTCGACGCCCAGGGATTTCTCGAGAACTCGGCGGTTGAGCGGATAGAGCGGCGCCAGGCGCACCATGCGGTACCAGTGGTACAGGTTGTAGTAGACCCGTCCATGGACATAACCGAGCAGATGCGGGGTCCACTCCTGCACCTCGCGCAGTGCCTCGCCCTTGACGCCGAGCGCGCGGGCGTAGCTCTCGTACACCTTGGCGTAGACGTCGGCGGCGAAGCTGTAGGTGAGGGGGGAGACGACACCGCTGAAGCTTTCGATGATGTTGGAGTTGTCCCAGATCCGCAGCTCCCCTTCGGCTCCGGGCGCGGTGCGGGGCGTGCGAGCGAGGGTGGTGACGGGCCGGCTCTGCAGGACCCACAGGGTGCCGTCGGCGATGGCCCACTCGATGTCCTGCGGAGCACCGTAGTGTTCGGCGGCGCGCCTTCCGACGACATGCAGCCGGGCCAGGTCGTCGGCGGTCAGCGACAGCGCCGTGCGGTCCTCGTCGGGGACCGGCGTCACTTCGCAGCCCGGTCCGCTGCCTGCCTCGTAGCGCTCCTGCTTGTCGCCGATCAGCGTGCTCAGCGTCTCCCCCGTGGTGGCGTCCAGGACCACGGTGTCCGCGTCGACCGCGCCGGAGACCAGCCCCTCCCCCAGTCCGTGGACGGCACTGACCACATAGCGGTCCGTGCGGCCGGTCGTCGGATCGGCGGTGAACAGCACGCCGCTGCGCTCGGCGGGCACCATGCGCTGGACGACGACGGCGACGCCCCGGGTGTCGGGCGGCAGTCCGCGTTGTGCGCGGTAGCGCAGGGAGCGTTCCGAGAATGCGGAGGCCCAGCAGCGGCGCACATGGGCGATGACCTCGTCCGGCCCGGAGACGTTGAGGAAGCTGTCGTACTGGCCGGCGAAGGAGTGCTGCGAGCCGTCCTCGTCCGGGCCGGACGAGCGGACGGCCACCAGACCGCCGCCGGCCTGCCGGTAGGCCAGGGCGATGGCCGCGGCGAGGCGCTCGTCGAGCGGCGCGGCCTCGATCCGACGGGCGATGTCCTCGGCGATCTGCCGGGCCCTGCCCGCCCAGCCATCGGCAAGCAGGTGTCCCAGGTGCTCGTCCAGCCCACTGCCGCGGCAAAATTCTCCAAAAACGTCGAGGCCGAGCACGGACCAGCGCGGTACTTGAAAACCGGACTCCGTCAGAGCGTAGAGGTTTCTGCCTTTCCCGCCGGCCAACTCCGCGATCAGGGAACCCTCATGGGAAGGGGTGAGCACGCGAAGGAGTCGACCATCGGGCCCTGCGGTGAGCGACAACTCGTTTCCTTCCGAAGAATTTTTTTCTCAACCTCACCGAGATGTTTCACGACCGTACCCTTCAAAACCCTTGAGTCGGCCGCTGCGGCCGTTTTAACTGAATATCGCCCATGGTTCACCGTCAGATCAGGACGGTCGCGTGGGCCGGCAGCCCCGCAGGACCGACCGGTCATGGCAGGCCCCAACCGCCCCCGTGACCACGGCCTTCGACTGCCGCGGGTTGTTGCGTTCCCCGGGGTCTCGGTCCTTGCCGGCTTCCGCTTCTATGGCCGAAGACGACCGGTACGGCCCTTGACGCACGCCTCGGGGAGATCCGCTTTGGGACACTGACCCTGTACCGGCCTCCGCCGAGGTCGGTCGCCGGTCGCTCCGGGCGCGGTGGTGTTCACGCGGGATACGACGCCCGCCGAGCTCCCTGGCCTGGGCGGGGCCGCATCCTGATCGCTGCTGCGCGGCGGACGCCGAGGGCCCGTCGATCTGCCTGTGCAGTGCCTGCCGCTATTGCTTGTTCGCGTCCTGGATCGCTTTGAGGTAGTCCTCCGGGGGCAGCTTCGCGCACTCGGGCAGGCTGCTGTCCGCGGAGTCGTGCTTGGCGGCGGCGATCGCGGCGGCACACGCGGCGATCTTCCGCGCATGAGAGGCGTCGGAGACCGAGCCCGCCGTCACGGCGGGGCTCGGCGCCGAGGGTTTGTCACTGCCCGCTTCGGAGTTGGAGCATCCGGTCAGCGTGAGTGCGGCAGTGGCGGCGAGTATCGAGATGCAGGTGCGGCGCATGGGTCTCCTTGGAGGCCGGTGGTGGCGGCATCATGCACCCGAACAAGCACTTTCAGTGATGTATGGATGACGCTGTGTCCGTGTTGTGATCTGCGGTCCGCATGCCGGGCCGTCTCGGGGCACCGCCCCCGCTTGTCCGGCGGTCTCTCTTGGCCCGTCGAGGCGAGTGGGCTGCGTCACACGTGACAAGAGCGCTGAGCAAGCGCTTAGATAGTGCTTTCGGAGTCCGTCACACGAGCCGGAGGCCTCGTTGCTGTTCACATCCGTCGACGACGTCTCCGTGCGACTCGCCGAGACCGGCTATCTGGCGTCCTCCGCCGTCGCCACCACCGTCTTCCTGGCCGACCGGCTCGGCAAGCCGCTCCTGGTGGAGGGCCCTGCGGGGGTCGGCAAGACGGAACTGGCCAAGGCCGTGGCCCAGGTCGCCGGGGCCCGACTGGTCCGGTTGCAGTGCTACGAAGGCGTCGACGAATCACGTGCGCTGTACGAGTGGAATCACGCCAAGCAACTGCTGCGCATCAGTGCGGGCCGTGACGAGACCTGGGACGAGACGCGCACCGACATCTTCAGCGAGGAGTTCCTGCTGCCGCGTCCGCTGCTCAGCGCCATCCGGGGCGACGACCCGAAGGTGCTGCTGATCGACGAGACCGACAAGGCCGACGTGGAAGTGGAGGGTCTGCTTCTGGAAGTGCTCAGCGACTTCCAGGTGACCGTACCCGAGTTGGGAACGATCACCGCGACGAACCGGCCTTTCGTGGTCCTCACGTCGAATGCGAGTCGCGAGCTGTCGGAGGCGCTGCGCCGCCGCTGTCTGTTCCTCCATATCGGGTTCCCGGAGGAGGAGTTGGAACGGCGTATCGTGCGGCTGAAGGTGCCGGGGCTCGACGAGGTGCTGACGCAGTCGGTGGTGCGCGTCGTGGGGGCACTGCGTTCGATGGATCTGCGGAAGGTCCCGTCGGTCGCCGAGACCATCGACTGGGCGCGCACCCTGCTGGCGCTGGGCGCAGACACCCTCGACGAAGCCGTCGTGCGCGACAGCCTCGGCGTGCTCCTCAAGCACCAGGATGACATCCTCAAGGCGGCGGCCAAGCTCGACCTGGGCGCCGTGTGAACTCCCCCGCGGCGGAAGCAGGGGTCGCCGAGCGGCTGACGGGTCTTGTCGGCGCGCTGCGCTCGCACGGCGTCCGGATCGGCACCGGGGAGACACTGGACGCCGCGCAGGCCCTCCAGGCGCTCGGCCTCACGGACCGGGAGCGGCTGCGGGAAGGGCTGGCCGCCACCCTGCTGCACGGTGAGGCGCAGCGGCGGGTATTCGATCAGGTCTTCGATGTGTACTTCCCGAGCCGTGTCGGGGCACCGGACGCACAGCCGCCCGCGGACCGGGAAGCCCTTCGGGAGCGCCTCGCGGCCGCCCTCGCCGCCAACGACGAGGCGATGATGGCTCAGCTGGCGGTCGAGGCGGTGAACGGCTTCGGCGGATACGGGTCCTCGCCGGGATCGGACGGCTGGTCGTCGTACCAGACCCTTGACCGGCTGCGCCCGCAGACGCTCATGGCACGGGTCCGGGATGATGTCAGAGCACAGGCGGACGGGGCGGGTTTTACCGACCGGCTCCTGGAGGACGAGATCCGCAGGCGGATCGACGTCTTCCGCGGGCAGGTCGCCTCGGAGGCCCGGCGCCGGGTCGCCGAGCGGCGGGGCAGGGACCAGATCGCCCGGCGGGCGGTCCCCCCGCCCCTCGACCGGGTCGACTTTCTGTTCGCCCGGCGAGAGCAGCTCACCGAGGTACGCAGGGTGGTTCAGCCGCTGGCGCGCAAGCTCGCCACCCGGCTCGCCGCGCGCCGCCGCCGCGCCGCACGCGGCACCATCGACCTGCGGCGGACCCTGCGCGGATCGCTGTCGACGGGCGGCGTACCGATGCGGCCCGTGCTGCGCCGACGCCGTCCCGTACGGCCCGAACTGGTGCTGCTGTGCGACATGTCGGGCTCGGTGTCGGGCTTCTCGGACTTCACGATGCTGTTGGTGCAGGCCCTGCACGACCAGTTCAGCAAGGTGCGGGTGTTCGCCTTCGTCAACCGCATCGACGAGGTGACCGGGCTGGTCGCGCACGGCACGGCCGATACCGAGGGACTGGCGGCACGAATCCGGTCGGAGGCGGCACTGACGGACTGGCATGACAGCAGTGACTACGGCGCCGCCTTCGGTGAGTTCGCCGAGCGGTACGCGGAGGCGGTGGGCTCCCGTACGACGGTGTTCGTCCTGGGCGACGCGCGGACGAACTTTCGCGACCCGAACCTGCCTGCGGTACGGCTGCTGTCCGAACGGGCCCGTCGCGTGTACTGGTTGAACCCCGAGCGGCGCTCCCTGTGGGGCACGGGCGACTCCGCCACGGCTGACTACGCCGAACTCCTCGACATCCACGAGTGCCGCAACGTCCACCAGCTCAGCGCCCTGATCGCTCGCCTGCTGCCGATCTGACCACACCCGGCACCCGAGGCCGCCCGGTCGACTGCGAGCGGCATCGAGCTTTGCAGCGTCGATGATCATCGGAGACCTGCGTCGATTGAGGCACGACACCGGGGCACTGACGAACGATCCGGACACCCTCACAACAGCCTGCGGCTGCACCTGGTGTGCACCCTCGGCGGGCTGCCGGTCCTGTTCGCCGTCACCGGCGCGAAGGCCGACGAGCGCGAGACGCTGCGCGACGTGCTCGGCACCGCGCCGGACGTGGTGGCCTCCGGGCAGTATGTTGGCGAGCGGCACCGCGTACACGGCGATCCGGGGGGATGGAAGTGGATTGGGACCCGCCAAGGCCGACCGAGACCTGGGTACTCGACAAGATTTTCGACCGGACAGATGGTTGGAACTACTCAGCCGGCGACGTGCCGATCAGACGGGTGATTCATCTTGCCGACGGAACCCCAAACTATGAGGTGACGGTCGACGGAATCGCCATCTACACCCGGGAGCTCCATCGGTGGAAGGAGGGCATCGAGCGGAACGTGTCCGCCGGACGCCTCGTCGCAGTAGTCCAGTTCACCGGCATTACTATCCACGATCCCCAAAAGCTGCTGGTCGCAACCTATGAGACGTCGGGCTCGCCGGCATTTGGCATCAGCCCCCAGGGTCAGCCCAGCCTGCACACCGGTTTCCCAATAGCCCCCGGCTTCCCGGTCGATCTCGCCCGAAGGCAACTGATGGTGTGCATGGGTCTGCTGGCCGCCGAAAGCAGGGAGCTCCTGACCGCCTGGAATCAGAACCCCGTGACGCCACAACGGACTGTCGACTGGACCAGGTACGAGGGTGCCGCATCGACGGCGGCGACATTCCTGCGTTCGCTGCTGGGCTTCTGATGCGAGGGTCGGGTGCCGTGGCCGTCGGCGCGGCCCGTGGTAGCGGCGATGGATGGGAGCGGCACCATTCGGTCACTGGTCGCCTCCCGCGCCTTCAGGCCTCGTCGGTCGTGCCACTCCCCTGAATCGGTCCACTGCTTGCCGGAAACGGGTCGCCTCCGCCGCGGCGTCAGCGTGCCCCAACCCGTCTCCGGCAGGCGGTAGTCCGAGGACGACCCTCCCCGCGCTTGACCATGGTGAGCGTCGCGGCCGCACTCCACCCGGTCGAAGGCGCCGAGCAGATCGCATGCCTCTTCGACGACAGGCCCGGTGCGGCGCCCGGCGGCGTGCAGATGGGCGAGCGCATGCGAGAGAGCGCGGCCCAGCTCCTCTCACGCAGAAAACCCGTACACACGAACGGCGTTGTCGCGCCCCGCCCACGTGGCGATCCTCAGCGCGTCCGGCAGGCTCAGTTCGTCCGCATCCACCCGGTCCTGCAACAGCCCCGCCAGACCCTGACGGAAAGCCAGTGCGCCGAGCTGGTAGAACTCGGCGACCCCGTAGGCATCGGAGCTGTAGAGGAGTTTGCGGAACGGGGTGATCTCGAGTGCCTCCTCCAGGATCGCCCGGGCGCGGACGGGACCGGAGTGGTGCAGGATGAGCCCGACATCGAGGTGCACCTGCTCGAAGACGGCGGCCAGATAGGCGGCCTGGCGCTGGTACGGCCAGCAGTGCAGCAGCAGGACCGGGATGGTACCGGAGATCAGGTGCAGCCAGTCCGTCAGGTGGGCGGGGTCGACCCGGTGCATCCGGATGTCGTTGTCCCCGAAACCGGTGTGCAGTTGCAGGGGCAGCCCGAGGTCCACCGCTGTCCAGAGCAGATGTCGTACGAGGACGGGGTCGTCGATCCGGGGGCGATCCGGTGGGTTCTCTTCGGCACGGGGCGCGGTGCTCCTGGTCGCTTCCGCGGCCAGCCAGCGCCGGGCCGCCGTGGTCACCTCGGCGTCCGAAGGCCGACGGGGATCCAGGTCGAATCCCGTGCGGTAGGCGGCGACGGACTTCACCGCCACCGCGGCTCGCTCGGTCACGGCCTCGCTCATGGCAGTGAGGAACGCGCCGGCGTACTCGTCGGGTTCCACTCCCCCGGCCGCCACGGTCTCGGCGACGGCCTCGAGTCGTGGCACCTCGTACGCTGCCGCGGCCGGGCGGCCCGTGGCAGCGGCCAGTTCCGCCGGTGTCGTGAGGCGCTCCGGAAGGTAGCCGGTGTCCACGCAGAACACGTCGGTTTCGGCTGCGGCAAGGAACCTGCGATTGACCTCGCGCCAGCCCAGCTCGGCCCGCCGGGCGAGGTATTCCGGGGCCGGCGCGTGCCGCGGCAGGTCCAGAAGGGGAGCGCAGTGCCGGCGGATGGCCACGCCGGCCGGGGTGTCGAAAGGCGTGATCCCGCTCGCGGGCCATACATCGCCCTCGGTGATGAGCGACTGGAACGCCTCCGGATCGAGATCGGCGGTGACGACGCCATGACAGTGATGATCCACGAGGGGCAACCGGGCCAGGGTCTCGTGGACCGGCCCGGCGGCCGGTGGCGTGCTGCTCATGACCGGGCGCTCTCCTTCACGGTCGATGGGAATCCGCTGTCCTCGGCCGCGATCAGTACACCCACCGGTACGCCGTCGCCACCTGCTCGTCGTCCAACCCGGCCACCGTGGCCATCTCCCCGAGGCGTACGGCGATGATCGCGTCGGCCAGGACCGGCCCCAACGCCGTGCGGAGTTCGGCGTCCTCGCGGAACCTTTCCACGGCGTCCTCGAGTGATTCCGGCAGACGGCGCACTCCTCGCGTCTGCGCCTCCTCTCCGGTGAACCGCGCGGGATCCCCGGTCACCTCCTCGGGCAGCGGCATGGAGGCGGCAACGCCGTCGAGTCCGGCGGTGATGAGGCAGCCGAGTGCGAGGTACGGGTTGGCGGCCAGGTCGACCGGCTTCACTTCCAGGTTCGCGGCCTGCTCGTGTAGTCCTGCGGTGCCGGTGATCACGCGCACCGCGGATTCGCGTGTCTCACGGCCCCACACGGCGAACGCCCCGGCCCACTGCGAAGGTTTGAGCCGCAGATAGCTGGCCGGGCTCGGGGCGGTCACCGCCGTGAGCGCGGGAAGGTGGGCGAGCAGGCCGGCGGCGAACGACTCGGCTTCGGCTGTCATTCCGTACCGGCCGTCGCCGCCGGTGTGGAGATTGATCCCGCCGCGCCAGGCGGAGAGATGGACGTGCCCGCCGTTGCCGACCCCCTCCGCGGTCACCGCCGGCGCGAAGGAGACCCTGAGCCCATGGCGTCCGGCCACCGCGCGGATCGTCTGCCGCACCAGCACGCTCCGGTCGGCCGCGGCCACCGGATCCAGCGCCCCCACGGACACCTCGAACTGCCCGGCCGCGTACTCGGGGTGCACCTGGTCGACGTCCACGCCCTGGGCTGCAAGCGCGGCCAGCAGTTCAACGGTGTAGTCGCCTACTTCGACCTGCCGGGTGGCCCCGTACGCCGGACCCGTGGTCGCGGGAACGAACTCGTCGCCCGCCGTGGTTCCCCGCCCGAGGGTCCATTCGACTTCGATGGCCGCTTTGAAGGTGACGCCGTACCGAACAGCGGCGTCCATGACCACATGGCGCAGGAAGGTCCGGCTGCACCCCGGATGCCGCTCACCCTCCTGGGTGATCCGGTCGACCGGGACCCATGCCCAGCCCGGCTGTCCGGCGAGGACCACCAGGTGGTCGAGGTCGGGGTACAGACGAAGATCACCGTCGGGGGAGCCGAGTACGTCGGTGGTGACGATGGAGTCGTTCGCCAGGAAGGTGTCGAACACCGGTGACATCCCCAGGCCCCAGGCGACCGCGGGCCCGAGCCTGGCCGTCGGAATGGTCTTCACGCGAGTGATACCCGCCGTGTCGACGTACGCAAGAACGATGCCGTGCACGCTCCGCGCCGACAGTTCCGCAGCCAGTGCGGTGGCCCGCTCCACCTCACTCGGACGTCCGCCGGGGACAGGGTCGGCCAGGGTCGTCATATGTCCTCCTCCGTCCTCCTCGGCGCGTTCCGGCCCCCTGGTTGCGAGCGGGCCTGGAGCGCGGTGGCACGCAGCCGATGCACCAGGCCAGAATCACCCACACCGGCAGGCCCGAGGCGGTCGGCCACGCCGTCGAGGCCGAAAGCCACGCCCTGGCAAGGGCCTTTTCTGCGACTTGAACCGCGATTCGAGTCAAGGGGTCAGAGCAGTGAGGGAAGAACCGTTGTTGGACATCGCCGAGGTCGCGCGGCGGTCGGGCTTGGCGCCCTCGGCGCTGCGGTTCTACGAGAAGAAGGGGCTGATCGCCGCCGCGGGCCGCAACGGTCTCCGCCGTACCTACCACCCGGGCGTGCTGGAACGCCTGGAGCTGATCACCTGCGCGCGCAGCGCAGGGTTCTCGGTCGCCGAGATCGGCCGGTTCCTGGTGGCACGGCCGTCCGACGCGGACCTGCGCGATCGCATGGCCGACAAGGCCCGCACCCTCGACGAGCAGATCGGCCGGCTCACACGGCTCCGCGACAGCCTCCGGCACGCCGCGGTCCGCAAGCACGAGCCGATCGTCGACTGCCCGGAGTTCAAGCGGGCCGTCGGCAATGTGTCCGCGCCTGCGATGACCCCGGGTGGGGCCGGCTCTTGAACCCCACCGCGCAGCCGGACGAGTAGGCGCCGCGTTCGGCTTTGTGGGTCGCGGCCCGTCCAGAGGCAGCCGTACCAGATGCAGCCGTACCAGATGACGCGTCAGGTAGCGCATCGGATGGTGCGAGCGCATCCGATTGTCAGGCAAGCCGTCACTTGCCTATGGTGTGGCTGTGGCGGAAGATGTCTTCAAGGCACTGGCCGACCCCACCCGCCGACGCATCCTCGACGAGCTGGTGGAACGGGACGGGCAGTCCCTGTTCGAAATCTGCGCGCGGCTGGCCACCAAGCACGGTCTGGGGCTGTCCCGCCAGGCGGTCAGCCAGCATCTCGCCGTGCTGGAGGCGGCGGGCCTGGTCCGGACACGACGCCAGGGCCGCTACAAATTCCACGATCTGAACACCGAACCGCTTGAGCGCATGGTCACCCGATGGCTCAGGCCCGATGTGCCGGAGAGCACTCCATGAAGATCCACCTGTCCAGCGTTTTCGTCGACGACCAGGACAAGGCCCTGCGCTTCTACACCGACGTCCTGGGTTTTCTGAAGAAGACCGAGGTCCCGCTCGGCGACTACCGGTGGCTGACCGTGGTCTCGCCGGAGGACCCGAACGGCACCGAACTGGTGCTGGAGCCCGACGGTCACCCCGCGGTGAAACCGTACAAGGCGGCGCTGGTCGCGGACGGCATCCCGGCCACCTCCTTCGCCGTGGAGGACGTGCACGCCGAGTTCAACCGGCTGCGCAACCTCGGGGTGCGGTTCACGCAGGAGCCGGCGGAGATGGGTCCGGTCATCACGGCGGTGCTGGACGACACTTGCGGCAACCTCATCCAGATCGCCCAGTACAAGTAGGCCCGGCGCAGCGACCGGCACTCGGCAGCCGTTCAGGCATCGAAGCCCGGGGTCACGGCTGTGGGTCACGGCTGTGGGACAGATGAAGGGTGAGAAGTTGCGCGTCGAGTGGATCTGGGTGCTCCCTGTGGGCGCACTGCTCCTGGTGGCGTGCGACTACGGGGGCGTGGCGCGGCTGATGTGGGACATGCAGCCGGCAGCGGCACGGAAGACCTGGCCCGGTCCGACGGGTCTCCGCGTGATCGCCGGGATCCTGGCGATCGTCGCGATCGCGACTCGTCTCCTTCAGCCGACCGGCGGCTGAAGGCTCCCAACCAACGAGAAGAATCTCTGCATGCGGATGAGCAGGGCGCGTGCCGCCGGGGTCGTGGGGCCGCCGGTCGGCCATGCGAGAGCGATCCGCCCGCGGAGGCGGGGAGAGGTGAGCGGGAGGGTGCAAAGGCCCAGGGCGGCTGCCGCCTCGGGCGGGATCTCCGGGAGGATGGCCACGCCCAGACCGCGGGAGGCGAGGCGTGCCAGCAGGGTCGGCTCGGCAGCCTCGAAGGCGATACGTGGCTGGAATCCGGCCTGTGTGCAGGCCCGCTCGAGTGTCCCGCGCAGGCCGGTGCCCCGCGGAAGGCTGATGAGAGGCCGGTCGGCGAGCGCGGTCAGGGGGAGCTCTGTGCGGTCGGAGGGTGTGAGCAGTGGGTCGTCCGGGGACATGGCGGCGACCAGCGCAGTGTCGATGACGATCCGGAGGCTGATGCCGGGTGGCGGGTCGTCGTCGGCGATGCCGACCACCGCGAAGTCGAGCTCACCGCGGCGCAGGGCGGTGAGCATGCGCGCCGATGTGTCCTCGGTGAGAGATATCTCGACCTGTGGGTGCTCTTCGTGGAACTCGGCCAGTACGGCGGCCACGTCGTACCTGTCGGTCGCCGTTGCCGAGACGAGGCCGATGGTGACCTGCCCCCGGACCAGGCCGGTGAACTCGTCCACCGTCTGCTGTATCCCCTCGACCGCGGCGAGTGCCGCCCGCGCGTAGGGCAGCACCGCCTCACCCACGGCCGTGGTGGTCACCTTGCGGCCGGAGCGGTCCAGCAGAGGCTGTCCGAGTTCCCGCTCCAGTTGCCGGATCTGGGCACTTACGCCGGGCTGGGCAAGGCGCAGGCGAGCGGCGGCGCGGGTGAAGTTGGCCTCCTCGACGACAGCGAGAAAGTACTGCAGCTGGCGGAGCTCCATAACCAGGGATTCTAGTTGTGAGAAGTCCCTGGTCTTGGACATATGGCAGCCGATTCGACAGGCCCGTTGATCATGGAGAGGGCAGCTGAGCATGTCCGCGCTGCCATCGCGGCCGAACGACGTGAACTGGCCGATGTTCTCCATGGGTTGACGGGCGATCAGTGGGAAGCGCCGAGCTTGTGCGACGGATGGACGGTGCGGGAGGTCGCCGCCCATATGAGCATGGGATTCCGGTACTCGTTCGCCAGGACCGCACTGGAGCTCGCCCGGGCGGGAGGCAAGCTGCACCGGATGACCGACCGCCTCGCGCGCCGTGACGCTGCTGCCCTTACTCCTGCCGAACTCGGGGCAGCACTCCGGGACAACGCACATCACCCCTGGAAGCCACCGGTGGGTGGTCTGGCTGCGGCACTCGGCCACGATGTCGTCCACGGATTGGACATCACGGTCGCGCTCGGCCTGGCGCGGCAGGTCCCGAAGGAACGCCTGCGGGTCGTGCTGGAAACCGTCAAGCCGCAGACGCTGCGGTTCTTCAGGGCGAACCTTCAGGATGTCGAGTTGCGGACAACCGACCTCGCTTGGTCATACGGCTCGGGCACCCGGGTGATACGCCCGGCTCAGGAGCTTCTGTTGCTCGCCTACGGGCGCAAGCTCCCAGCCGGCTTGGACCGACGGGAGCATCGGCGACGGTGAACGCGGAGTGCCCGAGTGTCAGCGGGCCGCGAGTCGGATGCCGGACGTCTGGCTGTCCGAGCGGTCTGTCGCGATGTCGTACCGGGGCCACCCGCGGTCGCCTCGGCACTGCCCCGCGGAGTTGAGCCGGGAGCCGGATGAACCGGTCGTCGTCTGGGGTGAGCCCCGTGTCGGCGGCCGCTTCGGCCAGTACGTGTAGGTGAGCGCGCTCGTCCCCGGCGAGCCGCAGTACGTCGGCAATCGCCGCGTGACCATGGCCGGACCGGTGCACGTCCCGTCCCTCCAGATAGGCGTGCCGGGTACTGCTCACGCCCGCGAGCACGGTGAGCTCCTCCCGACGCAGGCCGCGCGTGGGTCGCCGGGCCGAACCCGGGAGACCCGCCTCCGGCCGGGGTGGTCCCCTCGCGCCGTGCACGCAGGAACGCACCGAGCTCGCGCCGCCGTGCGAGTGCCGTGACCGCCACGCAGCGCTGAACCCAGGATCCGGCGGTCTCGGTGGGCACGTCCTGGAGATGACCGCGCCCCGCGGTTACGACCGCGCCCGCCGGCTGCGGGACGCGGCCGCCCGCACTGACGCCTCGCTGCTCGTTGTCCCCTCACTCCGCCCCAAGGGACACATCACCGTTCCGAGGATCCGGTCCAGGGGGAAGTAGCCCACCTGACGGGAGTCGATGCTCGCGTCCGGGTTGTCCCCCAGCAGCACCAGCCGCCCGGGCGGTACGCGGGTCTCGGGGACCGCCGCGAGAGCGGGCACCGTGGTCCGCGGCACCGGGTCGCCGGGGACCGCGGCGATGCGCTTGACGATCCAGTGGCGGCCGCGGACGGCTTCGGGGGACGCACCGGGTGGCAGGGGCGGAAGGCTCCGGCCGCCGTCGGGGCAGCTGCGCTCCAGGACCACCACGCGCCCCGGCACCAGCCGGCCCGGGCGGCTCACCAGGACCCGATCGCCGTCGACGTAGCCCGGTTCCATGCTGCGTCCCCGGACAGTCACCGCCGTCAGCCGCTGACGCAGCAGTCTCACGGCGCCGGCCGCGCACACCACCGCGACGGCGCCCGGCACGGCCGCATGGGCCCACAGGGCGAGGGCGGGTGTCCGCGCACCCGGTCGTGGTCCGCCCATCAGCAGCCTCCCGTAGCGGTGCGAGTGCCGGCGCCGTCCTCGTATCCACGGGCCTGGAGGGCGAAGAGCCGGGCGTATTCGCCGCCGAGCGCCATCAGGCTGCGGTGGTCGCCGTGCTCGGTGATGCGGCCGCCGGACAGTACGACGATGGTGTCGGCGTCGCGAACTGCTCCCAGCCGGTGGGAGATCAGCACGCTGGTCCGCCCCCGCCGGTGACGCCGCAGCGCCGCGTGGATCTCGTGCTCGGCCGCAGCGTCGAGCCCGGAGGCCGGTTCGTCCAGGATCATCAGGTCGCTGCGGTCGCGCAGGAACGCCCGGGCGAGCGCGAGCCGCTGCCACTGCCCGCCGGACAGCTCCACTCCGGACGGGTCGTCACCGCCGCCGGGGAAGGCCCGCGACAGGAGAGTGCCGTAGCCGTCGGGGAGGGCTGCGACGGCGGGGTGGACTCCGGCCCGCTTCGCCGCCCCCCGGACGCGCTCGGGGTCGTCGAGGGCGGTGAGGTCGCCCAGCGCGATGTTCTCGGCGGCTGTCAGGTCGTAGTGCATGAAGTCCTGGAACACCGCGCCGATACGTGCGCGCAGCCGCACGGGGTCGAGGTCACGGAGATCCACTCCGTCCCACAGGATCGCACCGCGTGTCGGGTCGTAGAACCGGCACAGGAGCTTCACCAGCGTCGACTTGCCCGCCCCGTTCAGACCGACCAGCGCCAGGGAGGCACCGTCCGGTATGTGCAGTGTGACACCTCGCAGTACCCACGGGTGGCCGTCCGCGTAGCGGAACCATACGTCGCGGAGTTCCACGCCGCGCCGCAGCGGTCCCGGGTCGGCCGCCGCACGGCGGACCGGCAGGTCGGGTCCGGCGCCGGTCACCGCTCCGTAGTGCCCCAGCATCAGCAGCGCCTGGTGGGCGCGGGCGAACTCACCGGCCGTGGAGGCCAGCGCCGACTGCACCCCCGCGACTGCGGCGACGAAGACCGCGACGTCACCGACCGTCAGTGTCCCTGCGTGGGCGACGTGTACCGCCCAGACGAGTCCGGCGCCGGAGACGGCTGCCGCCAGCAGGCCTAGCACGGTCTGCACACGGACTTCGCGCACATCGACCGCCCGGCGCAGGCGGTTGGCCGTGCGCCGCTCGGCGAGCATCCGGGCACGCAGAAACGCTCCCGTGCCGAACAGCCGGACCTCCTTGGCGGCCTCCACGGTGCCCAGCAGTTCGCTGTAGAAGGTCTCACGCCGCTCTGCGGGGCCGATGTCCCAGAACATGCGGGCCCGGCGGCGCGACAGGGCCACCTCGGCCAGCAGGACGGGCACGCCCGAGAAGAGCACCAGGGCCGCCATGACCGGGCTGACCACGACCAGTGTCCCCAGGAAGCCGGTCACGGTGACCGCCGACCGTGCGATGCCCAGGAGGCCGTCCACGGCCTGGTTCGGGGACATCCGCCCGGCCTGCTGGGCCAGGCGCAGCCGGTCGAGGAACTCCGGATTCTCGAAACGGCCGAGGCCGACGAAGCCGGCCACCGCCTCGAACAGCCGGTCCTGGGAGCGCAGGCCCACGGCTCGTTCGAGTTCGGCCCGCAGGTACGTGGTCAACTGGGGCAGGACGCCCGCGACCACTCCGGCGGCGGCGAGGCAGCAGCCGAGGTACGCCAGCTCACCCGCCGGGGCACCGCGCACCAGCCCGTCCACGAGCCGCTTGGTCAGCCAGGCGGCCCCGACCGGGAGGGCCCCGCCGGTCAGGATCAGCGCGGCGTACCACGCCAGGACGCCGGGGGCGGCTTCGCGGGCCAGTGCCAGCGCCAGTGCCAGGTGACGTGGGGCGCCCCGGCGGGCCCGGGTCATGCCGCGGCCATGGCGGGGCGGTCCAGCCGCACGTCGTTGGCGGTGACGACCGTGCCACCCGCGCCGTCGGGGGCGACCCTCAGCACGGTGGGAAAGGCCTTGACCTGGAAGGCCGCCCCCAGGTCGCCGTCGGACCGTTCGGAGACGACGCGGGCTACGGGGCGCAGACGCTCGATGAAGGACGCGGACTCCCCCGGGTCCCCGACCACGGTCACCAGGACGCGGTCGCGGGGAACGCGGCCGTCGCTGACGTGCTCGACAAAGCGCGGCAGCTTCTCGCGGCACGGGCCGCAGGTGGGCGAGAAGAACGCCACGAGCGTCTCGTCCGCCATCTGCTGGGTCAGCCGCTCGCCGTCGACGGTGACGGCGTCGAACTCCCCCACACTCGCGCCGACGTTGATGGTGTAGGTGTCCACGGCGGAACCGCCCGAGGCCAGCATCTCGGTGTGCTCACGCAGCCGTTTGACGATGCCCAGAATGAGGATCAGGTCGAGTGCGCACAGGGCCCCGACGAGGACCAGGACCGGAATCAGGACGGACATGGCGTTTCTCCTCTTGGCGTGACGACGGCCGCGGCGCGCTGCCGGAGCCGCTGGGAACGGGGCGGAACAGGGCGCTCAGGTCGTCCAGGCGGGTGACCAGAGCGCCGGCCGTGAGGCCCAGGACGGCCGGCACGACGACTCCGGCCGGGGAGGGGGCGGGCCGGGCGGCGACGGCAGAACAGACCGCGCCGAAGGCGGCCGCGCCCGCGAGCAGGGTGTTGCGCACGATGTGCGGGGAGCCGAGGGGAGTCACCGAGGCCCCGAAGCAGCGGCAGGGGACGGTGGTGCCTCGCCGTACGGCGAGGGCGATGGCCGCCGTGAAGACGGCCAGCAGCCCCGCGGCCAGGAGCAGGCCGGCGGTGACCGCGTGCCGCGCCGGAGCGGCCAGCAAACCGGCCACAGCCCCCTCGGCGGCCACCGTACAGACGGCGGCGGGCGCCGCCGCCCCCCGCGGCAGAATCCGCATGTCGACGACCGACGTCACGAATGCGGCAAAGGAACTCCGGCCCGCCTTGCTCGCCGCCGACACCAGAAAGACGACTCCGATGAGGCACCGGATCGCCCATAGCGTGTTCGTCATGGAATGCCCTTGTCGCAGTTCTGGGAGTTCCGCGCACCGGTCGCACTCGTAACGATGTGACGCGGAATGATGCGCCGGTGCGGCGGACGCATGGGAGCGCCCGCCGTACCGCCGGGCCACAGGCGGTCAGCAGCGGCCCGAGAGGCACACCAACTGGCCGGTGCAGGTGTTGACCTTGCAGGCGGAGTGGGCGCACTGCCAGCAGTCGTTCCAGCAGTTCCAGCCGCACGCCGACGCCTCGACGCGGGGCACCAGGCGCTCCAGGAGGGCAGCGCCGGCGGACTCGAGTTTCTTGAACATGTCGTATTCCTCGATTCGGTCGGGTCGGATCGCATACCGGGCGGCCGTTGCGCGGAATGCCACGGAATTCCCGGTCCTCTCACCGGACAAGTACCGGCGAGAAGTACTGTGCCGGTCGCGGTGTCGACCGGTCTTGTAGAAATTCGGAGCAGTGTGCGCACTTCTGCAGCAGCCTGGCCGGGGACCCCGTCATCGTCTTGATCTCCCTGCTGAAGTGCGCTTGGTCGTAATAGCCCGCGAGGACGGCTACCTCCGCGGCCGGACGGCCGCGCGACAGAAGGCCCAGGCTCCGCCGCAGCCGGACGATGCGGGCCGCGGTCTTGGGTGTCACCCCGATCTGCTGCACAAAGCGGCGTTCCAGCTGGCTCTGGCTCCAGCCGACGTCCCGGGCCAGCTGCGCGACCGGCATCCGCATCGGGCCACGGGTGAGCCGCTGCCAGGCCTGGGTGATGTGCGGGGCGGGGCGGGGCCCGTCGGCCATCAGCCGGGTGAGCCACCGGTCGAGCAGGGCGAACCGGTCGGGCCAGCCGGGCAGGGAGGCCAAGGCGAGCGCCAGGCCCTCCAGACCCGGCGGCGATCCGCCGAGCAGTTCGTGCGCGTCCGTGACGCGCTCGCTCAGTTCGCTCATGGGTACGCCGAAGAGGCGGTACGCCGCCCAGGGGGCGAGCGCTATGTCGACTCCGGCCAGCGTGGGGCCGTGCCGGCTGAGCAGGGCGTGGGTGCGCAGCCCGCAGACCGCGGCGTCGTACGCGGCCGGGTGGACAGGACCGCCGGGTACGCTGCCCAGCGTCACTCTCCCCCGGAAGAGCACCATCAGGCAGACCGCGTCCGCGGGCGGTTCGAGATGCCCGCACGGCTGCCCCTCCCCCAGAACGAACCCGCGGTAGCGCAGGACTCCCGGAGCGGTGCCGGGTTCCGGCGTGCCGGTCGCAGGCGGTTCCGAGGAGCGCGGGCATGCCGAACACTCCACTGGTGGTCCCTTCGAGAGGCGCGCCCCGGGGCGCGGAGGAGAAGCGGGGAGGCGGCCGGGGGCGTCAGCGCGCGGCTGTCCCGCCGACCTCGATCCGCTGCCCGGTGATGCCGTCGGCGTCCCGGGTGAGAAGGAGCAGCACGGCTCCCGCGACGTGCACGGCCGGCGCAGTGCCGAAGGCCGTCACGGCGTTGACGCACAGGCCCTCGATCCTGGGCTTCCGCACCCAGCGCGAGACGTCCGGTGCGGTGCGGGGCGGGCCCGCCAGCACGATCCGGGCGGCACGGCCCGCACGGGTCGTGCCCAGCATCACCTCGCGCACGGCGGTGGCCAGCGCGAACGCGGGCGGCCGGGCGGGTATCAGGTCGACCAGGACGTCGAGGGGTCCCAGATCCGCGGCGATCTCGTTCAGCAGGCGTCGTACGGCCGCGGGCTCACCCGGCTCGACCAGATAGGGGGCGGCCCTCAGCCGACGGCTCTGCAACTCCCGGCAGTAGGCGGCGGCGCGCAGGCCGGAGGGGCCGGCGACCGCGACGGCCGTTCCATGTTCGGCGAGCCGGTCGCAGACCAGCCGGCCCACCGGGCTGTAGCCGTCGACGACCAAGGCGACACGGCCCCTGGGGGGCTGTGCCGGGTCAGACATCCTGCCCGCTTGCGCTGAGCACGCCCGAGGCGGACACGGAGGGCCACACGAAGTCCCCGGGGGCTCGCCCGACGGACTGCACGGGCACCACCTGCCGGTGTGGTTCGCCGTACCACGCGGAGCCGGTGAGGGCGGTCATGCCCAGCACCCCGGCCAGGACGGCGATCGCGGTCAGGGAACAGCGCGTCGGCTGCCGCTTCACGACATGCATGGAAGAACTCCTTCGCGGTGGTGAGTATGTCCGTCGAGTCGCCCGGTACGGGCTCGGCGGGCACCGGTTGGGCCTTGCCGGCCCCGGCCCGTCCGCCGTGTCCTCAGACAACCACCGGCCCGGACGGGCCGTAAGGCTGAACGTCTGGCAGCCAGTTGCCGGGCACGTACCTGCCACGCGTCCCCCGGCCGCATGGCCGGGAACGGCGGCCGTGCAGGCGCGAAGCGCTGACGCAAAGTGGTCTGGTTCCGGCATCACGTGCGGGGCATCGTGATCCCATCGACCCTCGCTCGCAGGACACGGGAGTTGATACATGCCGCTCGTTCGCTGGTCTCTGCCGTCCCCTGGCCGTCTGCCGGCCCGTTGACCACCATGGAGGACGTCCCCGAGCTCGATGTCGACACCCTCGCCGTGTACCGCGCGATGCTGCTCCACCAGGAGCACGACCACGTCCGTCTGGCCGGGCGGCTGGGGCAGACGGAGCAGCAGGTGTCCGCGGCCGTCGAACGGCTGATCTCCCTCTCGCTGCTCAAGCCCTCGTGGGACCAGCCGGGCATGGTACGGGCGGTCAGTCCGGAACTCGGCCTGGAGCTGCTGCTTCAACGCGAGGAGCAAGAACTCGCCCTGCGGCAGGAACGCATCGCCCAGACCCGCGCGACGCTGGCCATGCTCGCCGCCGAGTACGCGTCGGCGGAGTCGGCTGCCGACCCGTCGCGGGCAGGCACCGAGCTGCTGGACGGCATGGATGAAATCCGCACGAAATTGGAGACGCTGGCCAGCCGTTGCACGCAGGAGGCCTTGTCCTTCCAGCCGGGCGGTGTTCTTCCGACGGAGGCGGTGGAGGCGGGCCAGCCGCTGAACGAGCACGCGATCCTGCGTGGGGTGAAGTTCCGCAGCCTCTATCTGCACAGCATCGTCAAGGACCGGGTCACCGTCGCCTACGCCAAGTGGGCGGCGGAGCACGGCAGCGAAATACGCCTCGCACCCACACTCCCGATGCGTCTCCTCATCGTCGACCGGCACCTGGCGGTCATTCCCGGTGACCGCCCGGCGCCCCGGCCCACCGCCGTCGTGATCCACACGCCGCCCGTCGTCCGGGCGCTGCTCGCCCTTTTCGACGCCTACTGGAAGGACGCCGAACCCCTGGAGCCGGACCCCGACCAGTTCGTGCCCGGGGAGCCCACCGCACAGGAGCGTGAGGTGCTCCGCATGCTGGCGGCAGGGGACAAGGACGAGACGGTGGCCCGCGCCCTGGGAATCTCCGTGCGCACCGAGCGCCGCATGGTCGCCGACATCACCGCCCGGCTGGGGGCGTCCAGCCGCCTGGAACTGGGGGTGAAGGCGGCGAAGCTGGGCTGGGTGTGAGGGCGGTTCAGGCCTCCGGCTCCCGAACGCGGTCTCCGTTGCAGCTGCCGTTGGAGACCGCAAGGCGGTGTGCTGTCGAGTTGCCTGTGCCGAAGCACGGTGACAGCACACCGCCGGGCGGTTACAGGATCAGAACTGCTCGACGAAGTACGGTTCGACGGTCATCCAGCCGTTG
Organism: Streptomyces sp. NPDC046931; assembly: GCF_040644655.1. Taxonomy (NCBI): domain Bacteria; kingdom Bacillati; phylum Actinomycetota; class Actinomycetes; order Kitasatosporales; family Streptomycetaceae; genus Streptomyces; species Streptomyces sp. NPDC046931. The sequence continues at coordinate 61,631 of NZ_JBEYWX010000024.1, forward strand.
CCCGCGGCACCGTTCAGCCGGCCCGAGGAGTTCCTCGACAGGGTGTACCAGGACTCCACGTAGTCGGGGTCGTCGGTGAACCACGAGTCGGGCATCGCGCTCAGCACCGCGTTCACCAACGGGGTGTAGGCCCCCTGGTCGGTGATGGTGAGCAGGGCTGTGGTGAGCGCCTGGGCCAGCGCCTTGTAGTTGGTGCCGTCGTCGTCCTCCATCATGACGACATCGGCGAGGTTGTACTTGTAGTCCGACCAGTTGACCAGGATCTGGTTCGGGTAGTAGACGGTGTTGTCGTAGTCCAGGTACGGCATGTCGACCGAGTCGACGCGCGCCTTGCCGTCCTGCCCGAAACCGGTCACCAGGGAGAACATCTCGGCTCCGCCCTTGAACCAGGGTTCTTCGTCGTCCTTCACCTGGACGGCCGTGACCTTCGTGGCCCACCAGCCCGCCGCGGCGGAAGCGCTCGCATGCCTGGCCGGTTGCGCGTTGAGGCCCTTGTCGGCGAGCGCCTTCCGCAGCACGGCCTGTCCGGCCCGATGGGCCTTGGAGACGTCGACGTCCAGGATGTAGAGGGGGCGTGCGGGTACCCGGGTCACGTCCACGGCGTGACGGCGGCCCTGGCTGTCGTAGGCCGTGATGGTCTTGGCGTGGTCGTCGGCCGCCGCGACGGCGACCCACGGGGTGGCGTCGGCACTCAGGTGCGCGCGCATGGAGGGAGCACCCAGACGTATGCGCAACAGCGACCCGGTGGACGCGGGAAGGCCCTTGAGGGCTGCGATGCGTCGGTCCGCGGCGGAGACCGAGGCCTCCAGTTGCCTCCCCGCCGGGCCGGTGGCCTTGCCGGCCAGCGCTTGCAGGTCCGACTCCCCCGTGCCGAGCGCGGCCGTGCGCACCTGCGATCTCCACTCCGGATTCCGGAGTGAGGAGGAGAGCGACCGCGCGACCCCCTCCTCGACATCGTGGACCGGGGGCTGCCGAACTGCGGTGGCCTGCTGCCCTCCTGTGTTCGCTGCCGCCGCGGCGACCGCGGGCTGGGCCGCGCTGCCGACGACGACGGACAGCATCGCGCCGATCAGGGCGCCGCGCCGCTTTCTTGCTCTGCTCACCGTGCTCCTCCTGTTGTTGGTCGCTGCGGCACTTCGATGAGCGGGGTGCCGCAGGGGCTGGTGGGGCCCGAGTCCACTCGGGCGACTTGCGTGATCAGGGCTCCGCATTCCGCGCTGTTGCGAGCGGCCCGCCGGGAGATATTGATCAGTTCATGACAACCACGACAACCACATGACCATCGGGCGGCCGGGGCAGGAACAGTTCCGTCGCGGCATGGGAGCATGCCGCTCGCATGCCGATCGAATGCCGTTCGGAGCTCGTCCCACCGGCGGCCCCGGCTCGGGTACTACCGCACCCGCGGCCGAAGTCGGGCGACGCGACGGAATCCGCCCTCCGCTATGCGGAGCGGTCGTCCACCGGCCTCTTCCGGGCACGGCTCAGTGAACTCAGCATGATCTTCTCGGTGCAGCGCAGATACGCTTCGGCCGCGCGCCGCGCCTCCTCCTCCCTGCGCTCGGACACGGCGTGAACCACCGGCGCGAGCCGGACCGCCGCCTCGGCCGCGTCCTCGAACGGCGCCCGCAGGGCCCGCCGTACCGGAAGGTAGGCGTTGAACAGCGTGTTGGTGAGGAGCAGATAGACCCGGTTGCCGGTGGCCCGGGCCAGCTCCCGGTGCACCTCCACGTCGGCGAGCTGGGTGGCGTCGGCGTCCGGGGCGCCGGCGACCTGTTGCAGCAGTTCTTCGAGGCGCCGGGCTTGCCGTACCGTTCGGCGGACGGCCGCACGACCGGCGACAAGCGTACCGATGTGCCGTCGCACCTCGAAGATCTCCCTCAGCCACGCGGGGTCCTGCGCGGCCAGCATCGGGAGCAATTCGGCACCGCCGAGCCGTAGGTAGTCCAGTACGCGGGTGCCGATGCCGTGGCGGGTGCTCAGCAGCCCCGCCTTCTCCAACCGGGTCAGCGCGTGCTTCAAGGTCGTGCGTGTGACACCGTACCCGGCCGCCAGCTCCCGCTCGGGAGGCAGCAGGGAGCCGGGCTCGTGGGTGCCGCTCAGGATGTCTTCGCGCAGTCGGGCTTCGAGCACGTCGACCAGGGACTGGCGAGGAATGCCTTCGACTGCCACGGAGGGTCTCCAGAGCTACGGTCAGCAGTTCGGCGGATCAGCGGTTCACTGGCTCAGTGGCTCAGCCACAACTTCAGTGAAGCAGCCTCACGACGATCTCGTCAATCCTCCACCGATGAAGGCGAGTTGTGTGCGAGGTCTGGAAGCGGGGACCGCGGGCTCCCCCGGCGGACCCCTGTCCGGAACCGCCGCTGCGGCCGGCCGGACGGGTACGGGAGCATGTGCTTCCGACACCTGGCGGGGACCGCGCGAGAAGGAGCCGGGGGATGGGGGACCGTGCCGAGCGGCCGGATCCGCTGCGGGCGCGCAACGCCCGGGAACTGGTCGCCTCCATGCGGCAGTTGAAGGAGTGGGCAGGGCTGACCTACCGGCAGCTGTCCGCCCGCTCGGAGCGCGCCGGGGACGTGCTGCCGTCCAGCACGCTGGCCGACACCCTGTCACGCTCGACGATGCCACGTGCGGAGGTGCTCGCCGCGTTCGTGCGCGCATGCGGTTGCGACCGGGATGAGGTCGCTGTGTGGCTGTCGGTCCGCACCCATATCTGCGAGGCCGTTGTGTCGCCCGCCGGTGACGAAGCCGACGGGTGGCCGCCCGAAGAGGACGGAGCCGGGCCGGAAGGGGCGCCCACATCGCACCCTTCGGCCCCGCTCTCCCGTGGACGTAACCGGATTCTGGCGGTGGCAGGGGCTCTTGCCGTTGCGCTCGGGGTGGCCGGCGTTCTGGCCTTCGACCCGGGCGGCGAGAAGGACGGGGCGCAGCCTCCCGCCGTAGCGGACGGCGGCCGGAGCAGCCGGGCGCCGCACTCCGGCGCGTCGTGCCGGGGCGCGGCCTGCCGCGACGAGGACCCCGAAATCCGCGGCTGTCTCTACGACGGCCGTCATGTGAGCGGCGTCAAGACACAGCTCGGCCTCGTCGACCTCTTCCGCAGTTCCGCGTGCCAGGCGCTGTGGGCCGAGGTCTCCGACGACCCGAGCCTCGTTTCCGTGTATCTGAAGTCCGACAGCGGTGTCGCGCTGGCCGTGGGCCGCGACCGTCTTCATGGCACCGTCTCCTCCCAGGGCACCATGGTCCGCACTCCCATGCTGCCCTCCGAGGACACCCCCCGGCATGCCGAGGTCTGCGTCGCCTACCGGAAGTTGGAGGCATGCACGGGCAGCGACGGCATGACACGGGTCAAGCCGTACCCCACCTCCGGACCGAGCACCGGGGAACGCCGGGTGCGCAAGGCTCCCGTGCGTTCCTGAGCCCGCGAGGCCGCCCGGGCGCAGCGCCCCAGGGACGGTGCCTCTTCCCAGTGAGGGTGCCACCCTCGTTCACCCCGTCACGCGTACCGTTCGCCGTGCCCGCGTGAGGTGACCCTCGCCCACAGACGAGCCGCCGTCATCGGCCCGCCGATGTCCCCAGCCCCGGACAGCGTCCCGGACAGCACTCCGGACACCGGCTCCGACCAGGCCGGACAGCTCTTGGGCTGTCCGGGACACTCCCATGCCGTTGTGGCCGCCGGGCTACCGCCAGCAGGCTCGGTTGTGGCCCTACGGGGCCGTGCACAGCGCACTCGGTTCTCACCGCGTCGCCCATCGGCGACACGACCTCAGTGGAAGGAGTCACAGATGACCAAGCTCCTGCGGACGCTCACCGACCGCCTGGTGGAACGCCTGGTACCCGGGGGTACGGCTCACGCGGTCAGGTGCTGGAAGGCCGGCTCGAAGTGCATCCACGGCAGCTGCGCGGGCCAGAGCAAGTACACCCAGTACCGGATGAACTGCGACGACGGCAGCTACTACTACGCGTTCGGCCACTGCGGCTGCTGATACCGGCAGTCCGGCCGAACGCTCGGTCTTCACCGAGGCGGCCAGGGGGCGCCGGTGGACTCCCGCGCGGGTCCACCGGGGTCCCCGGCCCTCGTACTCCCCTTGGCATGACAGAAGGGTGTTCCCCGCCATGGAGTTCGCCGCTATGTGCTGCCGGATCCTGCTCGTGGTCGTCTTCGCGGTCGCGGTGGTGAGCAAACTCCGCAGTGCGGACGCCTTCGGAGCGTTTGTGCGCTCTGTCCAGGGCCTCGCCGCGCTGTCTCCGCACCGCAGTCGCGCCGTGGCCCGCGTGGTCGCCGGGGCGGAGGTGGCCGGAGTTGTGTTGCTGGTGCTGCCTTCGCGGATGGCGATGGTCGGCTTCGCGCTGGTCGGGTGCCTGCTCGGGGCGTTCGCCCTTGCGATGGCGGCGTCGCTCCGGCGCGGCGTGCGGGTGCCGTGCCGCTGTTTCGGGGCCTCCACGCGGAGCACGGGCCCCCTTCAGCTCGTCCGCAACGGCTTCCTGATGGCCGTGGCGGCCGGCGGCGCCGTCGGGACGGTCCACGGGCTGCCGAAAAGCCCGGGGGGCCTGGCGGTGGCCTGCGCCACCGGCCTCGTCCTCGGTGTCGTGGTGACCAACCTCGACGACATATCCGAGTTGCTGCGCGACGCCTTCCCCGTCGCCGCACGGAAAGGGCACAGGTGATCATGCCGTATCTCATCGCGGCCGTCGTGCTCGTCGGCGCGCTGTGTCTGTTCGACCTCCTGCTGACGGTGGGGCTGGTACGAAGGCTGCGCGCGCAGCGAGTCTCACGCGGATCCGCAGACGAGTCCTCTTTCGAGGGGATGCTCCCCGTGGGTGGGGTGGTCGGGGGCTTCGAGACCCGGACCGTCGACGGGCGGCCTCTGCTCAACCGCGATCTCGGCTCCGGGACCGTGGTGGTGTTCCTTTCTCCTGGCTGTCCTCCGTGCCACGAGCAACTGCCGTACGTGACAGCAGCGTTGACGGCCGCCCCGCCGGACGGGGCCGTCGCCGTCGTCGTGGGCGGGGTCGACGGGGACCCGGAGACCGAACAGATGGTCAAGGAACTGGGTCCGGTCACCAGGGTCGTCCATGAGAGCGGCACAGGGCCGGTGAGCGAGGCGTTCGGCGTCCGCGCCTTCCCCGTCATGTGCCGCGTCCGCGCCATCGGTGACGAACTCGTGGTGGAGGCGGTGGGCGAGCAGGTTTTGCCCGCCCCCGTCACCGCGGCGCCATGAGTACGGCGGTGGCGTCGTCAGCGGGGCCCCGGAGGCTGGCCGGCGTCTTCCGTGCCGCGACCGGACTCGCCCTGAGGGCGGCGCCCCGGCAGCTCGCCGCGCTCACGCTCCTCACCGTCCTCGGCGCATTGCTGCCCCTCGCCTCCGCGTGGACGGTGCGGACCGTACTGGACAGGCTGGCAGCGGGCGGCGGGCCCGGAGCGCTGCTCGAGCCGGCCGGGCTGCTGGCCACGGTGGGAGTCGCGGCCGCCACCGTGCCGCACCTCGCCCAGTACGTCCAAGCCCAGACACAACGCGCGGCCGGGCTCCGCGCCCAGGAATCCCTCCACCTGGCCGTGGACGCCCTGACCGGCCTGAGCAGGTTCGAGGACCCTCGGTTTCTTGACCGGCTGCGACTCGCCCAGCAGGCCGGGGGAATGACGCCGACGCGGGCGGTCAACGGCGCACTGGGAGTGCTCCACGGGGTGCTCACCCTCGGCGGGTTCCTCGGCTCGCTCATCGTGCTCAGCCCCCTTCTGGCCACCGCCGTGCTGCTCTCCGGTGTTCCGGTGCTGCTCGGTGAACTGGCGGTGAGTCGGCGACGGGCGGCGATGCTCTGGGACATCGGCCCCGCCGAACGGCGCGAGTTGTTCTACTTCCAGCTGCTGACCAGCCCGCAGGCCGCGAAGGAGGTCCGGCTGTTCGGCATCGGCGGTTTCCTGCGCGGACGGATGCTCGCCGCGCGCCGTAAGGCAGACGCGGCCAGGCAGGCAGTGGACCGCCAGGAGCTGGCGATCCAGCTCGGCCTCGGGGCGCTCTCGGCCGTGGTCGCCGGCCTGGGCGTGTTGTGGGCGGTCCGGGCCGCCGGGCAGGGCCGTATCGGCATCGGCGGAGTCTCCTTGCTCGTGGCCGCGGTGCCCGCCGTGCAGACTGCACTCGCCGGACTGGCCAACGAGATCGCCAACGGGCACCAGGCGCTCCTGCTCTTCGACCACTACGTCGCGATCCGGGAGACGAAGGACGACTTGCCGGTCAGCACCCGCCCCCGGCCCGTTCCCCGCCTCCGGACAGGCGTCGAACTGCGTGATGTGTGGTTCCGCTACGGCCCCGAACACCCCTGGGTGCTGCGCGGGGTGAGCCTGACGATTCCCGCGGGCTGCTCCGTCGGCCTGGTGGGACTCAACGGAGCGGGGAAGTCGACGCTGATCAAACTCCTGTGCCGCCTCTACGATCCGGACCGAGGCCAGGTCCTGTGGGACGGCACCGACGTGCGGGCGTTCCGCCCCGCCGAGTTGCGCCGGCGCATCGCGGCCACCTTTCAGGACTACATGGAGTACGACCTCACCGCCGGCGAGAACATCGGGCTCGGTGACCTGGACCGACTGACCGAGCAGGACGGCATCGAACGGGCCGCGCGCCTGTCCGGTATGCACGACTCCATAGCCCGCCTGCCCGACGGCTACCGCACCATGCTGAGTCGTACGTTCCTCTGCGAGGAAGAGAAGGACGACCCGGGCACCGGCATCGTCCTGTCCGGCGGTCAGTGGCAGCGCCTCGCCCTGGCCCGGTCGTTCCTGCGCGACCATGCCGACCTGCTGATTCTCGACGAGCCCAGCTCCGGGCTCGACGCGGAGGCCGAGCACGAGATCCATCTGCGGCTGCGGGGCCACCGGGCAGGCCGCACCAGCCTGCTGATCTCGCACCGGCTCGGCGCGCTCCGGGACGCAGATCTCCTCGTGGTGCTGGAGAACGGCCGGATCGCCGAACAGGGCACACACCAGCAGCTGATGCGGGCCGACGGGTCCTACGCCCGGCTGTTCGCTCTTCAGGCCCGCGGTTACCGGGGCGGAACACCGGTGGCTTCGGCGATGACGGGGCCGGTGACGGCACCGGTGACCTCTGATTCCCCCGAGCCGTGAGGAGGTGCTCCATGTGGCCGGTCGGCCGCCGTCTGTCCCCGTTCGCCGTCGCCGCGGTCGGGACGCCGCTGCTGGGCGTGCTTTTGGCACGGCGCCGCCTTGCCGTGATCACCGTTGCCGGAGCCAGCATGGAACCCGCCTATCGAAGCGGCGACCGGGTGTTGATGCGGAGGCTCGGCCGACACGGAGGCGCCGGGATCGAGAAAGGCGAGGTCGTCGTAGCCGCGTGGCGGCCCCCCTCCGGTGACCCGCCGGGAGGGGCCGCGGTGAGGCACGGCGGTCCTCGTCGGACGACGGGTGAGCCGCTCGGTACCCGGAGTTGGATGATCAAGCGCGTCGTGGCGGGCCCCGGCGATCCGGTTCCCGAGGGCCTGGGACCCGCCCTTGCCGCCGAGGCTGGTAGGCCCGCGCCACGAGACCGGTTCGTGATCCTGGGCGACAACGCCGCTCTCAGCCATGACTCGCGCCACATCGGCTACCTCGAACGCGGCGACATCCTCGGAGTGGTCGTCCGCCGGCTCGAGCCCCGCCGGTGAGGCCACCGCCACCGGCACCGCGGCCGGGATCGATGACGGCACCCACCTGCCGGCCCTGTTCGCCTGGCAGATCCCGCCGCTGTGCACGCACCATGGGGCTCTCCGGCGGCGGAGAGCCCCACGTCGTTCACTGCGCGGTGCCGGCCTCAGAAGCGCCCGGGCGTCCCGGGGATGCCCGAAGGGGCGGGCAGCGGAGGTGTCAGCCCGTGCCGCTCCTGCCCGGCGGCGGCCTGGCAGGTCACATCCCTCACCGGGAGCCTGCCGGTGGCCAGGTAGGCGTTGGCCGTCTTGTCGGCGCAGGATTTGGAACCGTAGACGCCGTGTCCCTCGCCACCGGCGACCATGACCATCCGCGAGCCCTTGAGAGCCCGGTGCATCCCGATGCCACTGGGCAGCGGCGTCTGGGGGTCCCATTCGTTCTGCAGCATGAGCACACCGACCTTGTTGTTCACCTTGGTGGCCGGCTCAGTGCCGTTCTTCCAGAACGCGCACGGCTTGATGCTGGACGCGAAGTCGCCGTACAGCGGATACCTGGCCTTGTCGCGGATCGCGTCGCGCCGGTACTGCTCGGGGTCGCGCGGCCACGCCGCCGTGTCGGCGCACACGACGGACCAGAAGCTCGCATCGCCGTTGTCCGAGGGCACGGAACGCCCGAACGACGTACCGAAGGACGGGGAAGTCGGCCTGAGCTCACGGGTGACGGCCGGCCGCCCGCCGGCGGCGGCCTTCTTCAGGTCGGCGACCGTCTCGGCGGCGGCTCGCACGCTGAAGAACATGGCACGGCCGGAGCGGATGTCGTCGCCGGTCGTGCGCTGCCCGTGGAAGTCGATGGGCTTGCGGTCGGCCTGGGCGACCAGGTCCCAGAAGGTCTTGCGGACCTGGTCCGGGGTGTCACCCAGCTTGTACTGCGCGGCACGCTGGGCCGTCCACTTGGTCCACCTCGTGAACGCGGGCTCTGTGCCCTCCGCCCACACCTGGATCATGCCGCGCCAGATCCGCTGCGGATCCACGGCGCTGTCCAGCACGAATCGGTCGGCGCGTGCCGGGAACATCTGCGCGTAGACAGCGCCGAGATAGGTGCCGTAGGAGTACCCCAGGTAGGAGATCTTCCTCTCCCCCAGGACGGCCCGGATCACATCCATGTCCCGGGCGGTGTTGCGGGTGGTGATGTACCGCAGCTTGTCGCCTTCCTTGGCGCGGCACTTCTCGGCGACGGTGCGCGCCCATTTCACGTCCTTCGCGAACGCACTGGCCTTGTACGGGCGCAGCCAGTTCTGCTCCGCGCCGGTCAGGCCGCAGCTCAGGGGCGAACTCTGCCCGACGCCCCGCGGGTCGAAGCCGACGAGGTCATAGTGCTTCTTCACGGACTTGGGCAGCTCGGAGTCCATCCACTGCGGCATGCTGAGGCCCTCGCCACCGGGGCCCCCAGGGTTGAGCAGCAGAACGCCGCGACGCTCACCGGCGGCGCTCGTCCGGATCCGTGAGATCGCAAGCCCGATCTTCTTGCCGTTGGGGTGTCTGTAATCCAGCGGCACCTTGATGTCGGCGCACTGGAACGTGGCGGGCGAGTCACGGTCGCAGCGGTGCCAGCGCGGCTTCTGCCGAAGGTACTGCGTCAGCGGGTTCTCGGCGGCGGAAGCCGTGGCGGGAGCGAGCGCGGGAACGAGGGTGGCGGCAACGCTCGCCGCGAGAAGGGATGCTGCTATTCGTCTGCTTCGCACGTGGGGCGGTCCTTCGGATCGGTGCGTGTGGGACCCACCAACCCTCTCGTGCAGGGCAGTTGGAGGAATCCGCCGACGAGGCGGGATGAGTCCGACCGTAGGCGGACGAGTCGCGGGACGGATGGTCCTGAGGTCGTACGGGTAGGTGTGCGCTTTCGGACAGCTCACAGGCCTCGGCCGCGAGTCGAAGAGCGGAAGCCGAAGGGCTGACTTCGACAAGAAGGGGCCGGGACAGCAGGATGCCAGGGTGACGAATCCGATCGCCATGAGTGAGCGCGCGCACTTCGCCCGATTCGCCGGGCGGACCGGCATGCTCATCGGCCGCACCTCTCTCAGCGGCGTGACCGGCTTCCTGGCAGGCTACGACCAGGCCGCCCGTCGGCATGGCGGGGCTGGTCTGGAGGGTTGCCGTCAGTGGCTGATGGCGTATCACTCCGTCGGCGGCAACCTGATCAGGGAGGCTCGGATCCGGCAGATCGCCCTGCCGGGCCGGGAGGGCGGGCCGGAGCTGACCCAGGAGCAGGAAGAGCAAGTCCTCAGGGTGCTGTTCGAGTTGCTCGACGCCTTCCTGGCCGAACGGGAGGGCGCTGTTTCAGGGTTCTGACCGGTTCGTGTGTGTCGGTGGCCGGCCGTCGGTCATCTGCCGTGAGAAAGGCTCCACCCCTGTGATCACATCCGCCTCTCCCCCGCCGAGTCTGCTCGCGGTGTTCGCGCATCCGGACGACGAGTCCCTGGTGGCCGGCGGCGTCCTCGCCCAGCACGCCGAAGGCGGAGCACGCACCGTCGTCGTCACCGCGACCTGGGCCCCCGACAGCCATCGGGCGGCGGAACTCGCCGACGCGCTGCGAATCCTGGGAGCCGGGGAGCCTCGCATGCTCGGGTATGCGGACGCCCGCGTACCCGAGTCCGCGCCCGGTCAACCGCGGTTCTGCGACGCTCCGCTCGAGCAGGCCGTCGAGCGGCTCGTCCGGCATCTACGCGAGGTCCGCCCGGACATCGTCGTCACCCACGACGCGTACGGCGGTCTCACCGGTCACCCGGACCATGTGCACACCCACCGGGTGACCCTGCTCGCCGTACAGGCTGCCGGACTCGAGCGCGTGTACGTCGAGGCCGGGGAACCGTGGCAGCCCGGCGCGCTGTACTTGGCCACGCATCCGCACTCGGGCGTCGCACAGCTGGGCAGCCTCCTGACCGGCGTCGGCAAGTCCGTGCTCAGCGTGCCGGACGAGCGGGTCACCGCCACGGTGGACGTGAGTCCGTGGCTGGAGCGGAAGTGGTCTGCCATCCTCGCGCACCGAAGCGAAGTGGAGCGTGAGCGCTCGCTTCCCGGCATCCTGTCCGGTCTGTCCGCCGCAGATCGGCGAAGGATCCTTTCCACCGAGTACTACACACGTCTGGAGGCCGCGCCCACGCGGGGTGGTCTGCGGCAGCTGACAGCCTGACGGGGGTGCCGCCCCCGGGAAGCGGGGCGGCACCCTGGGAGGGGTACGGCGTCGCCCGGACGCCCGTCGGCCTGAGCGTGTCGCCGGCTTTGTCGCGCCGGGTTTCCTCACGCGCGGTCCGCGGGAGCACGGGCGTCCCGATCAGGGAAGTTTGACCGCGAGGAGGTCGACGGGCCGGATGTCGGGTGCCTCGCTGAGCATGGTCTGGGCGGCGTCCATCAGCGCGGCGGCGATACGGCCCTGCAGATGCCCCTGACGCCCCTGCTCGTCATGGAAGGTGTCGAAGACACCGAAGGTGGTCGCGCTCAGCCGGAACGCGAACCAGCTGACGGTGTGGTCCTCCTGCTGCGCGAGCTGCAGCGCGTCGCGCAGCAGGGCCTCGACCTTCTCGGCGTACTCGGGCTTGGCCTCGATCCGTGCCAGCAGTCCGAGCTTGGTCATGGTGCACTCCAGTGGTTGGTTGGTCTTCATGGAAGGAACGGTGCCGGTACCGGGCACCGGGTCTCGTCCGGACACCGAAGAATCTAGGCCGCTGGAACCAGTCCACCCAGTGTCGGAAGCGACACCCTTGATATCGTTCCCGTCATGAACGTGGCTGTGCTGGCCTACGACGGCGTCTTCGACTCGGGGCTCGCCGCCCTCCTCGATGTGCTGGACGGGGCGAACGCCATGCGGGGGGAGCTCCCGGAGCCCCCGCCCGCCTGGAAGGTCACCACCATCGGTTTCCGCCGCCGGATCCGCACGGGCGCGGGGCACCTGGTCGAGACCGCCCCGGTCGGCGCGGTGGAGGACGCGGAACTGCTGCTGGTGCCGGCGCTGGCCGAGCGGCGCCCCGACGCTCTGATCGACCATGTCTCGGGTCCGGCCGCCGCGCCGGTACGAGACCTGGTGAACGCCGTACGCGAACGCCGCACACCCCTGGCCTCCGCCTGCACGGGCACCTTCTTGCTGGCCGAATCGGGAGTCCTCGACGGGCGCCGCGCCACGACGAGCTGGTGGCTGGCCCCGTACTTCCGCAAGCGGTACCCGGCGGTGACGGTCGACGACACCCTCATGGTCACCGAGTCGGACGGCGTGACCACCGCCGGCGCGGCCTTCGGGCACGTCGACCTCGCGCTGGCGATCGTGCGGCGGAGCAGTCCCGCCCTGGCCGATCTGGTCGCCCGCTATCTGGTCGTCGACGAGCGTCCGTCCCAAGCGGCGTACACCATTTCGTCGGCACTCGCACAGAGCGATCCGACGCTGGCGGCTTTCGAGCGCTGGGTCCGGGTGCACCTGGATGGGCCGGTCTCGATCGCGGAGGGAGCGCGCGCGGTCGGCGTCAGTGAGCGCACACTGCAACGGACCGTACGCCGGACGCTCGGCATGTCACCCGTCCGGTTCGTCCAGGACCTGCGTGTCGAGCGCGCCTCGCATCTGCTGCGGACCACCGACCTGCCCGTGGAGGTCATCGCCCGCAAGGTCGGCTATGAGCACGCCCACACCCTGCGGATCCTGCTGCGCGAGCGTACGGGAGAGTCGGCGAGTGCCCTGCGCGGGCGATGATCGGCCGGCCGGCGGACCGGCGGCGCGGGCCGAGCCCTGGAAGCAGGAGTCCTGAAGGCAGGAGTCCTGGAGCTGCGCTCCTGGAAGCCGGGGTTCTATCGGAAGGCGGCGATGTGGTGCCGGGCCCAGTCGGCGAACGTGCGGGGTGTGCGGCCGAGGACCAGTTCGACGTCAGGGCTGATGCGCTGCTCGGCGGGGGTGGGCCCCCCGAGGATGGCCAGGGTGGTCTCGACCACGGGCTCGGGCATGAACCGCAGCATCTGGGCGCGGGCCTCCTCTCGGGTCTGCTCGATGAACCGGACCGGTTCACCGAGGGCGGCGCCGATCTCCTCAGCTCGTTGCCGGGGGGTGCTGAGGGCGGGCCCGGTCAGCTCGTAGATCCGCCCGGTGTGTCCCTTCTCGCGCAGTGTCACGGCGGCGACCTCGGCGATGTCGGTCGGGTCGATGGTGGGCAGGCCCACGTCACCGAACGGCGCGGCGATGCTTCGCCGGCTACGGACCGACTCCGCCCATGCGTACGCATTGGAGTCGAAGCCCCCCGGCCTCAGGATCGTCCAGTCCATGCCCGACTCCCGGACGGCGTCCTCGATCGCGCGTGCCGTGTCCCCATGGAAGGCCGACCGCGGCCGGGTGGCGACTCCTTGGGAGGACAGCAGTACGACCCGTCGCACTCCGCCGGCCTTGGCGGCGTCGAGGACGTCCTGCGGTTTCAACAGATGCGCGTCGGCGCCGCCGTTCTGGAGGAACAACGCCTCCGCACCGTCGAACACCGGCCGAAGGGTCGCGGCGTCGGTCAGATCCGCCCGCCGCTGCACGACGCCCTCCGGCACGTCGGTCTCCGAGATACCCCGCGACGTTGCGGTCACCCGCTCACCGGATGCCACAAGAGCCTGCACAAGCTTTCGGCCGACATTGCCGGTAGCTCCCGTCACTGCGATCACGGTAACTCCCCCTCTTATAAAATTGATTGACGATGCCTCAGATGGCGATTCCGCCACGGAGAGCAGATCTCCAGGGCGTGAGGGGACGCTAACACCGGCGATATAGTAGGTACCTAGAGGAAAGTGGCTACCCCGAAGGGATGCGCATGGTCGGCAAGGCGACTTGGACGGCACCCGCGGCGACGGACCCGGAACTCGCCTGCCCCATCGGCCCGGTCGTCGACATCGTGTTCAGCCGGTGGACCACTCCGATCCTGTGGAGCCTTCACACGTACGGCCGCCAGCGCTTTGTCGAGCTGGAACGGCGGATCGCCAAGATCACGCCGAAGGTGCTGACGCAGCGGCTGAGACAACTGGAGCGCGACGGTCTGATCGTGCGCACGTACCACCCGGAGGTTCCCCCTCGGGTCGAGTACGAGATCAGCGAGCTGGGCCGCAGCCTCGCTCCACTCTTCGCGCACCTCACCGAATGGGCCGCCGACAACCTGGGCAAGGTCGAGCAGGCCCGGCAGGACTACGACGCCGATCCGGCCCGGTAGCACGCCGCGGCGTGCTTTCCCGGGCCCGGCGTTGTGATGATTTGGCGAAACTCCGACCCGTACGGTCATGGAACTGTTTCACCCGCGCATCGGCAGGTGACCCGGAGCCGAGTACACCCTTTCCGAGGCACGGACTTTCGATCGCAGGTGACTTACATGGACAACTGGCGAGACCACGCCGCGTGCCGCCAGGAGGACCCCGACCTCTTCTTCCCGATCGGCACCACGGGACCGGGGCTGATGCAGACCCAGCAGGCCAAGGCGGTCTGCCGGCGCTGCCCCGTGCAGGAGCGGTGTCTGCAGTGGGCGCTGGACACCGAGCAGACCGTCGGTGTGTGGGGCGGCACGAACGAGGCCGAACGCCGCGTACTGAAACGGCGCGCGGGCGCCGGGCGCCGCTCGGAATAGGACCTCGTGTACGCCCGGCGCGGAGTGGGGGCGGCACGCCGGCGCGGCGCAGCGGCCCCCACCCGGCCTCCTGCCGGTCCACCGCGGCCCGCCCTTCCTTCAACGCCGGATCCCACCTGCCGGGGAGCACCCAGGACCGCCTGGCCTGACGAGCCGCCCCGTCGATCGTTCGACAGGCTCCGGCAGTGGGCGCCGTGGGACGCGGCTGCCGGAGTGCTCACGGTCCCGGTAGACCTGCGCTGCCAGCAGCCAGAACCACATCGCCACGGTCACGAGGTGAATCCGTTGCGCAATGCCCTGTCCGCCCGGATGGCCCACATAGGGTCCGGCGGAGCAGATCGCCGCCGCCATCGACACCGGCAGCAGCCTCGGCGCCCAGTGCCCGGCGGGCTGTGGGCGTCCGGGGTGTGAGCGAGCGGCGACAGCGAAGGCCGCCATCGAGGCGAACAGGGCGAAGTGCACCGAGCCGCTGGTCACGGTGTGCCACACGCTGTCGGTGGGGCAGCCGGTCTCCCGCGAGGGCGCGCACCGCATCGGCAGCAGGACGTCCGCGACGGAAGAGCCCCCGAAGGCCACCAGTGCGCCCCAGCCCGCAGCGGCCCAACCGCACGGTGCTCCGGCCAGGGCCAGACAGGCGCCGGTCACGACCAGCAGTGCCGTGGCCAGTTCCACACCGCTGAAAAGCAGCCGGTAGGGCTGATCGGCGGCAAAGACCTCACTGACGTAGGAGTCACGCTGATCCAGCCCCGTAGGCAGCAGGAACTGCAACAACCAGTCGTTGTACGTCACCGCCGCCACAGAGAGCAGTGCCCCCGCCAGCGTCCGCCGTAGCCTGCCGCCCCGTCGACCAGCGTTCGCGATCGCCCGCATATCGCCCGCCCCTCCCCTGCCGGACCTACCAAGAGGCAGAGTTCCCCGAACGGCGTGCTCCATCGACCCTGTCGCGCAGCTGAAAGAAGTACGGCCAAGCACGTTCACGCGCCGTCAAAGTCACGGGACCGAGTGCGCCAAACGGCCGAAGATGCGGCGGCGCTGTCGCCTGAGAGCTGGTAGTCCCTGAGGGGGAAGTGGCTGCGCTGTCCATGACTGCGCTCTCCCTGAGAGGAGAGCGCAGGGGCACGCGAGAAGCCGACACCAGTACCGCATGGAGGGAGACAGCGTGATGGCAACCCACGTGGGCGAGGCCAGGGCCGGTCTGGCGCCGGCCAGTCTCCAGCTGCCCGGCATCGTGCTGGGGGTGGGGCTGGGCGGGTTCGTGGACGGCATTCTGCTGCACCAGCTCCTGCAATGGCACCACATGCTCAGCAGCACCAACCACGACCGCATCGGTGTGAAGTACTACAACCCCCACACGGTCTCCGGTCTGGAGATGAACACCCTGTGGGACGGTATCTTCCACGCCGTGTGCTGGATCGCCGTCCTCATCGGTCTCGCGATCCTGTACTCCCGGGTCACCCACAACCGCCGGCGGGTGTGGACCTCCCGGGTGCTGTGGGGCTGGACCCTGGTCGGCTGGGGCCTCTTCAACCTCGTCGAAGGCGTCCTGGACCACCACATCCTGGGCATCCACCACGTCCACGACGGCCCTTATCAGGCCTGGTGGGACATCGGCTTCCTCCTCTTCGGCGCGCTGCTGCTGGTAGGCGGCTGGCTTCTCCAGCGCAGCGGACAGCCCTTCGATCCGGAAGCCCCCACCGCCCGGCAGGCCGAACGAGACGCCGGATTGACCCGATGAACCACGAAACACATCCCATGCACCCTGGCCAGGGCGGCGGCCTGCTGGAGACGTTGCTGCCCGCGCTCGTACTGGCGGCGTGCGCCGTCGGCTATCTCCTCCTCGCTCGCCGGGCGCGGCGCCGCAATCCGGCGCGGGCCTGGGATCCCTGGCGCACGGCAAGCTTCATCACCGGGCTGGCCCTGCTGGCTGTGGCGCTCCTGCCGCCGGTCGCGCCCCTCGCCCACGACGACTTCCGGGGTCACATGGCCCAGCACATGCTCATCGGCATGTACGCCCCTCTCGCCCTGGTGCTCGGCGCCCCCGTGTCCCTCCTGCTGCGGACCGTGCCCGCACCCCACGCCCGCCTGCTCACCGGGGTCCTGCACAGCCGCGCCGCCCGCCTGCTCGCCCACCCGGCGATCGCCCTGCTGCTGTCCTCGGGCAGCCTCGCCGTTCTCTATTTCACTCCGCTCTACAACGCCGGCATGACCCATCCGGCCGGACACTGGCTGCTGCACGCCCACTTCCTGCTCTCGGGCTGCCTGTTCGCCTACGTCATCGCCGGCCCGGATCCGGCGCCCGCCCGGCCCGGCGTCCGCACCCGTCTGGTCTACCTCGGCTGTGCCATCGCCGCGCACGCAGTCATCGCGCAGCTGATGTACGGCGGCTTCTGGGTCGACATCCACGCCCCCGTCCCGGAGGTCCAGGGCGCTGCGGAGATCATGTACTACGGCGGCGACATCGCCGAACTCCTTCTGGCGGCCGCCCTCGTAGCCACCTGGCGCCCCGACCGCGGCCCCCGCCGAGCCACGAAGGGGTCGCCCTCTCACCCGCTTGCGCGGGCATGACGCGCATCGGTCTGCCGGCGCCGGACGCCGGCAGACCGATGCGCCTCTCGTAGCGCGTGCGCGCGCAAACCGGCGTGGCCGAGCGCCGGTACGGCGGTGGATGGTGTCGGTGGACCGGTCCTCGGTCCTCCAGCGCCCGCTGGGAATCCTGGTGGCCCCGGCGTCCGCGGCCGGCGCGGGCCCCTCCCGGCACACACCGTAAGCTGCGTCGGGGCGCAGGATTCACGGGGAGGCACGAGTGGGGCGGGACATGGTCCTCGGCGACCGGTACGAGCTGGTCGAAAGGCTCGGGCAGGGCGGCATGGGAACGGTCCATCGTGCGGTGGACCAACGGCTGCGACGCACCGTGGCGGTGAAGCTGCTCTCCTCCGCGCTGGCCCACGATCCGCAGTCGCGAGCCCGCTTCCGGCGTGAGGCACACGCGGCCGCCGCGCTGAACCACCCTGCCGTGGCCACCATCCACGACGTCGGCGAGGAGCCGGACCCGGACGGCCCACGGCCCTATCTGGTCATGGAGTACGTCCAGGGCACCACCCTCGCCGAGGCCCTGCGCGGCGGACCGCTGCCCGTCGCCGAGGGGATCAACGTGGCATGCGCGGTGCTGGATGCGCTGCGGCACAGCCACGAGCGCGGAATCGTGCACAGGGACATCAAGCCCTCCAACATCATGCTCACCGGACCCGACACCGTGAAGGTCCTCGACTTCGGCATCGCGAAGGCGTTCACCGAGGCCGCCACCCGCATCACCGGCAGCGGTGCGGCCATAGGCACTCCCGCTTACCTCTCGCCCGAGCAGATCAGCGGGGCGGAGGTCGACCATCGAGCCGATCTGTACGCGATGGGGTGCCTGCTGCACGAACTGCTGACCGGGCAGCCGCCGTTCCGTGGCGCATCGCCGTTCGCTGTCATGCACCAGCACTTGTTCGCCGAGCCGGAGCCGGTCTCCCGGCTCCGGCCGCAGGTACCGCCGACGGTGGAGGCGGTGATTCAGCGCGCCCTGCGCAAGGACGCGGCGGAACGGTTCACCGATGCAGGCCAGATGCGTGCGGCCCTCACCGACGCCCTCGCACAAGGGGCCATGCCGACGGCCGAGGCCCCCGGCCCAATCTCTGTCCCCGTCCCCGTCCCCATCGCTCCGGCGGCACGCTCCGGTGGTCGGACCACGCTCAGGGACAGGTTCCGGATATCGTTGCGCCCCTCCATCGACGGCGCGTTGGCGCTGCTCGGCTGCCTGCTGTCGTTGCTGTGCGCACGTGGCCAGCTGGTGGAGACCGACCACTTCGGCCGGGTGGCCGTCGCGGCCGCCCTGTTGGGCGCGGTGACGCTGCCGTGGTCCACGCGCCTGTCGTGCGCGGTGAGCTGGGGGCCGGTGGCCGAGGCGGTGGCGGTCAACTCCGAACTGCGGCGCGCCTACGACGGCTGGGACAGCTCCTACGCCGGCATCGCCGCCCTGCTCGCGCTGGTTGCCGCCGGCTGTCTCGTCGGCGCGGCGCTCAGCCCGGAGCGCGGCGGCGGCTCAGTGGTCGCCTTCTGGTTCAGCGCCACCGCATCGGTCTGGTACTTCCTCGACGACCTGCACAAGCTGTTCGTCTTCTATCTGCTCCTGTCACTGGTGACCGGTGCCGCCATGGCGTGGGAGGCCGTCACACGCGGGCGGCGCCGGACCGATGCCGGACGGGGGGCGCCGGAAGGGCCGTCCGTCGAGGTGGCACCGCCTCGCAGCAGGCTCATGACCAGCCTGACGGGCAAGCCCAGAATCTGAAGAGGCCGGTGCACGGCCCCGGTCCCGGTGCACGGCCCCGGTCCCGGTTGCGGTTCAGTGGTCGGGGGTCGCATTCCAGTCGACAAGTTGCACGATGACCCCGTTGGGGTCGCGGACCTGGAAGGCGCGTTCACCCCACTCCTCCTCGGTCAAGGGCATGGTGATCGTCACGCCCTCGGCACGCAGGCGTGCCAGCTCCCCCTCGAGGTCGTCGACGACGAAGGCGAGGATCAGTCCGGTGGCGTGCTCCTCACGCTGGTCCGCCGGGAGCGTCGCCAGCCCACGCCGCAGAAAGACGACGTTCATGCCGACGTCGTCACGCGTCAGGGACGCGAACCCCTCGGCGCTCGCCTCCTCCCGGAAGCCGAAGTGCTCGACGAGGAAGGCGGTGGAGGCGGGGACATCGTCGACGTTGATCGAGACGGCACTGGAAGTGACCTTCACGGAGACTCCTTCACGGTTGGGGCACCTCAAATTCTCTATACGGCGTACAGAGTACAACGTACAGCAATTTTGTACGAGAGGATTGCGCCGTGCCGACGGAACGAACCAGCGCGGGCGACCCGGCCCGCACCCTGCAACTGCTGTGGCGCCACTCCAGCGCTGACCGCCGCCGAGGTCCACGACGAGGGCTGAGCGTGGACGCGGTCGTCGAGGCGGCCACCGCCATCGCCGACGCAGAAGGCCTTGACTCGCTGACCATGCGCCGAGTGGCCCAGGCCCTCGGCGTGGTGCCCATGACGCTGTACACCTATGTCCCGGGCAAGGCCGAGCTGCTCGACCTCATGCTGGACGCCGCCTACGCGCGCATGCCCCGTACGGACACCACCGGACAGCCGTGGCACCGACGGGTCGCCGCCGTCGCCGAGGAGAACAAGGCACTCTTCGAACGGCACCCCTGGGCCGCGGCGGTCTCCACCGCCAGGCCTCCGCTCGGACCGGGGCTGATGGCCAAGTACGAGCACGAACTGTCCGCGCTGGACGGCCTCGGCCTCACCGATGTCGAGATGGACGACTGCCTGACGTATCTGCTCACCTTCGTCCAGGCATGCGCCCGCGCAACCGCCGACGCCCGCGCCGCCCGGCACGACAGCGCCATGAACGACCAGCAGTGGTGGGCGGTGAACGCCCCACTCCTCGCCCAGGTCCTCGACGAGAAGGCCTACCCCACAGCCGTCCGCGTCGGCGCGGCGGCAGGCGCCGCACACGGCAGTGCCTACGACCCCGACCACGCCTACGCCTTCGGCCTGCAACGCGTCCTCGACGCCTTCGCCGGCCTCATCGGCCAAGGCCGTAACGCGAGCACATCCGGGCCATCACACCCGGGCGGCACGGGCCCCCGGTAAGGGGCGGTGCCCCATGTGTGAGGTGCCCCGTGTGTGAGCTGTGCCGTGTGGGGTAGGCGCACCGTCCAACCGTTCGAAGCAACGACGACGGAATACCTGTTGTCCGAGGAACAGCGCACGGAGGAGATCATGAAGAAGCCGACACGGCGTATCGCCACCACCTGCATTTCCTGCATAGTCGCCGGAAGCGCTCTCTTCGCCACCGGCGGATCGGCGACGGCAGCCTCCCCTCAGACCACCGGACAGACCTCCGCCCGGTCCACCATGGGCGACACCAGCCACCATCGCTCCGGGCACCGCACCGCGCACCGGCCCGTCGACCCCTGGATCGCGGACCAGCTGGCGCTGTTCGGCCCCGCGACCGCGCAGCGGCCGGCCCCGGACCCCTGGATCGCCGATCAGCTGGCCCTGTTCGCACCGGCCGCCCGGTAGGCGCGCCTCACACGGCGGGCGACGGCGCCGGGTCGGGGACGAGGGGATCCCATGGGCCGTCGAGCCCGCCCCGTCGGCAGTGCCCGACCTTGCGGGGCGGATGCCGGCTTGACCTTGTCGCTGCGGCAAGGTTTCTACTGGCGGCATGCGCATCGGAGAGATCGCCGCGCTCGTCGGAGTCACCTCCCGGGCCGTGCGGCATTACCACCACATCGGTCTCTTGCCCGAGCCCAGGCGGCGGGCCAACGGATATCGCGCCTACAGTCTCCGAGACGCCGTCCGGCTGGCCCGGATCCGACGGCTGACCGAGCTGGGGCTCAGCCTGGATGAAGTGCGGGACGTCCTCGCGGACGACGCGGGGCGCGAACTGGCCGAGATGCTGGTCGAGTTGGACGCCGACCTCGCACGCCAGGAGCGCGAGATCCAAGAGCGCCGCAGGGTGCTCGGGGGCCTCCTGGACGGCCCGCTCACGCCGGACGCGCCGCTCTCCCCCGCTCTTGTCGAGCTCCTGGCGGCCGCGCCCGCCACGGCATCGCCCGCCGCGGCCAAGGACCGCGAACACCTGTCCCTGCTGGACACGACAACCGCCGGGGACGCGGTGTACGCGGCGCTGCGGCCCGTGGCCGAGGACCCGGCCGTCCTTGTGCTCTATGAGCGGCTGGACGAACTGGAGGAAGCGGCATCGGACGATCCGCGGATAGCGGCGCTGGCCGACGATATGGCCGCCGCCGTACCGGACGAGGTGCTGGCGGCGATTCCGGACAAGGGACCGGTGGCGACGGGCTTGGGACAGGCGCTGCTCGCCGACTACCCGCCCGCCCAGGCTGAGGTGGTGCGTCGGGTGATGCAGCAGCTGACCGCCCGGATACACCAGAGGCCGTCATGAGTCCTCGGGCCGCGCGGGCGGCGGTATGGGCGATGCTGCCCACCGAGATCGCCCTCCTGGTGTGCGGGACGGCAGGCTTACGGATCCCCGGAGCGGTCCTCGTGGGAGCCGAGGCGCTGGTGTCGACCGTACTCGCGCTGGAGGCAGTGATTCTGTGGCGGCTGTACGCCGCCCGGCGACGGGCCGGGGCCGGCCGGTGGAACGCCGCGCAGGACGTCGTTCGGGACGCGCTGCGTGCCCTGGTCCCGGTCGTCGCACGCCGACTTGCAGCGCACGAGATCCGGGCGCTGTGCAGCCTCGGGTTGTGGGTGCTGCGCCGCCGCCACCAGGTTCCCGAGGGTGCGCTGGCCGTCGCGTACACCGGCCCCCAGACGGCCATGATGTACGGGCTGCTCTTCGTCTCCGTCATCGAAACGGCCCTGCTGGCCATCGTGATCCCCTGGCCGCTCGTCCACGCGATCCTGCTCATCGTGGACGGGTACGGACTGGTGCTGGTCCTCGCCCTGCATGCGTCCTGTGTGGTACGGCCTCATGTGGTGGGATCCGACGGCTCGCTGCGCATACGGTACGGCGCGCTGTTCGAGCTGTGGGTTCCAGCCGCCGTCATCGCCGGCGCCCGGGTCGAGCGGCGTTACCCCGACGGACCGCTGCTGCGGCTGCATACCGACGGGGTGCTCGACCTGGCGGTGGGCAGCCAGACCACGGTGACGGTGGAACTGTCGGAACCGGTGGAGTTCGTGCGGCCGCTCGGTGCGAAGGGGTTCGCCCGTACGCTCCGGTTCCACGCGGACCATCCGTGTGAAACGGTGACCGCGCTCACGCGGCTTCGAACAGACCCGCCGTCGTGCGTTGCCCGGGGCCACGGTGGGGCGCATCCTTGAAGGCACCGAACAACGGGGGTGTGCGGGCGATGAATGGCTCAGCGGCGCGGTCTCCTCTTCGTTACGAGCATCTGGTGCCGCGCACAGAGCGTCCGGAGCCGGTCCAGCCCGTCAACGGCAGGTTCCGGGTACGGGAAGTGTTTCCGCGCGGTCTTCTCGGGGAGCCTTGGCTTCCCTCCTTCTTCCGTGTGGAACCCAACGCCCCCACGCGTGGATTACCCGGAAGCCCGACCATGGACCCGGGGAGCCCGGCCGCCCCGTGCACCCCCAAGCAGTGCCGCCGTTGGTGCAAGGCCGCCGACGCCTATGCCGCCGCGCTGGACGGCATCAGCATCGAGCTGATGGCTGCCCAGGAACGGGCGAACCGGTGGTGGATGCTGTTGATCCGGCCCTGGGCCAAGAAGGCCCTGCGGAAGATCCGGCTTCGATACCCGGAGGTGGTCCGGGAAGCGTGCGAGGCGTACGAACCTGTCCGCCTGGAAATCCAGTGGGCGCTCCAGGCCGAGGAAGACAACGATGCGGCGCGGGCGCGGCTTGCGGCGCGGGAGATCTGGGGTCGAGCGACCGCTCAGGGGGCCGACGGGGCTCCCCTCACTTTCGTGTTCCGCGACGACGTTCCACCACGTGATGTGCCCGAATCGGCCACCGTCGAAGGGTCCTTCGTCGATGTGCGTCGCCTGCGGCTTGTCCTCGCCGACCTCGGTCGACCCTGTGTCGTCTGGGATCGGGCGGCTCTGGCGAAGACCGAGGAGGAGTTGGCGGGGCTCACCTTCTGGCGGTGGTGGCTGGACCAGTTCTCCGAGGACTACGACGCATACTCCGTTGGACGTCGTGCACGGCCGACGCGCAGCGGCTCCTCGGCCCAGGTCAACCGTGGCCCCGGCGGCACGGCCGCCGGTGGCACGGGTGGGTTCACCGGGTTGTCCATCCACTGAGCTGTGCGGGCAGTCCGGCCGGCCGGCGAGGCGAGGCGGGTGTCATGCCGCGTCGTGGAAGACCAGGCCGAGGGTGTGCCGACGGCCGGAGCGGACCGTGCTCACGCCGTGGCGCATCGGCCCGTTCGACCAGCCCCGCCTCGTCGCCACCGGCCGGTCCCGGGTGGTGAAGACCAGGCCGTGGCCCTGCGGCAAGGTCGTGGACGAGCCGCGCGACTGTGCGCGCGGTCGCTGTTCGGTCATCAGGAACTCGCCGCCGGTGAAGTCGACATCCGGGGCATCGAGGCCGATGACGACCTGGAGCGGGAAGAGCATCTCGCCGAACACGTCCCGGTGCAGGGCGTTCCAGTCGCCGGGGCCGTAACGCAGCAGAATCTGGGCGGACTTGGTCTGCCCGGCCTCGTGGCACTGCTCCAGCCACTCCTGGAGGGTGTCCGGCCAGGGTGCGGGCTTGTCGAGCCTGCCGGCCCAGTCCCGGGCAATGGGCAACAGCCGGGGATAGAACGCCTCGCGCAACTCACGTATCAGGTCGGGTAGTTCATGGGTGAAGTAGCGGTACTGGCCGGAGCCGAAGCGGTGGCGGGCCATGTCGACGGTGGTGCGGAAGTGGGCGGGCTTGTCGTAGAGGGCGGCGATCTCGTGGCACTCGCCCGGTGTGAGGAGCCGGCCGGTGAGCGCGTTGCCGTGCTCGTCGAGTTCGCCGGTCAGGGCCGCCCAGTCCTGCTGGGCGATCCGGTCGGCGACCGGTCCCGCGAGCCGGGTGGTCTCGATCATGGTGAGGGATTCCTTGGATCGCTGAGGGGTGCCCTGCTCCGGGAGAGCCGGGGTGAGGTCTTTCAGACAGCCTGGTGAAGACGCTCCAGGTCCAGGAGCTGCCGCTTGCGCTGCAAGCCGCCTGCGTAGCCGGCCAGCGCGCCGTCGGCACCGATCACTCGGTGGCAGGGACGCACGACCAGCAACGGGTTCGCGCCGATCGCCGTGCCCACGGCCCGCACCGCGGCCCTCGGGGCGCCGATCTCCCGGGCGATGTCGCCGTAGGTGAGGGTGGTGCCGTAGGGGATGGCCTCCAGTGCGGTCCACACCCGACGCTGGAAGTCCGAGCCCCGGTGAACGTACTCGATGTCGAAGCGGGTCAGCGTGCCGTCGAAGTACCCGCGCAGCTGGGCGACGATCTCGGTGAACGCCTCCGGCTTCTCGATCCACCCGTCCTGGACGACGGCCCCGTACTTCTGACCGGGCACGGACAGCGAAGCGAGCGCGGTGCCGCCCTCGGCCGCCGCCGGCTCCTCCCCCACCAGCAGCAGCTCACCCAGCGGGCTGTCCATCGTCGTATAGACCGTCATCGGTCCGGTGTCCTTTCACGTAGTTCTGCGGTCTGAAGAGGTCCTCGGTCTCTTCACCCTCCACTGTGCGGCGTGCGCACCACCTGGTCTGGCGGGATTCGGACGCCGTTCCGGGGAGCGGACGTCATACCATCACGCTGCCGGGGTGCGGTGCCGGCCGGCGGCGGCGTTCCAGAAGTGGTGCATGGCGTAGGTACGCCAGGGCCGCCAGCGTTCCGCGTCGAGGGCGTCGGCGCCCGCGTGCCGCATGCCCGCCTGGACGGCCACGTCCCGGGACAGCAGGACGTCGGGGTCGCCCAGGGCCCGCATACGGACATAGCCGGCTGTCCACGGGCCGATACCGCGCAGATCCAGCAGGGCCTTCTCGGCCTCGTCGCGGTCGGCTCCGGCGTCCAGGCACACCGTGCCGTCGGCCAGCGCGCACGCGAGCGTGCGCACGGTGGCGCGGCGGGGTTCGGGCATGCCGAGTTCCGCCAGCGATGCCTCGGCCAGGGTGCCGGCGGTCGGGAAGACATGGGTGAGGGCGCCACTCGGGGTCGGCAGCGGTCGTCCGTAGGCGGCGACCACGGCGTTGCCGAGCCGCCGGCCTGCGGCCACCGGCACCTGCTGGCCCAGCACCGCTCGGATGGCGAGCTCGTGCGGGTCGGCGGCCCCAGGGGCGCGCAGCCCCGGCCGGCGGTCGACGAACGGCGCGAGCGCCGGATCGGCACCGAGGCGTTCGGTGACCGCGAAGGGGTCGGCGTCGAGGTCGAACAGCCGGCGCATGCGCTGGGTGGCGGTGGTCAGATCCCGCAGGTCGCCGAGGTGCAGACGGCACTCCAGCCAGCCGTCACCGCACTTCTCGCCCACCTCGGCGATGCCCGGGGCGTGCGGCAGGTCCAGGGTCCGCCGGTAGGTGCGCTTCCCGGGTGCTCCGGTGATCTCCTCGACGCCGGTCAGGGCGCGCGCGGCGAGGTAGTCGAAGACCTCGGCCGTGGCGTACGGGCCGCGGTGGGCCAGCCGCAGTGATATGCCTCCCACGCCGTGGGCCGTGGCGACCGAGCCGTAGCGGGAGGCGGGGCCCGGCTTCGCGGCGCGCAGCTCGCTGGGGGTGGCGGCGTAGATCTGCCGGATGGTGTCGTTGAACTGCCGCACGCTGGCGAATCCGGCCGCGAACGCGATCTCGGCCGCCTGCATGGAGGTGGTCTGTAGCAGGATCCGCGCGGTGTGTGCGCGCTGCGCGCGCGCCAGCGCGATGGGACCGGCGCCGACTTCGGCGTTCAGCTGCCGCTGCACCTGCCGGGCGCTGTAGCCCAGCCGTGCCGCCAGTCCGGCGACACCCTCACGGTCGACGACACCATCGCCGATCAGCCGCATCGCACGTCCCACCACGTCCGCGCGGATATTCCATGCGGCAGAGCCTGGAACCGCGTCCGGACGGCAGCGGCGGCAGGCGCGGAAGCCCGAGTGCTGGGCCGCCGCGGCGGTGGTGAAAAAGGAGACGTTCTTCCGCTTGGGGGTGGTGGCGGGGCAGCTGGGGCGGCAGTAGATGCCGGTCGTCGCGACGGCGAAGAAGAACTCGCCGTCGAAGCGTGCGTCGCGGCTGCACACCGCCTCGTACAGGCTGTCGCCCCTGCTGTCGTCGCTGGTCACGTCTCCACTGTGCACCGCCTCGGCGCAGGGTGCTGGCGGGAATCGGACATTGCTCTGCGGGGCGGGGTGGTGTCGGCAAGGCGTCCAGCCGCCCTGTTGCGACCGGACAGCTGTGCGGGATGCGGAGAGCGCCGGGCTTGCTCAACCGTTGCACCACGGTGCGGACGGTGCCGCATGGCATGCGTTCCCGCCGGTGGAGACCCGCGCGTCCTCGTGCTCTTGAACCATGGCCCCGCCCAGGACGATGAGGGAGACCAGGGCGACCATGACGCCCTGGCTGATGACGGTCACCAGGGCCCCGGCGCGCGCGGCGATCACGACCGCCAGGACGGCCAGGGCGCCGACTCCGCCGGCGGCGGCCAGGTAGCTCCACAACGAGTCGGTCTCGACGGTCCTGGCGGGGTCGAGGTTGAACCCGGACAGAAACCAGAGTCCGAAGATCACCACCAGGGCGGCCAGTTCCAGGAGCAGCAGGCCGCACCCGGCTCCGATGTCGGCGCCCGTGTCGGCACGGTGGCGCCGCCGGGAACCGGTGGTGGCGTCGAAGGCCGGCGGTCCTATGGGGAGGTTCACAGGCCCCACGCTGCCTGTCCCGATGGGCGGGCGCATGAGTACGCGTGCTCAGCTTCGTATCGGGTCGAGCGATCTGTTGTCTCGCTCCGCCCACCGCGAGGCTGCGCGCACGGTGGTCGATGCGCGCTTACGGTGCGGTCGTCATGCCGGGACGTCTTGGCTGAACCGTGGAAGCGTTCCACGTGCGCCGCGGCGGAGATAGGCCGTGATGGCCTTGCCCGCGGCGAACTCGGCCGCCGGGTCGACGGGCAGGGGCCAGCGCAAAGCCTTGTACAGGGTGGAGCGGTGGAGGTCCCAGACGGCTTCCACGAGATCGGCGTAGGCCGTCGCGGTGCGGACTGCGGCGAGGTAGGAGGTCGTTGCGACGACCAGCGCGGCGGGAATCGCCCAGGCGCTCCAGGGCGTCCACACCAGGAGGAGGAGACCCCAGATCGTCCAGGTGGCGGCGCGATCCAGGGACGCGCGGGCGTGCGAGATCTCCTCGCGTGCCGGGTCGGGAAGCAGGAGCCAGAGGTGGGGCCAGCACACGACCGGATCGAGGCCGTACTTGCGGGCCGGACGGGACTCCGCCGAGCGCAGGGTGTTGCCCAGGCGGGTCGGCATCTGCTGGGCGGGGCTCGGCGGGATCCGGTTGAGGACGCGGTCCAGTTGGATGGCCTCGGCCGTCTCCTCGGGGGTCAGTGAGTCCTCGCCGGTGAGCATCAGGGCGCGCCAGCGGGTTGCGGCGAAGGCACGCCGGTTTGCCTTACGGCCGACGAGCCGTCGGCGGGGCGCGGCCAGGAACCGCGGCCAGTAGCCCTCCATGAGGCGCAGCATGGGAAGGGATAGGGCGTTGACGAACGTACCGCTGGCGGTGAGGAGGGCGAGAACGCCCAGGACCAGGAAGAGTTGAGCCGCGGCCGGGAGACCGGTGATCCGGCTGGTCGTCTCGTTCAGCGCGGTCGGCCGGCGGCCGCCGGAGGCGTGGCCGTCGAACCAGGCCAGGGCTCCCGCCGACCAGAACGTCGCGGCCGGGGACAGCAGCGCGAGCACAAACCGTTCCGCGAGCTTTCCGCCCAGACCGGTCCAGAGCTTGGTGAGCACGTCTACTCCGCCACCAGCGCTATCCGGTGTGCCGGGCAATCCGGCACCGGCTCACCGATCTCCTGGACCGGGTAGCGGTAGTCACCCTCGGGGCAGGCGTAAAAGAGCGGGGCGACGATCTCGCCTTTGCCCGGCATCTCCTGATAGCCCTTTTCACCGTCCTCCTCCGGCGGGAGCAGAGCGTTGACCCGGTCACGCAATGCGGCATCGGCGGTGAGCAGTTCGAACAGGTCGTCTCCGACGAGTTCCCCGGCGCGCAGCGCCGCCAGGAGTGCCGTGAATCGGTCGGCCGTCACCCGATCGGCCAGCTCGGCGATCTCGGGTTCCAGGGCCACCGCCAGTTCCAACAGCGTGTCATCGTCCATCGGGTGTCTCCTTGGATCATCCGCCGACAACACCGAACGCTGCCCATTCGGCAGGCTGGGCAAGCGGCCGGGCATCGGGGTCGCGACGGCGCAGGGTCCGCCACAGGGGTCGTGCCGCGTCGGGCGGCAGGCCGAAGAGGTCCGTCCCGGCTCCGGGTTTCAGATGGGCGGCCAGCTCCGCATGGGTGAGCGGCCGGAGCCGGTTGACGGCTGTGCGCAGCGCCCGGGCGGGCGGGTCCCCCTCGGCGCACCGCCGGTAGAAGGCCGCGACGATCAGGGCGGCAGCCAGGGAGGAGACCGCCCACTGGGTGGCGACCACGGCACGGCAGCCGAGCTGAAGCAGCGCCGTCGGCAGGCTGACGACCTCATCGGGGAGCTTGGTTCCCACCTGGAACGTCTCGCAGGCCGACATCACTACGAGCTCGGCCTCGACTCGGGTGTTCAACGCGATGATGTCACCGACGGTCAGGGGCTCGTCTCCCGCCATCAGCATCCCGCTCATCAAAGGCGCGTCACTCCTGCCGGCGCCGTGGCACGAGAGGTGGATGAGGCTGGGTCCGTCCAGCGCGTCCAGAACCGCCGCGCGGGTGGCGCCCGGACCGGCGAGTACCTTTCCGGGGCCCGCGGCGGCGAGGGCCGCCGCGCATTCCGCACCGGACCAGGGCAGCGGGGAGGCGGAGACCGGGCGGGGATCGTCGACGACGAGGGCCTCCCGGAACCGCGCGGTGCCGGCGGGCCGCAGCGCCTGCGCGGTCGGCGTGTAACCGACGATCAATTCGTCGACGAGGTACCGCCGGCCGCCACCGGGGTGAGGCGACCACGCGGAGTGCAGCGGGAGCAGCGTCAGCCGGCCGGCGGGTATGAGGACGAGGTGATCGGTCCCCTTCGGAAGGCTCGGCAGCAGCGGGTCGAAGATCACTTCCTGCGCCCAGCGGCCGGTTGAGTCGAGCGTCTGCGACCACAGCTCCGGGTCGGTGTGCCGCCCCTGATAGGCCCGGGCCAGCAGGTCGACACGCGGATCGACGGCGGCGTTCCTCAGCTCGGGCAGTTCGACCGGACGCACCTTGCGCGCGCCCGGCGCGATGATCAGGGCTGTCCCTCCGATGTCGGCCGAGTCGAGATAGACCAGAGTCCGGTCGCCCGCGGCAGAACGAATGGACGGCAGGTCCGGAGGGTCGCCGCCCCGCATGCGGAGCGCCTCGGCCAGCAGCAGGGTCCGGCCGCGTTCCTGCAACAGGACGCCGTGCTCGGGACGTCCTGCGCGGGCGCAGGCGTAGGCGGCGCGGGCGGGCACGCCCTGCGCGGTGCGCAGCCATGCCTCCTTGTCGACTCGGGAGTCCTGGCGGGCGAAAAGAAGCTCGATCGTCTCGATGCCGAGTTCGTACGCCTTCACCGCCTCGCTCCACCTGCCGCAGGCTCCTGCCCACTCACCCCAGGCGAAGGCGGCGGTGAGGGCCCACTCCGGCGCTCGGGCCATTCCGGTCTCGTACGCCAGCCGGAAGTAGCGGTGTGCCGGTCGGCGGTCGCGGCGACGGCTCCGCTCGAGATGTCGGCGGGCGAGCTTGGTGGCGAGGTTGAGATAGCGCGACGACAGCTCCTGGTCGTCAGCCGGTGAATGGGCGATGGCGTTCTCGTACATGACGATGGCGCGGTCCCGATAGGCGGGATCGCCCGTCTCGTCGTAGCCGAAGGTCAGGCTGTTGCCCAGGTTGTTCAGCCGG
The DNA here is from genome assembly GCF_040644655.1 of Streptomyces sp. NPDC046931. Lineage (NCBI taxonomy): Bacteria > Bacillati > Actinomycetota > Actinomycetes > Kitasatosporales > Streptomycetaceae > Streptomyces > Streptomyces sp. NPDC046931. Next base: position 91,404 of record NZ_JBEYWX010000024.1, read on the forward strand.
GCCGGGTAGGAGTGGTCCTGCGGGTCGGTCGCTTCGACCACCAGGGTCAGGCTGTCGATGGCCTGTTCGAGCAGGGTCCGATCGCGGGTGACGGAGTAGGCCGCGTTCAAGGCGTTGGCCTGATTGTTCAGCGCCACCAGCCAACTTCTGCGGCCTTCGGGCGCGAACCGGACGGCATCGGCGTGTGCTTCCAGCGAGCGCTGGAGATCGGCAAAGTCGCCGGAGCGCACGTAGCGTTCGCGCAGCAGCCCGCCGAGTGTCGTGTGTCCGTAAGCGGCGACACTCAAGAACTCGATGCCCCTGATGGTCTCCTGGAGCAGCGTCAGCGCCTCGTTCAGATCCGAGAGCCGCCCCGTCTCCTTGAACCGTGCCCGCAGCGACGAGGCGAGCATGACTACGATCACCCCGCGGTAGGCGCTGTCGCGCGGCATCAGTGTGACGGCGGCCCGGTGCAGGGCGATGGCCTCGTCCGTGCTTCCGCGGTCGCGATCATGCCTGTGCAGCCACAGAAGGGTCCGGGCCAGGACATCCATGCAGCGCGGGCGTAATCGGGCCTCCTCGGGAGGCAGTGCGGCGAGCACGGCGCGAAGCCGGCGCTCCGCCACGAGGGCCTGAGCCAGGGAATTACGCAGCTGCGCCCGCCCCTCCTCGATGATGCCCAGGTGGTACTCCACATCGGCGGCCCAGGACGGAGCGGCGGCGAGGATCTCCGTCAGACGGGCGTGGGCCTCGTCCAGCTCTTCGCCCTGTCCGGTCTCGAGCGCGTGCCAGCACAGGCACACTGCGGCACGGTCCTGGCAGAGCAACCGGAAATCCGCCTCGGCGGCGTGGAAGTGCGGGTGATCGAGGATCTCCGACCAGGTGGCGACGAGCCGTTCCAGGGCGTCGATCTCGTGGTCCCGCCACCAGGCTGTCAGCAGTGCATCGCTACGGTCGACCAACGGTGCCAGTTCGTCGGGAACGGTTGGCAGGACCAGCCAGCCGAGTTGACCGGCCATGCCGGAAGCCAAGGGGTACTCGCGCACGCACCTTAATTAGCACGGTCTGTCACCGCGCACTTCCTCTTCGGGATATTGGTGGCCGCTGCTCCGCTTGCGGAGCGAGGCCCGCGAGCGCAACTCCGCCGTGCGGCTCGGCGTTGTCGAGGCCTCGGCGTCGAACATGTCGACCATCGCCTGCGCCATCGCGTCGGTCATCCCGAATCCGGTGAGGCGCTCGCCGTCTCGTTGGGCGACAGGTCTTCCGGGCCGAGGCGGGCGACCTGGCCGGACCCCTCCCACGAGGGGTCGAGCGGCAGCCGCGCTGCGGTTGCGGCGATGTCACGGGGCGGCCACGGTGGGGCTCGTCAGGTCCGGGTCGATCACGGGCCGATCGACGCCCGCCGTTTCGCCGCGGCCGACCACATCGGCATCTCCCGGCTCGGCAAGCCCCTCGGACCCATCGACAGCGCGCTCGGGGAACTCGGCCTGCGGCGCCCGATCACGGTCGCGTCGCGGTCGCGGTACCCAGCCCAGCCATACGAGCACCGCTTGGCCACCACGTTGCAGGGAGGAGAGTGGTGGGCAGCCGGAGTGGCCCCGATGTCCTCCGGAGCCGCGCGAATGCCGTGGTAGCTTCCCCGTGGAGGCTCGTATCCGGGCCTGCCCCGGACGAGATGTGCGCCGTACCCGGTCCGCCAAGACGACGCACCGGAGGAGTCGTCGTGGTGGCAGGCAGGTCGTCGGTGGATTTCGCCACGGGTGGGGTGCCCGACCCGGGGGCGCTCGACATCCGGTGGATCCATGGCTCGCCGTCGGCCAAGCACAACACCGACCCGGACATCCAGATTCACCGGTACGACGAGCACACGTTCATCCTGCGGCAGAACATGGCGATCAACTACGAGGCGCCCTTTCTGTTTCTGCTGTTCGGGAATGCCAAGGCGGTGTTGATCGACACCGGTGCCACCGCCTCCGCGGAGTTCTTCCCCTTGCGCCGGACTGTCGACGAACTCGTCGCACAGTGGCTCGCCCGGCACCCCCGGGACGACTACGGCCTGCTGGTCCTGCACACCCACCCGCACGGCGACCACATCGCGGGCGACGCCCAGTTCACGGACCGTCCCGCCACCACGGTGGTGGGCGCCGATCTGGCGACGGCCTGGGAGTTCTTCGGGTTCGGGGAAGACCCCGGCGCCGTGGCGCGGGTGGACCTGGGGGGCCGGGTGCTGGAGACCTTGGCCACCCCCGGCCATCACGAGGCGGCGGTGACCTTCTACGACCCGTGGACCCGGTTTCTGCTCACGGGTGACACGGTCTACCCGGGCAGGCTCTATATCCAGGACCGGGCCGCCTTCGTCCGGTCCATCGACCGTCTGATCGAGTTCTCCGACAGCCGGCCGGTCACCCATGTGCTCGGCTGTCATATCGAGATGACCCGGCAGCCGGGCGTGGATTACCCGATCCGCACCACCTACCAGCCTGACGAGCCTCCGTTGCAGATGACCACTCGCCACCTGCATGAGATCCGTGCGGCGCTCGCGGAGGTCGGCAACCGGCCCGGTCGACACGCCTTTCCCGAGTTCATCCTCTGCCCGCGCGCCTGACCAGCGGGTGCCGCGCGCCTGACCAGCGGGTGCCCGCACGCCTGACCAGCGGGTGCCGCGCGCCTGATCGCGGCCGTGGGCATCCGCTTGTGCCGGCTTCGGCTCGGCTCGCCTGTGGTGTCAGTTCGTCGTGGCCGTGGTGTGGTGCGGCCGGTTGTGGACCAGGAGGGCCGCGGCGAGGGCTGCGCACAGGAAGACCACGGCGATGACGGCCATGCCGGCGTGTACTCCGGAGGTGAAGGCATCGGCCACCGCGGCGGTCACATTCGGTGGCGCCGCTCCCCTGCCGGCTCCGGTGGAGACGGCGTGCTCGACGGCGGGCCAGGCGGCGCGGGGCACATGGCGACGAGGGTGACGGCCGGGGAGAGCCGGGAGGGCGGGGGCGTGGGGAGCGGGCTGCCGGTGTGCTCACCGGCGACGCGTCTGAGCCGGTCCAGCCCTCGCGGCGGGGCGGGGACAGGAGTCGAAGGCACCTGTTTCCTCTTCTCAGCCGAGCTGCGGGTAGAGCGCGGCGACGCCGCCGGAGAGGCGGGACTGCACGTGGCGGCTGCGGTCGTCGACGACGATCTCGTGTGCGCCGGAGGCGATGCCGTCCACGGCCGCGCGGGCGACGTCCGACGGGTGGGTCTTGGAGTCCCTGACATGGCGGGCCATGCCGGTGTCCATGTAGCCGACGTGGAGTCCGGCCACGGTGATGCCCTTGGGCGCCAGCTGCAGGCGCAGGGCGTTGGTCATGCTCCACTGCGCGGCCTTGGCGGCGGAGTAGGCGCCGGTGGTGGGGAGGCTGATCCACGACAGGACGGACGCGATGTTGAGGACCGACCCGCCGCCCTGCGCCTCGATCACCGGGGCGAATGCCCTGATCATGCGAAGGGTGCCCAGGTAGTGGGTCTCCATCTCCAGCCGGATGTCGTCCCAGCCGCTCGTCAGCAGATCCGCCCCTGTCAAGGTTCCGGCGTTGTTGATCAACACGTTGACGTCACCGGCCTCCTCGGCCGCCGCGGCGACGGAGGCGGGGTCGGTGATGTCCAGCCGGATCGTCTTCCCGCCGGGCAGGTCGACCTGCTCTGGCCGCCGGACCCCGGCGTACACGGTGGCGCCGCGGGCGGCCAGTTCTTGAGCGAGCGCCCTGCCGAGGCCGCGGTTGGCTCCGGTGACCAGGGCCTTTGCGGTGCTGATGTCCATGATTCCTCCTCGGGGGCTGCGCCCAACAGCTGACTAATATTTTTAGAAGTCAGCCATGACGCTAACGTCTGGCTACCGATGAGGCAAGTCAGGCTAGGCTGGGAACATGACTGATCTGCTGACGGAACGCGACACCTGGTCCATGACCAACTGCCCCATCGCCCGCACCCTCGAGATCGTCGGCACCAAGACGGCGCTGCTGATCCTGCGCGAAGCCTTCTTGGGCACGTCCCGGTTCGACGACTTCGCCAAGCGCGTGGGCGTCGGCGAGCCCGCCGCCGCGGCACGTCTGAAGGAACTGACCGCCGCGGGGCTCCTGGAGCGTGTCCCCTATCAGGAACCCGGCCAGCGCACCCGGTACGCCTACCAGCTGACCGAGAAAGGCCGTGATTTCCGGCCCGTGCTCATGGCGCTGCGGCAGTGGGGCGACACCTGGGCCACGGACGAGCAGGGTCCCGCGCTGGTCGTACGCCACAAGGGGTGCGGCGCCCCGGTGCGCGCGGAACTCCGCTGTGACGACGGCCACGATGTCGGGTACGGGGACACGGTCGTCGACCGCGGTCCGGGCCTCATCCGCACCAACCCTGAGGGCGCCTGAACCCGGCGGGGGCGACTGACACCGCCGCGGCCGGTTCGGCCCGGCACCCACCATCGGCCTTCCGGTGACCGGCATCCGGCCACCGCCACCCGCGACCGGCCATGGAGGTTTCCTTGACGCATGACTTTCATCCCGAGCGGAAGGCCCTGCACAGGCCCCGCCAGACCCTGGCCTATCTGCAGGACGGCCGGCGCCACTCCGCACGCCTCGCCGGGCGCACTCCACCTGCGTGCGCTCGCCATCGGCCCCGAGTCACGGAAGGCGAGCGGCAGCAGGGCCTGCGTGAGGTAGCGGAGCCCGAGGGTCGCGGTCCCGGCGTGGAGGAGGGCGAGGCCCATCCGGCGGTGGCCGCGGCCGCCGGGGGCCGGACGGGAAGCGGTGTGGGGAATGGCGGTGGCATAGGCGCTCGTGGTGAGAGACGCCCCGGTACCGACGGCGGGCATGCCGTGAACGGAGGGATCCCTCAATCGATCCGTCCAATGCACGGACGCCCCGTGATCGTTCATGTGGTGCATCAGCAGGGCTCAGCCGCGTAGCCGTCCGTTCACAAGCGACGAAGCAGACATCGAGCCCGGAGCCTCACAGTGGGGGCCCGGCAGGGCGAGGTCGCCTGCCGGCGTCCTGGCGGTGTCGCTATCGACGGCTGCCGCTCATCGCCACCGCTTCCAGGTTGTGGGTCATCCGTTCAAGGACCTGGACGGCGGTGCGGTACTCGTCCCGGGAGATGCCGGTCATGGACAGTTCGCGGAACGCGTCGACGCGCTCGGCGACACGAGCCAGACGCCGACGGCCATCAGGGGTGAGGGCGAGCCGGGACGGTGCGTGACGGGTCGCCCAGCCGTCGGCGAGCACGGTGTCGATGGCCGCGGTCAGCGTGGCGGTGTCGGCGTTGGCCTCGAGGGCCGCGAGAAGTTCCCCGTCGGTGGCCTCGTGCGTGTCGTCGATGAGTCGGAGGACCTGCCAGGCGATCCTGGTGAGGCCGAACTCCTCCAGCATGTCGTTCATGTAATGCGTGATGACTCTGTCGGTGCGGTTGAGCCAGTAGCCGATGGGCTTCACGAAGTTGTGCTCCTTGGGTAGGTCACTGCTGGGCGGGCGCGGGGGTCAGGAGTGCGGACCAGTCCTGACCGGCGGCCCAGTCGGCAAAGGTGTGCCAGCCGACTTCGGGGTAGTCGCGTCGCAGCCCGGTGACGTCGACGTCGAGGCCGACGGTGGTGAAGTACTCGAACATGGCCGCCAGATCGGCGGAGTGGGTCCGGACATGGGACAGCGGTACTTCCTGGTGGCGGATCGGGCGCCCGGTGGCCGCTGCGAGGGCGTCCGCGATCCGGCCGGAGGTGAGCTCGTCGGAGGCGATGTCGATCCGGCGTCCGGTGAACTCGTCACGGCGCTCGAACGCCAACGCGGCGAAGGCGCCTATGTCGGCGGCCGGTATGAGAGTGAGCGGCCGGTCGGCGGGCATGGGCCAGGCGAAGCTGCCGTCGCGCAGCCCGTCGAGGCTCCAGCCGCCGGCGAAGTTGTCCATGAACGCCGCCGGGGCGATCACCGTCCAGGGCACGCCGGCAGTGCGCATGTGCTGCTCGACCAGGTACTTGCTCTCGTAGTGCGGGACGCCGGTGCCGCGGTCGGCATGGGCGGCGGAGGTGAGCACGATGTGCCCGAGGCGGGCGGCCGCCGCGGCGTCGACGAGGGCCTTGCCCTGTCGCACTTCGGTGGCGATGTCGGTGCCGAACGGGGTGGTGACCGCGAAGAGGGAGTCCACTCCCGCGAGGGCGGCGTCCAGAGAGGCGCGGTCGTCGAAGTCGGCGTGGCACACCTCGGCTCCGACGGCTCGCAGGACGCCGGCGGCCGGCGAGTCGGGGTGACGGGTGAGCCCGCGGACGCGGTGTCCGGCAGCGAGCAGGGCGCGGGCGGTGGCTCCGCCCTGGGCTCCGGTGGCGCCGGTGACTGCGATGGTGAGCATGGTTCTCCCAAAGGTAGAGTAGCTGCGTGACGCATCAACTGCGTCGCGCAGCAGACTACCCAGATTCGCTGCGTCGCGCAGCTTTTTTTGGAGGTGAGTCCGGAGTGGGAGACTCGCGTCGGAGCCGGCTGTACGAGGAGCTGTCCTTTGAGTCCCGCCGCCACCTGGCGGCGTATGTGCTGTTCAACCAGGCCGTCGCCGAGCACCTCGGAATGCACGCGACCGACGTGCAGTGCCTGAGCCTGCTGACGGCACGGCCCGAGCCCTTGACGGTCAAACAGATAGCCGAGATGACCGGCCTGACCACGGGCTCGGCCACACGACTGGTGGACCGGCTGGAACGAGGGGGCTACGTGGTGCGCACACCCGACCGGCGGGATCGCCGCCGGGTGCTGGTCACCACGGTGCCGGAGCGCATCGCCCGCGTCACCGCGGTGTGGGACGAGCTCGGCCAGGCCTGGCAGGCACTGCTCGACGAGCACACCGAGGACGAACTGGAGGTGATCACCCGGCATATGCGCCGGGCGCAGGACCTCAGCCACGCCCAGATGCGGCGCCTGCGGTCCATGCCGAAGCCGGACTGAGCCGGGAAGCCGCCGGGCAGGGCGCGGATGACCCGATGGCCTGCGGCAGGCGCGGGACGCGGCAGGCGCCGTGGGGCGATCCGGCCCTCAGGCCTTGAGCGCACGCCCTGCGACAGCGAGGACGACTCGGCGTGGCGCGAACCGGGGTGCCAGTGCCGACAGACGGTTGCCCAGCCCCGCGACCACGCTCGGCGGGGTGCTGCCGCGCCCCAGGGCGCGGCGGGTCGCCGTCACCACCTCGGCAGGGGTGGCGACGCGCCCGACCATCGCGTCGCGGGTACCGACCACGTCGAAGAATTCGGTGCTGACCGGCCCGGGCGACACCGCGAGCACGCGCAGCGAGGACCGGCGGGTCTCGTAGGCGAGAGCCTCCGTAAGGCTGAGCACGAACGCCTTGGTGGCGCCGTAGACCGCCATGGCCGGGGTCGGCTGGTAGGCGGCAGTGCTCGCCACCGTCACCAGGGCGCCCCGGCCGTCGGCCACCAAGTCCGGCAGGAAGACCCGCGACAGCTCGGAGACCGCCCCGATATTGAGCTGGATCATGCGGGCGATCTGCTCCGGGTCCTGCTCCAGGAACGCCCCGTGGCTCCCGAAGCCGGCGTTGTTGATCAGGGTCTGCACAGTGATGCCACGCGCGTCGAGATCCGCCCGCAGCGCCGCTCCGGCCCCCGGCCGGGCCAGGTCCGCGGCGATCGGTGTCGCGGTGATGCCATGACTCTTCTCCAGGTCCGCGGCGAGCTCGTGGAGCCGGTCGAGGCGACGAGCGACGAGGACGACGCCGGCGCCTCGCTCGGCCCACTGGCGGGCGAACTCCTCGCCCAGGCCGGCGCTGGCGCCGGTGATCAGGGCTGTCGTGCCTCGATAGGACATGCCTGCCATCGTCGGTTGCTCCACTTCCCTTGCCGGGTGTACGGGATAATCAATGTAGGCAACCTAAAACATTGTAGTCAACCGCCAACATTGAGGAGAGCGCTGTGCCCGAAGGCTCCTACCATCACGGCAACCTGAGGGCCGCCCTGCTGGAACGGGCCGAGGCCGTGCTGACCGAGTCGGGGCCCGTCGGGCTTTCCCTGCGCGGTCTCGCCCGCGACCTCGGCGTCAGTCATGCCGCCCCGACCCGCCACTTCCGCGACCGCCAGGCGGTGCTGGACGCGCTGGTGGTCAGCGGCTTCACCGAACTGAACCGTCGCCTCCAGACGGCGGCGGACGATCGTGGGGCGGTCGAACAGCGGCTGACCGGCCTCGGCCGGGCGTATCTGGGGTTCGCGGTCGAGCGCGCCGCGCTGCTGCAGCTGATGTTCGCCGCCAAACACGACGAGCAGGCCACCCAGGAACTGCGCGCACTCGGGCACCAGGCCCTGGAGATCGCCGCCCGGGTGATCGCCGAGGCACAGCAGAGCGGCGTCGTCCGTCCCGGCGATCCGGTCCGGCTGGCCCAGGTCGCCTTCTCCACCGTGCACGGTCTGGCCACCCTGGCCGTCGGTGGACTGCTCGACGACACCCCGTTGGACGAGGCCGCCGATCTCTCCCTTCAGGTGCTCCTGGCCGGGCTGCGGGCCACCCCATGAGTGCCGCGACTCGACGCCTCCCGGGGCCCCTGCCCCGCAGCCCCGCTCACCGCCGACCACCGGCGCTGTCGGGGCCTCCTGCCGCGGGACGGCCCCTCCCCCTTCCGCCCTACAGCAGCCGTCGGATGTCACCCCGGACCCGGTAGAAGCCGCCGGCCGCCGCATGCAGGGCGTCCACCACGTAGCGCGCCCCGGGCTCCCGTATCGCGCGCGGGAACTGGACGTTCCACGACGAGTCATAGCCGTCGGACACCACGTGCACGCGGAGGCGGCCACCGTCCTGGACGCACTCGACGACGACCGCCCCGGAGGGGGCGTGGGCGACGGTGGCCACCGCGCCCGCGGCCGTGGCCGACGCGTAAGTCGGCAGGGCCGCGGCGAGTTTGACGTCCCGCGCCACCGGCACGGTGCCCTGCTGAGCCGCGGAGACGGCCGCCTCGCTCGCGTCCGCGCACACCAGCGAGCCGTCCGTGTCACCAAGTACAGCCGCTCGTCGCGGTACTGCATCGACAGCGCCGACCCTCCGCCCGTACCGAGCTTCCACAGGCGCGTGCCGTCCTGGCCGAAGCAGTAGACGGATGACGCCGCGCGGGAGGGAGGTTCCGCTCCGGAACCACACTCGGCGGCCGGCGCGTCGGAGGCCGACTCGGCCGAGGGTGCCGAGTCCGTGGCCGACTAGGGCTGAGGGGACGACCGATCCGGCCGGGATGAGCAGCAGGAGCAGGAACGCCATCCACCGAGCCCATCAGGACAACGCCGTGGCAGCTGTGACGGAGCCCATAGTTCCGGCAACAGAGGTGTCACAGCCCACTCGGGAGCTGGCCGCTGGACGATTCCCGGCCCAGGGCCCCCGAAGGCGTACCTTTTGCGGCGCCCGACCGGACACACAGGACAAAGGCGCTCGATTTGGAGTCATGTGGGCTCATGTCGGACAATGAGCCCGCTCCCGGCGATCCCGGGCTTCTGTTCGAGAGAGGCGCACCACCCTATGCACGTCACCGGAACCGTCCGACCGTCGGCTCCGGCCCCGCAGGAGACCCCCGCGGCCCCCGCCCCCACCGAAGATCCCGCCGGGAACCCCGGCAGGCATGCCCGCCGCTTCGGACTGCCCGTCGCCACCGCGCTGGTCATGGGCAACATCATCGGCGGCGGCATCTTCCTGCTCCCGGCCTCCGTCGCCCCGTACGGCACGGTCAGCCTGGTCGCCTTCGGCGTCCTGACCGTCGGCGCCATCGCACTCGCCCTGCTCTTCGGACGGCTCGCCGAGCGGGACCCTCGTACCGGCGGACCCTATGTCTACGCCCGCGAGGCCTTCGGCGACTTCGCCGGTTTCCTCGCCGCCTGGGCGTACTGGATCACCACCTGGGTGTCGAACGCGGCGCTCGCCGTCGCCGCCGTCGGCTACCTCGACGTACTGATCCCGGTCAACGGCCACCGCTGGACCGCGTGCTTGGCCGCGCTCACCCTCCAGTGGCTGCCCGCCCTCGCCAACTTCGCGGGCACCCGTTACGTGGGTGCCGTCCAACTCCTGTCCACCGTGCTGAAGTTCGTGCCGCTCCTGCTCGTCGCGGTCGGCGGGCTGTTCTTCTTCGATCCGCACAACCTCGGCCCTTTCCAGGCGAACGGCGGCAGTGCGGTCGGCGCAGTGTCCGCCTCCGCCGCGGTCCTGCTGTTCTCCTACCTCGGTGTGGAGTCCGCCGCCGTCAGCGCGGGCGAGGTCAAGAACGCCCGGCGCAATGTCGGGCGCGCCACCGTCATCGGCACCACGGGCGCCGCACTGGTCTACCTGCTGGGCACGCTGTCCGTCTTCGGCACGGTCGCGCACGACCGCCTGGTGCACTCCACCGCCCCCTTCTCGGACGCCGTGAACGCCATGTTCGGCGGCTCCTGGGGCGGCTGGGCCGTGGCGCTCGCCGCGCTCGTGTCGATGACCGGCTGCCTCAACGGCTGGACCCTGCTGAGCGCCCAGACACCGTACGCGGCCGCGCAGGACGGCCTGTTCCCCGCCGTCTTCGCACGCCGGCGGCGAGGCGTTCCCACCGTCGGCGTCGGCGTCACCGTCGTTCTCGCCTCGCTGCTCACCGTCTCCACCTACACATCCGGCTCGGGAGGGGTGTTCGAGGCCCTGGTTCTCGTCACCACGTTCACCGCGACCGTGCCGTATCTGCTGGCCACCGCCGCGCAGATCTTCCACCTCGTCTCCGGCCGGAGCGAGCGGGTCGACCGGGCGCGGCTGGCCCGGGACGCCGTGGTCACGGCGGTCGCGGCGGCCTTCACCCTGTGGCTCGTCGCGGGCGCCGGGTACGCGGCGGTGTACCAGGGCGTACTGTTCCTGTTCGCCGGGATCATGGTCTACGCGGTGATGGCAGCCCGTCGGCGGAACACGGCCTGACCCACCGCCCCCAGGTCATCACGCGGTCGGGCCCGCCGAACACCACTCCCCGCCCCCGTTGCCGGGCGACCGGTGCAGGGAGCCCGACCGTCTGGTGCTGCCGCCCCGAGCTCAGTCGACGTCGGCTGCGTTGTAACACCGCAGGTAGTCGGCCAACCGTGCCACGTCGGCGTCGCTCCAGCCGGTGAACCGCTTCGCGAAGGAGGCACGACGCTGCCGGTTGGCCCGCTTCAGCAGGTCCAGGCCCTTCTCGGACGCCTTCAGGATCTGCCAGGACGCCGAAGACGAGGCGGCCGAGGAGGAGATGGGCGAGGCGGTCGCCGTCTGACAGCGTCACAGGCTCGGGCGCACCGGTTCACCGGAGCCGGTAACCAACGGACACCTTTGTGTGCGTGGCTGGACGCGCCGTGGAAATCGACAGGCTCGGAGCGCGGGACAGTCATCCACCGCACGGCTCCGCGGTCTCGTAATGCGCCAATAGCGTCCGGCCGCGTCGCCGTCGCTTCCGGATCCACCCGTCCGGTGGATCGCCGTGCCACCCCGTCCGTGCCGTGCACGGACGCAGCCGGCGGGTAACCGTCACAGATTCACCGCGCGGTCTTCGCATAAGGATCACTTCCGGCCGACGTGTGCGCGCGGCTCGCCCGGAGGGGCAGACGGTGCGCTCACGTTGTGCCTAGCCTCCCGGGCCATGCGATCACCTCAGATGAGACGCTTCGGCCTCACCGCCGTCCTCGCCTTCGTCCTCGCCGTGTTCGGTCTCGCCCCCGCCGCGAGCGCGGATCCCGCGCCGGCCACGCTGACGTTCGCCACCGACAGCAGCACCACCACACCGGGTGGCACGGTGAACCTGTCGATGACGATCACCAACAACAAGACCTACGACATCTGGTTCGTGCACCAGACGATCGACCCGACATGGCTGACCACCCAGCGCCCCGACCTGAAGTACAGCTTCACCGGCTGCACCCTGGCCACGGCCGCCGGCAGTACTCCCTGCTCCGGCACGGGTCCGGCCAACCTCGGCGGCAACTACGGCGCCACCATCCCGCCCGGGCAGAGCCGTACCGTCACGCTGACGCTCCACATCGCCGCCGACTCCGGCTGTAACGGCGACATCGGCTTCTACTCGTACTACTACACCGAGTTCAGCGACAGCACGAACACCAGCGGCGGCCCGGTCTACACGCCCGAAACCCGGGTGCTCTGCGCCTGACGCTCCGTCCGGTTCCGCGGTGGACCGACCTGAATTCAGCCTGCGCCCGGGCGCCCGCCGCGGCCCGGAACCCCGGCACTTCGGCCGGCGGACCCCCTCGGTCGGCCGGCGCGGCGTTCAGGCCCCGGACCTGCACACGCGACCTTCGACGCACCTCTCCGGCACGGGCGGCGCCGGTGGACGCGAGGTCGATTCCTTTGCGGTTGCGACAAGTTGACCACCTTCGCTTTTCCGTCATGTTCCGCAGCATGACCACGAAAGCTACACAGAGACATCACCATGTAACGCGACGAGAGCGTCGATGACCGGCTTCTGAGGGGGCGCCGGCGTCACGCCAGGGGGTGCGTCCGCTCCATGGGAGCTGTACTCGCCCCTGCCCGGGGAGGGGACTTCACCGCATGAAGCGGACCATACGCACCAGCGCGCTGACGGTGGGCACACTCATCGCAGCACTGGGGCTGCCGGCCGGCGCGGCCCACGCAGACACCGCCGCACCCCGTATCGACCTGCGCGTCCTGCTGGTGAGTGACGGCGGCCCGGCCACCGAGGCCATCGCGGCCGAGCTGGACGCCGCGGGAACGCCGTACACCGAGATCGACCTCGACCGTCCCGACCGGCCGGTCATCGACTCGGGTTTCCTCGCCGACACGGTGGACGGCCGGCCGCGGGCCAGGTTCCAGGCCGTGGTCCTGCCCAACGACAACCCGTTCGCCACGGGCTCGCCCGAGATGGCGGCGCTCGCGGCCTACGAGCAGACGTACTCGATCCCTCAGGTCGACGCCTACACCTACGCCCGCCCCGAGGCCGGCCTGCAGTATCCGGTGCTGGGCGGCTACTCGGGGAGCCTCGACGGTGTCCGGGCGGAGGTGACCGCCGCAGGCAAGTCGGGGCCCTTCGGTTATCTCGACGGATCGGTTCCCTTCGAGGACAACTCCAACGAGCTGAACGAGAGTTACGCCTATCTGTCGGCGCCCGCCCCAGGTGCGGACTTCACCCCGTACGTCGACGCGCCGGTCCCGGGAACGTCGAAGCGGGGCTCGCTGGTGGGTGAGTACCGGCACGACGGGCGCCGTGAACTCGTCGTCACCTTCGTCTACAACCAGTACCAGCAGCAGTTCCGGCTGCTGGCCCGGGGCGTCGTGGAGTGGATGACCGGGGGCGTGCACCTCGGGGCCTCCCGGAACTACTTCGCCGTGCACGTCGACGACGTCTTCGCCGCCGACGACCGCTGGGACACCCGGCTCAACTGCACTCCCGGAGACGTCGACTGCACAGGCGGCGCGGGCACGCCCCACCCGATCCGCATGACCGCCGCCGACGTCGACTACGCCACCGCCTGGCAGAACAGCCACCACTTCACCCTCGACATGGTCTTCAACGGTTCCGGCAGCCTGGACCAGCGCGAGGACAACAACGGCGTGGACCAGCTCGCCGACAAGCTGATCGCCGACCGCAACCGGTTCCGCTGGGTCAACCACACCTATACGCATGCCTTCCTCGGCTGCGAACAGGACACCACCGTGGTGCCCTGGAGGTGCGCCACCAACGCCGACGGCAGCACCCAGTGGGTCAGCCGTACCGCCATCTCCGACGAGATCGCCAACAATCGGGCCTGGGGACTCATCGCCGGACTGCCACTGGACGACAGCGAGTTGGTCACCGGCGAGCACTCGGGGCTGAAGGTGCTGCCGCAGCAGCCCGACGACAACCCCGATCTCGTGCCCGCCCTCGCCGACAACCACGTCACCTGGCTCGCCGCGGACAACTCCCGTGAGCCGGAGCAGCGTCGGGTCGGTGCGGCCATGACGGTCCCCCGCTACCCGATGAACGTCTTCTACAACGCCGGTCACGCCGCCGAGGAGGTCGACGAGTACAACTGGCTGTACACCGCCCGCGCCCAGGGCGGAAGCGGCATCTGCGAGGACAACCCGGCCACCACCACCTGCCTGCCGGCACCGCTGGACACCACCACCGGCTACTCCGGCCACATCGTTCCGCTGGAGACCCGGATCGCCCTCGGCCATGTGCTGTCCAACGACCCGAAGCCCCACTTCATCCATCAGTCCAACCTCGCCGAGGACCGCATCGCCTACCCGGTCCTCACCGGTGTCCTGGACGGATACGACGCCCTGTTCGCGGACAACAGCCCCGTGGTGAACCTGCGGATGAAGGAGATCGGCACCGAACTGCAACGTCGTGCCGCCTGGGACTCCGCCCTGCGCGCGGGCCGGATCACCGCCTACCGCGTCGGCGACACCGTGACCATCCAGGCACCGAACGGCGTGGCGGCGACCGCGACCCTGCCCACCGGGACCCGGCTGTCCGGCAGCGCCTTCGGCACCGCCTATGCGGGCGAGGTGTCCGCCTGGGCGCCCTCCTCCGGCGGCCCGCTCACCTTCACCCTGCCGACGTCCGCCGCGGCTCCGCCCCGGACCGCCCGCGTCACCCGGCCGGCCCCGGCCACCGGCCCCGCCCCGGACACCCGTCTCCCCGAGGGTGTGACGCCACAGGCCTCCCACGACATGGACCACTGAACGGCGCACCGACCGAAGGTCCCGGCCGCCCAGCTGCGGCCGGGACCGGCACGCCCACCCCACACCTCGGCCGTGGAGCACATCGATGCACGTTCACCACGGCGCGCGACGCCCCGGCGCGACGCGCGTCACCCTGCTCACCGAAGGCACCTATCCGCACAGTCACGGTGGCGTCAGTGTCTGGTGCGACCAGCTGGTCCAGGGCATGCCCGACGTCGCCTTCGACGTCATCGCCGTCACCGGCACCGGTCGCGAGCCCGTCGTGTGGGACCTGCCCGCCCACATCGCCAGTGTCCGGTCCGTCCCGATGTGGGGCGCCCCGCCGGACGGCCGGCCGCCGCAGGGCCGCGTCCGCAACCGGCTGGTCGCCGCCTACGAGCGGTTTCTGACCGCGCTGCTCGATCCGTGCGCCGAGGACGGGTTCGGCCCCGCGCTGTACGAGATGGCGCGGGCGGCGGCCGACGGGGCACTGAGCCCGTTCCTGCGCGGCGACCGGGCGATCGCGATCCTGGCCGGGGTGTGGAACCGGCCGGGCCTGGCCGTGCGTGAGGCCCGCCCGACCCTGCACGACGCGCTCACCGCGACAGCCCTGCTGGAGCACGCCCTGCGTCCCCTGGCCGCGCCGCCGCCCAGGGAAGGGGTCGCGCACGCGGTCAGCGGCGGCGTCGCCGTCCTGCCGGGTCTGGCCGGCCTGGAACGGTACGAGGTTCCGCTGCTGTTGACCGAGCACGGGGTCTATCTGCGCGAGCGCTACCTCGGCTATCGCACCGCCCCCTACCGCTGGCCGGTGAAGGCCGTCGTCCTCGGCTTCTTCCGGCTGCTGGCGGAGGAGAGCTACCGCAGGGCGGTCCTGATCACGCCGGGCAACCGCTACAACCGGCTGTGGGAGGAACAGGGCGGTGCCGTCCCGGAGTCGATCCGCACCGTCTACAACGGCGTGGATCCCGCCGCGTTCCCGCCGGCCGGGCCCGAGCCGGAGGTGCCCACTTTGAGCTGGGCCGGCCGGGTCGACCCGATCAAGGACCTGGAGACGCTCGTCCGCGCCTTCTCCCTCGTCCGGGAGCGCATACCCGGGGCCCGGCTTCGGCTGTTCGGCGGGACGCCTCGTGGCGGGGAGGCCTACCGGGAACGATGCGAGGCGCTGGCCGCCGACCTCGGGCACGCGGACGCGGTCACCTTCGAAGGCCGGGTCGACGACATCAAGGACGCCTACGCGGCCGGCAACGTCGTGATGCTCTCCAGCATCAGCGAGGGCTTCCCGTTCACCCTGATCGAGGCCATGTCGTGCGGGCGGGCCACGGTCTCCACCGACGTGGGCGGGGTGCGGGAGGCCGTCGGCGGCACCGGCCTCGTGGTTCCACCGCGCGATCCGGCGGCCATGGCCGCGGCCGCGCTCGAGTTGCTGAGCGACCCCGCGCGCCGCCGGGCGATGGGAGAGGCTGCGCGGATGCGGGTGATCGAGCAGTTCACCCTGCGCCAGACCATCGACACCTTCCGCTCCATCTACCTGGAACTTCCGACGCTCGCCCATGCCTCCTCGGCATCCGCGTCCGCGCCGGCCCCACCGTCGAAGTCGCCGGCGCCGGTTCCGCAGTCTCCGCCGGGCGCCCGGCCTGCGGTTGCCGTAGCCACGCGAGCGGCCGCGCAGTCCCCGCCGGACGGCCCGGATCCCGCGGCGGACCCGGACGCGTCGGACGACGCGAACGCCGCGGCCCCGGCGGCCACCGGCATGAGGAGCCTGGCCGGATGAGCGGGCCGATGGCGCTCGAGCCGAACGGGACGGAACAGGACACGCTGGCACTGCGGCTGGCCGGGACCGGGAGGCGGGCGCCGAGTCCTCGCCCGGCCGACGACGGCACCCTGGCGCTGCGGCTTCCGTGGCGCGGCCCCGACGAGGAGGCCGTCAGCCGGCTGGCCGCCGAGCTGGCCGACCGCGTCGGTCCCGCCGTCCACCCCTATGAGGTGGCCGCGCTGCTGGAGGCTGAGGGACTGTCCGCCGACGTGATCAAGGAGCGGTACGGGCACCCGGACCTTTTCTCCCTCGCCGCCGCGCTCTACGAGCGCGTACCGCGGGCCTTCCCCGAGCCTGTGCCGGCACCCGACCCCTGGCGCCCGGACACTGTGCGCTGTCTGCTGCGCGGTGTGCTGTTCGCCCTGCCGGGACTGGCCTATCTGCTCACGGCACCCCTGTGGCACCCCGGTCGGCACACCAGCGTCCTGATCGTGGCGGGGCTCGCGTCCTGGGCATGGGGGCAGGCCCTCGGCCACCGCGCCCATCTGCGGATGGCGACGGGGCGACGGGAGGCCGGGCGCGCGCTGCTGACCGGCGCGCCCCTGGGCGCGGCGGTGGCCACGCTCCTCGCCGCGCTGCCCGCCGGGGGCGGCCGCATCATCCTGGCGGCGGCCGCGCAGTCGGTGTATCTGGCGGCGGCGGGGGTGCTGTTGGTGCTGGGCGGGGAGTGGCTGCTGCTGGCCGCACTGTCCCCATTGGTCGCCGGTGCTGCCGTACTCCCGTGGTGGGAGCCGGGGAGGCTGCTGCGGGTCGGTCTGCCGCTGCTGGCGCTGGTCGCGACGCTCGCCGCTGTCGGCCGGGTCCTGCGGCAGGTCCTCGCCCTCCCCTCGGCAGCGGTCGGCAGCCGGCCCCGGCTGCTGTCGTCCCTGCCGTACGGCCTGTTCGGACTGGCCGCGGGCACGCTGGTGCTGCTGGAGGGACGCCGGGAGCCGTACGCGGTGATCGTGCTGACCGTGAGCATGGGGCCGGCCGAATGGCTGCTGTACCGCTACCGAGGGCTGTCGGTCGCGGCGCTGCGCGCGACCGCGACACCCGCCGGATTCCTTCTGCGTTCGGCGGGCGTCCTGGCCCTGTGCCTGCTCGCCTACGTCGGGCCTCTGCTGCCCGCCGCACTCCTCACCGGCGCCGAGCCGGTCGCGCTGCCGCTGCTCGCGGCCACGCTGTGGATCGCACTGCTCCTCCAGGCGTTCGGAGCGGCCTGGCCGCCGGCGGTGATCTGCCTCGCGGCCGCAGCCGGCACCGGGGCGGTCACGCTGCTGCACCTGCCACCGGGCCCGGTGTTCCTGCCCCTGTGCTGCGCCGCCGCCTCGCTGTGTCTGACGGTGTGCGCGCTGCGCCGGCTCGGACGACCGGCCCCACACGCCTGAAGAACCGGCCGGTGCGCGGCCCGCCGTACGGCAGGCCCGCCTCGCCGCCCTCCGGGTGCCACCGCACGGCACCGGGGGTCCCCGCACGACCACGCACACGAACCGACCGGAAGGACACACGAGTTGACCTCCGCACCGCTCGCCGCCGTCACCGGAGCCGAGGGTTTCATCGGCTCCCACCTCACCGAGGCGCTGGTCGCCGCCGGGCACCGGGTCAGGGCCATGGTCCTGTACAACTCCTTCTCCTCCTACGGATGGCTGGAGACCCTCGCCCCGGACGTCCTGGACCACGTGGAGATCGTCCTCGGTGACGTCCGGGACCCCGGCTCGGTCCGCGCCCTGCTGGACGGCGCCGACGTCGCCTACCACCTGGCCGCGCTCATCGCGATCCCGTACTCCTACCGGGCGCCGCACAGCTACGTGGACACCAATGTCACGGGCACGCTGAACGTGCTGGAGGCGGTGCGTGCCCTCGGCACGCCCCGGCTGGTGCACACCTCCACCAGCGAGACGTACGGCACCGCACAAACCGTGCCGATCACCGAGGACCACCCCATCAACACCCAGTCCCCGTACGCCGCGTCGAAGGCGGGCGGGGACCGGCTGGCGGACGGCTACCACGCGAGCTTCGGTACTCCGGTGGTGACACTCAGACCGTTCAACACCTTCGGACCCCGCCAGTCGATGCGCGCGGTGATCCCCACCGTCATCGGCCAGGTGGCGGCCGGCGAGCGCACCCTGACCCTCGGGGACCTGCGTCCCACACGGGACTTCACCTACGTCAAGGACACCGCGCAGGCGTTCCTCGCGGTGGGCGGCGCGCCGGCCGAGCGGGTCGTGGGCCGCACCTTCAACGCCGGTACCGGCGGGGAGATCTCGGTGGGCGACCTCGTCGCGCTGATCGGCAAGGTGATGGACACCGCACTCGAGGTGCGGGAGGACGCCGAGCGTATCCGCCCCGCGAACTCCGAGGTGATGCGGCTGGTCGCGGACGCGTCCCGGCTGGCCGCGGCAACCGGCTGGGAGCCCGCCCGCACCCTGGAGGAAGGGCTCGCTCACACCGTGGAGTTCTTCCGCGATCCGGCCAACCTGGACCGGTACAAGACCGGCATCTACAACATCTGATCCCAGCCTGCACGTCGTCCCCGGCACCGACGAAGGAGGAGCCCCATGCACGCAGTGATCCTGGCGGGAGGCAAGGGCGTCCGGCTGCGGCCCTACACCACCGCACTGCCCAAGCCGCTCGTCCCCATCGGCGACCAGCACGCCATCCTGGAGATCGTGCTGCGTCAGCTCTGCACGGCCGGTTTCACCCACTGCACCATCGCCATCGGCCATCTGGGCGAGATCATCCGCGCCTACGTCGGCGACGGGTCCCAGTGGGGCATGACCGTCGACTACGCCACCGAGGAGAGCCCCCTGGGCACCATGGGCCCGCTGCTGAACCTGCGCCACCGGCTGCCCGAGACGTTCCTGGTGATGAACGGCGATGTCCTCACCGACCTGGACTACGCAGATGTGCTGCGCACCCACCGGGAGTCGGGAGCACCGCTGACCATCGCCACCTACGCCCGCAAGGTGCACATCGACTTCGGGGTGCTGACCACGGAGTCCGGCAAGGTCGTCGCCTTCACCGAGAAGCCCAGCATGGACTACCGCGTCTCCATGGGGGTCTACGGAGTGTCCCGTGGGACTCTCGACGGCTA
This sequence comes from Streptomyces sp. NPDC046931, assembly GCF_040644655.1. NCBI lineage: Bacteria > Bacillati > Actinomycetota > Actinomycetes > Kitasatosporales > Streptomycetaceae > Streptomyces > Streptomyces sp. NPDC046931. Next base: position 110,893 of record NZ_JBEYWX010000024.1, read on the forward strand.
CACCCCCGGGCTGCCGCTGGGCTTCGACGAACTGGTCCTGGACCTGCTGAGAGACCAGAAACCGCCGTACGCCTACGAGTTCGACGGATACTGGCTGGACATCGGCCGTCCGGACGACTACGACCGGGCCAACGCCGAGTTCACCTCGCGCAAGTCACTTCTGCTCAAGGGAGCCTGAGCACCGCATGCGCATTCTCGTCCTGGGCGGAACCGGTTTTCTGGGCGGTCACGTCGTCGAGCGGCTGCGCGCCCGGCCGGGCGTGCCGGTCCTCGTCGGCGGCCGCTCCCCCGGCGCCGACGTCGCCGTCGACCTCGCGTCCGGCCGGCCTGAGTCGCTGGCGAAGACCCTGGCGTCGGTGGCGCCCGACGCCGTGGTCAACTGCGCGGGTGCGACCGGCGGCGACGCCGTGACCCTCGCCGAGGTCAACGCCCGCGGCCCGGCGGTGCTGTGCGCGGCGCTGCGGGAGGCGGCGCCCGCGGCGCGTCTGGTCCACCTGGGCTCGGCCGCCGAGTACGGCCCGGGCGTGCCGGACACGCGGACGACGGAGTCGGCGGCCACCCGGCCGGTCACCCCGTACGGTGCGACCAAACTCGCGGGCACGGTCGCGGTGGCCGCCTCGGGCCTGGACGCGGTGGTACTGCGGGTGGGCAACCCGGTGGGGCCCGGTGCGCCGTCCAGCGGGCTGCCCGGCCGGACGGCGGCGCTGCTGCGCGCGGCCGGGGAGGACCCGGAGGCGGTGCTGCGGCTCGGTGATCTGTCCGCGTTCCGTGACTTCGTGGACGTGCGCGATGTCGCACGGGCGGTTGACTTGGCGGTGGCCGCTCCCGGTCCGCTGCCACGGGTCCTCAACATCGGCGCCGGCCAGGCCGTCCCCGTACGCGATCTGGTGAGGGGACTGGCCCGCGCGGCGGGTTTCCGTGGGCGTACGGAGGAGGACACGGGCGGCTCGGCCCGCTCGGCCGAGATTTCCTGGCAGTGTTCCGACATCACCGCAGCGGCGGAAGCCCTCGGCTGGCGGCCGTCCCACACGCTGGACGACGCGCTCGCCGCGCTGTGGGCGGCCACGGCCGCCGGCACCTCCCCACGCCCGGAAGGCGAGCGTGTCCCTTGACATCCTCCCCGCCCTAAAGGACGGGGATTCCTGGCTCACGTTGGCTGGGGACCAGCGGTCCGCCAGCTCTTACACGATCAGCACCAGCCGG
>NZ_JBEYWX010000025.1:0-109000 GCF_040644655.1 Streptomyces sp. NPDC046931
GCGGCGCCGCGGAGTTCGACGCCGAGGACGAGGCGGTGCTGTCCACCCTGGCGGTGGCCGCGGGCGTCGCCGTCGAGAACGCCCGGCTCTACGAGAAGACGCGGCTGCGCGAGCGCTGGTTGAAGGTCAGCTCCCAGGTGACCAATGCGCTGCTGTCCGGTGCTCCGGGTGAGGACGTGCTGGAGCTGATGGTCGAGCAGGCTCAGCACATCGTCTCGGCCGATGTGGGGATGATCGCCGAGCGGGTGTCCGGGGAGGACGTGCTACGGCCGCCGCTCGCGGTCGGCCTCGGGGCGGAGCGGCGGCGCGGCCTCGTGGCGTGCGGGCAGGACGGTTTCGTGAAAGCGGTTCTGAGTGCTGCGGCGCCGGTGGTCAGCGCCGACATCCAGAAGGACGTGAGGATCAACCGGGACTCGGGATTGTGGGCCGGGCTCGGGCCTGTGATCGGTGTGCCGCTGGGCGCGGGCGGCAAATCCCTCGGGGTGCTGCTGCTCGGGCGCACGGCGGGCCGCACCCCGTTCACGGACACCGACGCCGGTCCGCTGCTCGGGTTCGCGGGGCAGGCCGCGCTCGCGCTGGAGCTGGCCGAGCGCCGTCGGGAAGCGGAACATATCGCGCTGCTGCAGGACCACGAGCGGATCGCCCGCGATCTGCACGACCTCGCCATCCAGCGGCTGTTCGCGGCCGGTATGACGCTGCAGAGCACCCAGCGCTTCGTCGACCACCCCGAGGCCGCCGAACGGCTGTCGCGGACCGTCGACGACCTCGACGAGACGATCAAGATCATTCGGTCGACCATCTTCGGGCTGCGGATACCCGGTGGTGCGGCGAAGGAGGGAGCCGGCCTGCGCAGACGAGTGTCCGAGACGGTCATGGCGTCGGCCGCCTCCCTGGGCTTCACGCCCGCGCTGCGCATCGAGGGACTCGTGGACACCGATGTCCCCGACGACGTCGCCGACCAGGTGATCGCCGTCCTCGGCGAGGCCCTGAGCAACACGGCCCGACACGCCTGGGCACGCTCCGCGGATGTCTGTCTGCGTTGCGAGCTGGGGGAGGTGACACTCATGGTCACCGACGACGGCTGCGGGATTCCTGAGGGTGCCGTGCGTAGTGGGCTGAAGAACATGGAAGAACGGGCGCTCGCGCTGGGCGGCACGCTGACCGTCGGGGGACACCGTGGGGGCGGCGGCACGCGGCTGGTGTGGCGTGTTCCCGTGCGTGCAGGGCAGGGGCATGGGTGACGGTTCGGCCCCCGGTGATCAGCCCCTTTTCTCCGACGGACAGACCCCCTTGCCGAGTTCCGTGCCGGTCGGCACCGCCCCGATCAGCGCGTGCGTCGCCGCATGCGTCGCCACTACTTCCCCGTCGGCTCTGCCGCCCGCCCACCGCTGCTGCGACAAGAACCTCCTGGCCGCGCGCCCCACTTCCTGTTCAAGGCAGGGGATCCCGCACCGTGCTTCTGAGGACCCCGCGCGCGACCGCCATCCGATTTCAGGGCCGACCGGCCCCCCGTCCCGTCCCGGACAGCCCATGTGATCACCGTCACGGCAGTCGGATGCTCGAAAGAGTCGAGAGGGCTCGGAGGCGACACGCGATGACGGACGACACGCTCAGCTGCCCCCCGGTCCACGCTCTGCTCGCGGACGGTACCACCGTGTGCATCCGGCCCGTGCAACCGGGCGATCACAAGCGGTTGCGGGAGTTCTACGCCGAGATGTCACCGGAAAACCTTCGGCTGCGGTTCTTCGCTGTGAGCCCGAGTTCCGCCGCCATGGCCGCCGACCGTGCGTGCGCCCCGGCACGTCCCGGCTACCGGGCACTGCTGGCCGAGGCCCAGGGCCGGGTGCTGGGCCTGGCCGACTACGACACAGGGGACGACAAGGACACGGCCGAGGTCTCCATCGCGGTCGCCGACGGACTGCACCACCGCGGTGTCGGCACCCTGCTCATCGAGCATCTTGTCTCGTCGGCACGCACGGAGGGCATCACCACGTTCGAGGCCGACGCGCTCAGCGAGAACCGCGACATGCTCCGGCTCTTCGCCGACCTCGGCCTGTGCACCAGGCGCCACTTCGAGGGGCCCGAGGTCCACTGCACCATCGCACTCGACGAGGACGACACCTACCTCTCGGCCGTGGAGGCACGAGGCAAGGCCGCCGACGTCGCCAGCCTGGAGCCACTGCTGAGGCCGCACGCGGTCGCCGTCGTCGGCGCGGGCCGCAAACCGGGATCGGTGGGGAGGGCCATCCTGCACCACCTGCACGCGGGCGGCTTCACACGACGCCTCTACGCGGTGAACCCGAAGATCACCTCGATCCTGGGCGTGCCCTCGTACTCCTCGGTCCCCGCATTGCCCCAGCCCCCCGACCTCGTGGTCGTGGCTGTGCCCGCCGCCGCCGTCCCGGCCACCGCCGAGGAGTGCGGCAAGGCGGGCGTCAGGGCACTCGTTGTCGTCACCGCCGGCCTCGACCGCCCCCAGGCCCAGAGCCTGATGACCGCATGCCGTACGTACGGCATGCGCCTCGTGGGCCCCAACTGCCTCGGCATCTCCAACACCGATCCCGAGCTGCGCATGGATGCCACCTTCGCTGCCGACCACCCACGCGTCGGCACCGCAGGCGTGGCCGTGCAGTCCGGCGGCGTGGGGATCGCGCTGCTCGACGGTCTGTCCCGGCTGGGCATCGGCGTCTCGTCGTTCGCATCCCTCGGTGACAAATACGACGTCAGCGGCAACGACATGCTCCAGTGGTGGGAGAGCGACGGCCGCACCGACCTGGCCCTGCTGCACCTGGAGTCCTTCGGCAACCCGCGGGCGTTCTCCCGCACCGCCCGGCGCGTCACCCGTCGCATGCCTGTTCTGACCGTCGACGCGGGCCGCACCGACGCGGGCCGCCGCGCCGCCGCCTCGCACACCGCGGCGGCCGCCACCCGTACCATGACCCGGCAGGCGCTGTTCACCCAGGCCGGCATCACCGCCACGCGATCCGTTGGCGAACTCCTCGAGACCGCGGCCTTCCTGCACTCCCGGCCGCTCCCCGCCGGGACGCGCGTCGTGATCGTCGCCAATGCGGGCGGTGTCGGGGTCCTGGCGGCCGACGCCTGCGTCGAGGCCGGGCTTGCCCTGCCGGCGCTCACCCCCGAGGCCATCGACGACCTGCTTGCCGTGCTGCCCCACGGTGCCGCGGCGGGGAACCCCGTCGACACCACCGCCGCCGTCTCCGAAGACCAGCTTCGGGCCTGCTTGGGCCGGATCCTGCGATTCCCGGACATCGACGCCGTGCTGGTGGCACTCGTACCCACGGCGGTCGCCGCGGCGACCGGCGAGGACCTGACCCGCGCCCTCACCGGTGGCACTGGACACCGGGGGCGACCGGTCGTCGCGGTACGCCTCGAACAGGACCTGCCGGTGAAGCTGCTGCCCGCCACCGTCGGCGGACCCGTTCCTTCGTACGCCGACCCCCAGGGGGCGGCACGGGCCCTGGCCCACGCCGCCCGCCGAGCGGCCTGGCTCGCCCGGCCCATGGGGACCGTCCCGGCCCTCGCCGGAATCGACACCCCGCATGCCCACGAGATCGCCGACGCCTACCTCGAGACCCGTGCGGACGGAGGCTGGCTCGAACCGCGCACCTGCGCCGAGCTGCTGGCCTGCTACGGCATCCCCCAACTTACCTGGGCCTGGGCCGAGACGGAGGACGACGCCGTGATCGCCGCGAAGCGGCTGCGCGGACCCGACGGCCGGATCGTCATGAAGGCCCACTGCCCGGGCCTGCTGCACAAGAGCGAGCAGCATGCCGTCCACCTCGATCTCCAGGGTGACGAGCAAGTACGCGCCGCCTTCCGGGACTTCGAAACACGGTTCGCGGGCCGGATGACCGGTGTGGTCGTCCAACCGCTCGCGGCTCGCGGCATCGAGCTGTTCGCCGGTGTCGTCCAGGACGAGGTGTTCGGCCCTCTCGTCCTCTTCGGTCTCGGCGGCACCGCGACCGAGGTGCTCGCCGACCACGCTGCCCGCCTCGCCCCGCTCACCGACCAGGACGTCCACGACCTGATCACGGCACCCCGCTGCGCTCGGCTCCTGTTCGGTGTGCACGGGGGCGGACCCGTCGACCTGGAAGCTCTGGAGCAACTGCTCCTGCGTGTATCCGGCATGGCGAGCGATCTGCCGCAGCTCGCGGAGGCCGACTTCAACCCCGTCCTTGCCGCGCCGACCGGGGTCACCGTGCTCGACGCACGCGTACGCCTGCTTCCCCGCAGGCACCAGGACCCGTATCTGCGCCGACTCCGCTGAGGAGGGAACGGACATGAAACACAACAAGGTCGGCTCCGTGATGACCATGGATGTCGTCCGCGCCGAGTACCGCACTCCATTCAAGGAGGTCGCGCGGCTCCTTTCGGACCGCCGGATCAGCGGACTGCCCGTCGTGGACGACGACGACAAGGTCATCGGCGTCATCTCCGAGACGGACCTGGTGACCAGGCAGTCGGAAGCCCTGGACGCGCACGAGCCCAGGCCCCGCTTCCGGCTCGCCGGGCTGACGTCCAGTGCACGGCGACAGGCTGCGAAGTCCAGGGCCTTCACCGCCGGTCAGGTGATGACCGCGCCGCCCGTCACCGTGCACGCCGAGGAGACCATCGCCGAAGCCGCACGGACCATGGTGCAGCGGCATGTGGAGCGGCTGCCTGTACTGGATGAGGAGGAGCGGCTCGTCGGCATCGTCACCCGCCGGGACCTGCTCCAGGTCTTTCTGCGGCCCGACACGGAGATCCGTGGCGAGGTGATCGAGGAAGTGCTGACCCGTACGCTTAGGCTGCCGCCCAGGACCATCGATGTCTTCGTGGCTGAAGGCGTGGTCACCCTCACCGGCCGGCTGGAACGAAAGAGCGAGACGGAGATCGCCGTCTCCATGACCAGGCAGATCGACGGCGTGGTCACGGTGATCGACCAGCTCACCTGCCGTTTCGACGACTCCCGCCTGCCGGCCGGCGAGCGGCCACCGTACGGCATCGCCGATGACCGGCTGCGCAGACCATCATGAGCGGAGGTGACGGGCCATGGCCGCACAGGCCGCATCGAACACCGGGGGAGAGCGTCCTACGGGCGACCTCGGCCGCCGCATCGCCCTGCGCCGAGAGGAACTCGGCCTGACCCGAGAGGACGCGGCCGAACGGGCCGGTATGGCTTCCAGCTACCTCCAGTACCTGGAGGAGCAGCCCACCGCCGCGCCCGGCGCGGCCTCCCTCCTCAGGCTGGCCGGGGCACTCGGGACCACCGTCCGGGACCTCTCCGGCGGCGACGTCGATCTTCCACCCGGCCTCGGGCAGGCGGGCCGACGCCCGAAGTTCACGGAACTGACCGCGCAGGAATGCCGCGACCTGCTCTCGACGCACGGTGTGGGAAGACTCGCGATGCACACCGCCTCGGGACCGGTGATCGTCCCCGTGAACTACAGTGTCGTCCAGGGGACGCTGGTCTTCAGGACGCGCCCCCACGCGGTACCCGCGCAGGCCGCGGGCGCTCAAGTGGCCTTCGAGGTCGACCATCTCGACGAAGCCCTGAGCCAGGGCTGGAGCGTCCTGGTGAGCGGCCACGCCCAAGCCGTGACGGATCCCGAGACCGTACGCCGGCTGGAGGAACAGGCGTACAGCACGCCCTGGGCGGGCGGACAGCGCGAGTTGTGGATCCGCATCGAGCCGCTCGGTATCACCGGGCGCCGGATCACCGTGTGACGAGACCGACCGCTCCCCGTAGCCCGGTGGGGGCCCGGGGTGCCGCTCACCGGCTGTCCCCGGCCTCGATCCCCGACAACGCTGCCCGGCCGGCCTCCAGGCGGGCCACCGGGACGCGGAACGGCGAGCAGGAGACATAGTCCAGTCCGGCGGCGTCGAAGAAGTGCACGGACTCGGGATCGCCGCCGTGTTCACCGCAGACTCCGATCTTCAGGCCGGGACGTGCCGCACGGCCCTCGGTCACCGCAATCCGGACCAGTCGGCCCACGCCCTCACGGTCGATCCTCTCGAACGGGGACGTGGCGAAGACTCCCCTGTCGAGATAGGCGGAGAAGAACGCCGCCTCCACATCGTCGCGGGAGAAACCCCATGTGGTCTGGGTCAGGTCGTTCGTGCCGAAGGAGAAGAACTCCGCCTCTTCGGCGATCCGGCCGGCCGTGAGGGCCGCCCGGGGCAACTCGATCATGGTGCCGACGGGGCACCGCACGGGGAGGCCGTATTCCTTGGAGACGTCGGCCAGCACATGCTCCACCTCCTCGCGGGCGAGCCGGAGTTCCTCCACGGCGCCGACCAACGGCACCATGATCTCCGCTTTCGGAGTCCCGCCCGCCCTTGTGCGTTCCACGATCGCCTCGGCGACGGCTCGTACCTGCATCGCGACCAGACCCGGGACCACCAGGCCGAGGCGCACACCGCGCAGGCCGAGCATCGGATTCTCCTCGTGCATGCGGTTCACCGCGTCGAGTACTTCCGCATCGTGTGGGTCCGGCTCGTTGCCGGCGACTTCGGCGGAGGCGATGCGGACGGCCAGCTCGGTGCGGTCGGGCAGGAACTCGTGCAGCGGCGGGTCCAGCAGGCGGATGGTGACGGGCAGGCCGTCCATCGCCTCCAGAATGCCGGTGAAGTCCCGTCGCTGGAGGGGCAGCAGCGCCTCCAGCGCGTGGGCCCGCTCGTCGCCCGTGCGGGCCAGGATCATCTCCTCGACCAGCTTCCGGCGCTCACCGAGGAACATGTGTTCGGTGCGGCACAGCCCGATGCCCTGCGCCCCGAAGCGGCGGGCACGGGCAGCGTCCTCGGGTGTATCCGCGTTGGCCCGCACCTCCAACCTCCGTACGGCGTCGGCCTGCCGCAGGGCGCGGGCCACCGCGTCGACCACCCCGGCCGATCGCTCACCGGTCTCCAGGTACCGCATGACCGCCGAGTCGATCAGCGGGGCCGCGCCGGAGTAGACGGCGCCGGTGGAGCCGTCCACCGAGATCACCGTTCCCTCCTCGACCACGGTGCCGTCGCCGGTGGTGAAGCGTCGGCTCTCGGTGTCCACGGAGAGTTTCTCGGCACCGCACACGCAGACCCTGCCCATGCCACGGGCGACAACGGCCGCATGACTCGTCTTGCCGCCCCGGCTGGTCAGCACGGCCTGGGCGGCGACCATGCCGGGCAGGTCTTCCGGGGTCGTCTCCTGGCGTACGAGGACGACGCTCTCGCCCGCCGCAGCACGTCGGCCGGCCTCCACGGAGCCGAAGACCGCCGCGCCGACGGCGGCGCCCGGCGAGGCCGGGATCCCATGCGCGAGCGCCTCGCCGGTCGCGGAGGTGTCGAAGCGCGGGAACATCAACTGCGCGAGCCCGTCCCCGTTCACCCGCGCCAGGCCCTCGCCGGGGGTGATGAGGCCCCCGTCGACCAGTTCGGCGGCGATGGCGAACGCCGCCTCGGCGGTGCGCTTGCCCACCCGGGTCTGCAGCATCCACAGGGTGCCGCGCTCGATGGTGAACTCGATGTCGCACAGATCGCGGTAGTGCCTCTCCAGGGTCCGCATGTGGTCGCGCAGCTGCGCGAACGAGGGCGGGTCCAGGCCCTCCAGGTCGGCCAGGGGCACGGGGTTCCGGACGCCGGAGACGACGTCCTCACCCTGTGCGTTGGGCAGGTAGTCGCCGTACAGGCCCTGCCGTCCGGTGGCCGGGTCGCGGGTGAAGGCGACCCCGCTCCCGGAGTCGGCGCCCAGATTGCCGAAGACCATGCGCTGCACGGTGACCGCGGTGCCCAGGTCGTCGGGGATGTGTTCACGCCGCCTGTACAGGCGGGCGCGTCCGGCGTTCCAGGACCGGAAGACCGCGAGGATCGCCCGGCGCAGCTGTTCGGCGGGGGATTGCGGGAAGGGCTCTCCGGTCTCCTGCCGGATCAGGCTCTTGTAGTTGTTCACGAGCGAGGCGAGATCGCTCGCGTCCAGACGCAGATCGTCCGGGGCGTTGCGCGCTTTCTTGAGGAGCGTCATGGCCTCCTCGAAGAAAGCGGTGTCGACACCCATGACCGTACTGCCGAACATTTGTACAAGTCGGCGGTACGAGTCCCAGGCGAAGCGTTCACTCCCGGACGTCTTGGCCAGACCCAGGACGGAGTTGTCGTTCAGGCCGATGTCGAGGACTGTCTCCATCATGCCGGGCATCGAGAAGCGCGCACCTGAGCGTACGGACAGCAGGAGCGGGTCGTCGGGCTGCCCCAGCAGGCGCCCGGCGGCGGCCTCCACGGTCGCCAGATGGCGGGAGACCTCCTCGGACATACCGTCCGGCTCGGTGCCGGTGGACAGAAAGGTTCGGCAGGCGTCCGTGGTGATGACGAATCCCGGTGGCACCGGCAGGCCCAGTCGGACCATCTCCGCGAGGTTCGCACCCTTGCCGCCGAGCAGGTCCGCCTTGCCACGGTCCCCCTCCGAGAAGTCGTACACATAACGTGCCATGACGCGGCTCCTCGGCTCCATGGGCAGGTGCCTTCCCAGCGTCGGACGCGGGCGGGCCGCGTGACAGGTGCTGGATGTCCCGGCGCGGGGGCCGATCGGCCTTACAAGCAACCTCTCGGCGGCCTGCGAACACGGTGCGTCCTCAGGGACTGAACCCTGCGGCCTTGCAGGCGGATGGACAGGCCCCCGCCAGGCGTCACCGAACGCCCTTTCCCGATGCCGTCGTGGCTGCTGAGGAACGAGGGCGGGGCCAGCCGATGGTACTGCCAGACACCCGGCTCGCCCTCGTCCGTCGGCGTGGATCGCGCGGCGGCCCGGGATCCGGCGCGAGACTGGTGCCGGTGCCGACGTCGTCGTACGCCCCGGAGGACCGCTCGTGGGAGGAGCGCCGCAGTGACGGGCTGGACCTGGCAGTACGAGGGCTACGAGCCCGTCGAGGAACGCCTGCGGGAGTCCCTGTGCACGCTGGGCAACGGCTACTTCGCCACGCGCGGAGCCCTTCCCGAGTGCCCCGCGGACGAGGTGCACTACCCCGGCACCTACGTGGCCGGCTGCTACAACAGGCTCACCTCACTCGTGGCGGGCCGCCGGGTCGAGAACGAGGACATGGTCAACCTTCCCAACTGGCTGCCGCTGCGCTTCCGCCTCCCCGGGCAGCCGTGGCTCACCCCGGACACGGGGACCGTGCTCGACCACGGTCAGGTCCTGCACCTGTCCACGGGCCTGCTGGAACGTCGCACCCGGTACGGGCTCGGCGACGGGCGCGCGCTGTCGGTGCGCCAGCAGCGCCTGGTGCATATGGCCGACCCCCATGTCGCGGCCCTGCGTACCGAGTTCACGGCCGAGGGGTGCGCCGTCGCACTGGAGGTCGAGGCCGCACTGGACGGCGGTGTCACCAATGCCGGCGTGGCGCGGTACCGGGACCTGGACGGCCGCCACCTCACCCATGTGCACACCGGTACCGACGCCGCGGACACGGTCTGGCTGCGCTGTCGTACGCGCACCTCCGACATCCGGATCGGCCTGGCCGGCAGGCTGACCGCCGACGTGCCCGTCGTCACGGGGCATCCGTTCCCCCGCGTCGTCCAGAGCCTGCGTCTCGATCTGGCGCCCGACCTGACCGTCACCGTCGACAAGACCGTCGCCCTGCACACCTCCCGCGACCCGGCGATCAGCGACCCACTCCAGGCCGTGATCGACCGTGTCCGCCAGGCCCCCGGCTTCGAAGCGCTGCTGGAAAGCCATCGCACCGCCTGGCGCCTGCTGTGGCGGCGGGCCGACCTCGAGATCCCCGGGGAGGCCGGAGGGGTGCTGCGGCTGCACCTCTTCCACGTCCTGCAGACCCTCTCGCCGCACACCGCCGACCTGGACGTGGGCGTGCCCGCGCGGGGCCTGCACGGAGAGGCCTACCGCGGGCACGTCTTCTGGGACGAGCTGTTCGTGCTGCCGTACCTCAACCTGCACTTCCCCGAGGTCTCCCGTGCGCTGCTCCACTACCGCCACCGCCGCCTGGACCGCGCCCGGGCCGCCGCCCGCGCGATCGGCCGACGGGGGGCGCTGTACCCGTGGCAGAGCGGCAGCGACGGACGCGAGGAGACCCCGGAGCTGCACCTCAACCCTCGCTCCGGGCGCTGGCTGCCGGACCGCACCCGGCTCCAGCGGCATGTCGGCTCCGCCGTCGCGTACAACGTGTGGCAGTACTGCGAGGCCAGCGGCGACGACGAGTTCCTGCACACCAAGGGCGCCGAGATGCTTCTGCAGACCGCCCGGTTCTGGGCGGACTCGGCCACCTACGACAACACCCTCGGGCGGCACCGCGTCCGCGGCGTGGTCGGCCCGGACGAGTACCACGACGCCTACCCCGGCGCGTCCGAGCCCGGCCTGGACGACAACGCGTACACCAACGTCACCGCTGTCTGGGTACTGACCCGCACCCTGGAGCTGCTGCGCGCCCTGCCCGAACCCCGGCGCCTCGAACTCGTCGAGCGCACCGGCCTGGACGGCGGCGAACTCGACCGCTGGGAGGAGATCTCCCGCACGCTCCACGTGCCGTTCCACGACGACGTCATCAGCCAGTTCGAGGGCTACGGAGACCTCGCCGAGCTCGACTGGGACGGCTACCGGAAGCGCTACGGCGACATCCGGCGTCTCGACCGGATCCTGGAGGCGGAGGGCGACTCCGTCAACCGCTACCGGGCGTCCAAGCAGGCGGACGTGCTGATGCTGGGCTATCTGTTCGCACCGTCCGAGCTCCAGGCCCTCTTCCGGCGCCTGGGCCACAGGCTCGACGACGAGATCTGGCGCCGCACCGTCGACTACTACCTCGCCCGCACCAGCCACGGGTCCACACTCAGCGGCCTGGTCCACGGCTGGGTTCTGGCCCGGGCCCGGCGCGCCGAGGCGTGGGCGTTCTGCCTGGAGACCCTGCGGGGCGACATCGCCGACGTGCAGGGCGGCACCACCGGGGAGGGCATCCACCTCGGTGCCATGGCGGGCACCCTGGACCTCGTCCAGCGAGGACTGACCGGGCTCGAGACCCGGTCCGGAGCGCTGTGGCTCGATCCCGTGCCGCTGCCGGAGCTGTCGTCGTACGGGTTCTCCATCCGGTACCAGGGGCACTGGGGAGTGAGGCTGCGGCTGGAACGGGGCCGTCTGGAGATCGCGGTACCGTCGTCCGACCGGTCTCCCATCGACATCCGGCTGCCGGACCGCGCCGTGCGGCTCCAGCCTGGGGAGACGGGCCGGCTGGTCGTCCCGGAGTGACGGCGGCCATCGAAGAGGCCGGGCTTCCGACCGGCACCGCTGACTTGAGCAGGTTGCGGCGGAGTCGCCCGGTCGGGCGGGGAAGTGCACCATGGGAAGTAATCGGAGCGCACTCCTCGCGGAGGTGAACGGCGACGACCCTGTCCGCAGGCATCATGAGAGCGCGGCCTCCCGCCCCGAGACGCCGGCACCGTGCGCGGGAGTGACCATGAGACTTTCGTTTCTGGAACCTCTGTACAAACAGCCGGGCCCCTTCGCGTCGGTCTACCTGGACACTTCTCGCGATATCCAGGATCCCGACGCCGCCGTGGAACTGCGCTGGCGGCATCTGCGGGACGCTCTGATGTCCGAAGGAGCGGATCAGGACTCCATCAGCACGGTGGCGCGTATGGTGGGCTGCGACACGGACGTCCCCGGCACCCACGGGCAGGCCGTGTTCACGGCACACGGCCGGCTGGCCCTGATGGATGAGCTGCCCGCCCCTCCCGCACGGGACACGGCACGCTTCGGAACGCTGCCGGACACCATGCCGATGGTCGTCCAGCACGCGCCCGGTATCCCGTACCTGGCGGTCCACGTCCACTACGGCGGCCGCCACTCCACGGACGCCACCGGCACCGTGCGCATCGACGCCGAGGCCGGCATCTGGCCCCTGACCAAGGTCATGTCGGGGTACCGCCTGTACGAGGAGGTCCCCGTGTCCGACTGGCTATACGCCGCCGAGGTCATCGGCCGGGAACTGGAGGGCCACGCACGGCGCATCGACGGCGAAGCGGTGGTCGTCGCCGGAGACGTCTGGGCCCGCGGCATCCTCGTCAACCGACTCCCCGCCTTCCTGCAAGGCCAGGTCACCACGGTCGAAGGCGCCGGTGAGTCCCAGCCTGGGCGGGCGCTGCTCGAGCACCGGCTCGAAGGTCTCTTCGGCGGGCGCATGGCGGCGCACGACCGGGCCCTGCTGGACGCTTTCCTCGCACAGCAGGCACGCGACGGAGCGTCGGCCGAGGGCCTCTCCGCTGCCGTATCGGCCTTGCAGCGTGGTCGCGTCAAGGCCCTGTTCCTCAACAACCATCCCGAGTCGACGCTGCGACTGTGGGTCGGTCCGGAACCGGGACAACTCTCCCTCACCGAACAGGAACTGCGCTCCTACGGCGCCCAGGACGTCCGCGAGGAACGCGCCGACGCGGCCCTGACCCGTGCCCTGGTCGGCACGAAGGCCGAACTGGTCGTGGTGCCCGAGCAGCAGCTGCGGCTGCGCGAGGGCGTGGGCGTACTGCTGCGCTACGCCGACCCCACGACCCACAGTTGAACAGCCTGCCGCGGAACAGTGCGCCTTCGGCCAGCGGTGAGCAACCCGGCTCAGTCCGGCTCCATCCGGGGGCGGCGGAAGATCGGGAGCTGGCCGGTGCTCCACGGGCGTACGACCGCCAGTGCCTGGACGACCGCGGATTCCAGAGGGCCACTGGTGTCGATCGCGACAGCCTCCGCCCACGCCGGCTCCTTGGCCGCCATGGCGGTGGCCACGTCGCGGTCGGCGTCCGACGCCCCCGGGGCGCGGGTGGTCAGGCGGGCCGCCGATACATCGCCGGGCACCTGGCAGTGCAGGGCCACCAGATCGGCGCTGGTCCGCTCGGCCATGCGCAGGGCGGATTCGCGCTGTCCCGCGTCGGACCAGGTGGCGTCCAGCACCACCGACTCGCCGCAGGCAAGCAGGGCCGATGCGCGGTCGAGCAGGGCCTCGTAGGTCCTGGCGGTCCATTCGGCCGAGTAAAGGCCCTCGCCGTACCCGGCCGCCGCGGACTGCTCCGCCGGGATGCCTGCCAGTTCCTTGCGGAGGCGGTCGCTGCTGAGCAGCGTGACACCCAGGCGATCGGCCAGTGCTCCGGAGAGGGTGGACTTGCCGCTACCCGGCAGCCCGCCCACGAGCGTCACGCCGACGGCGGAGGCGCGCAGATGGCGCAGAGCCGTCGCGACCAGCCGACGTGACGCCGCCTCCGCGCCGGGTGCGCCCTGCAGTGCCTGGATCAGGGAGACCTTTGCGCGGACGAACGCGCGGTAGGCGACGTAGTGGTGCCACAGGGACGGCGGTGCCGGATCGCCGGAGTACTCGCTGTACTCGGCGAGGAAGAACGCCGCGGCCTCCGGTGCTCCCAGCTGTTCCAGGTCCATGGCCAGGAACGCCGCGTCGTCGAGGCCGTCGACGTAGCGCAGAAGGTCGTCGAACTCCAGACAGTCGAGGATGCGGGGCCCGTCGTCGAGGCAGAACACGTCCTCGGCGAGCAGGTCCCCGTGCCCGTCCACGATCCGCCCCTGCTCGATACGGCTGTCGAACAGCTGCTTGCGTCCGGCCAGATAGCGGCGAACGAGCCGTTCGACCTCCTCCACGCCCTCGGGCACGGATCGGTCGTCGGCCGTCAACGCGTGGACCTGCGCGAAGCCGGCCTCCCACCGCGAGGACAGCGCGTCCCTGGTCCCTTGCTCATCGACCTCCCGGCTGCGAGCTGCGCCTGCGTGGCATGCGGCCAGCTGCCGGGCCACGGCCCGCACGACGTCTTCGATCCCCGCACGTTCCCGCACCAGCAGGGACAGGCGCCGGTCCGCCGGCATACGGCGCATCACCACGATGGGCTCGGACGTCTCCCGGTCCGGGCTGCGGATCTCTCCCAGGCCCAGGTAGACGTCGGGCGCGAAGCGGCGGTTGAGCTCTATTTCGCGCTCACACGCGGCCAGGCGAGCCGCCACGGTGGAGTAGTCCAGGAATCCCAGATCGACCGGTTTCTTGATCTTGTAGGCGCGGTCACCGGCGAAGAACACGGTCGCGGTGTGGGTCTCGCGCACCTCGGCGCGCGGAAGCGAAGGAGCGTGAACCCCGGTACCCGACCGCAGCACCGAGGCGTCCGAGGCATGCACCGACATCCCCGGCTCTCCGTGGTGGCCCGGGTCAGTCATGGGGTACGACGGCGACAGCGCAGCGCGCATGATGGATGGCGGCCTGGGTCACGGGGCCCAGGTGCGGTGCGAGGGCGGGACGGTGCCTCCGTCGGCCGAGCACCGGCACTCCGGCGCCCTCGCCCGCGCGTACAGCGGCCTTGGCGGGGCTTTCCAGAGCGATGCTCTCGATGACCTCGACACGCTGGAACCTCTCGTGCCAGGGGCGGAGCGCCTGGCTGAGCTGATGCAGTCCGTCCTGCGTGATCTCCTCGGTGACGGCGTGGTCTACCCCCCAGGGCAGGTGCGCATGCAGGGGCACGCTTCGGCCGTGGACGGCCACAAGGGCCACGTTCCTCGCCGCTATGGTGGCGAAGGCGAATGCGAGCAGTCCGTCGCACGATCCGTGCAGTTTCACCATCACGCGGCCCGAGGGGGCGGGCGGAGTGCCCTCTTCCCGGATATCGGCACGGACCAGCACCACCGGTCGCTCGCACCGTGCCACGACGGGCATGCTGATGTCGCCGAGGAAGTAGCTCTCGACGGGCTCCAGCCCACGTGAACCGAGCACGGTCATCTCGGACTCCGATGCCGCTTGGAGCAGTGCGTGCCGGGCGTCGTCGGCGACCAGGCTGTCGACGACGGTGAGGCTCGGATGGCATGGAGAAAGCTTCGCCCGCGCGTCTTGCACCAGTCGCTTCGCCCAGTAGTTCTGATCGACCTCACAGGGGAGGCTGGTGGGTTCGGGCGCCAGCAGCGGCCAGGCGTGCAGCAGATACAGCGTGAGGTTACGCCGCTCGGCTTCGTCGGTGGCCCAGTGCGCGGCGGCGAGGCTCTCGGGCGAGCCGTCGAGGCCCACCGTGACGACTTGCCCCACGGTCACTGCCTCCTAGGCGCCGGTGGGAGACGGCCGGGAATCGCCGGTCCGGTACGCGATGTGCTCGGACACCGAGACCACGCCGTCAACACTCCTGCACAATCGTTCGAGGATGGGGATCAAGCTCTTGGACTCGACGGATCCGCCGAGGGCGACCTGACCCTCACGTACGTCGACGGTCACCTCCGAGGCGGCGGGGCCCAGCGTGCCCTCCAGCACGTCCTGCGTGATCTCGTCGCGGATGGCCTCGTCCCGTCGCAGGAAGATGCGCAGCAGGTCCGCGCGGCTGACGATGCCCACGAGCCGGTCCGCCTCGTCCACCACGGGAAGCCTCTTCACCTTCTGCACCTCCATGAGGCGAGCCGCCTCGACCACGTTCCACTCCGGACGCGCGCACACCGCGGGTGCCGACATGAGTTCCTCGGCCCTGGCGACCTCGGCCTTGGCCCGCTCCCACGCCTCCAGGTGCGGAATGGGTGCCAGGCCGGACGGGTCGGCCTGCTCCGCGGACTTGCGGAGCAGGTCGGCCTCCGACACCACGCCCATCGGGCGGTCCAGGTCGTCCACCACCGGCACGGCGGTGACATCGTTCTCCGCCAGCAGCTTG
Organism: Streptomyces sp. NPDC046931; assembly: GCF_040644655.1. Lineage (NCBI taxonomy): Bacteria > Bacillati > Actinomycetota > Actinomycetes > Kitasatosporales > Streptomycetaceae > Streptomyces > Streptomyces sp. NPDC046931. The sequence goes on from NZ_JBEYWX010000025.1 coordinate 15,634, forward strand.
ACGATCTCCTTGAACGGCATGTCGCGCCGAGCCCGGACGACCGCCCGGGTCATGAGCTCCGCGACCGTTCGATGGTGCATGTCCGGGCTCCCTTCCATCCATGCCGGCCAGTCGTTTCCACAAGCCCACCGTGCTTCGAAGACGGCGGGCTCAGCCCAGGGCCCGGTCCAGGATGAACGCCGCGCTGATCAGCGCGAAGTGCGTGAACGCCTGCGGGAAGTTGCCCTGCTGCTCACCGGTGTGGCTGATCTCCTCGGCGTACAGGCCTACGTGGTTGGCATAGGTGAGCATCTTCTCGAAGGCCAGCCGCGCCTCGTCGAGGCGGCCGGCCCGCACCAGCGCCTCGACGTACCAGAACGAGCAGATGGAGAACGTGCCCTCGTCGCCGCGCAGGCCGTCGGGGCTCGCCTGTGGGTCGTAGCGGTAGACCAGCGAGTCGGACACCAGGTCCTGGGTGAGGGTGTCCAGTGTGGACAGCCACTTGGGATCGGTGGGCGCGATGAACTTGGCCAGCGGCATCATCAGCAGGGCCGCGTCGAGCACGTCGCCGTCCTCGTGCTGGACGAAGGCCCGGCGTTCGTCGGACCAGCCGCGCTGCATGATCCGCCGGTAGATCGTGTCCCGGCACTGCCGCCAGCGGGGCAGCTCGGCGGGCAGGCCACGGTGGTTGGCGAGCCGGATGGCCCGTTCGATCGCCACCCAGCACATGAGCCGCGAGTACAGGAAGTTCTTACGGCCGCCGCGGGTCTCCCAGATGCCCTCGTCGGGCCGGTCCCAGTGGTCGCAGACCCAGTTCACCAGGGCGCAGACCTGGTCCCACTGGTCGCTGGAGATGGGCTGGGCCCACTTGTCGTAGAGGTAGATGGAGTCGATGAGGGCCCCGTAGATGTCGAGCTGGAGCTGGCCGGCGGCGGCGTTGCCCACACGCACCGGTGCGGATCCCTGGTGGCCGTCCAGATGGTCGAGTTCGCGCTCGGGCAGGTCGGTACGGCCGTCGATCCCGTACATGATCTGCAGCGGTCCGGACGGCCCGCCGTCGCCGGGAATGACGTGCCGGGTCACGAAGGTCATGAACGCCTCGGCCTCGCCGGTGAAGCCCAGCCGGAGCAGCGCGTAGACGCAGAAGGCAGCGTCCCGAACCCAGACGTAGCGGTAGTCCCAGTTGCGTTCGCCGCCGAGTTGCTCGGGCAGGCTGGTGGTCGGGGCGGCGACGATCGCGCCGGTCGGAGCGTAGGTGAGCAGCTTCAGGGTGAGGGCGGAGCGGTGCACCATCTCGCGCCACCGGCCGCGGTAGCGGGAGGCGGACAGCCAGTGCCGCCAGTACGCAACGGTGCCGGCAAACTGCCTCTCCGCCTCCAGGTGCGCGCAGATAAGCGGAGGCAGCGACTCACCGAGCTGGTCCAGCGCGAACACGGCGGACTCTCCCTCGGCGAGCTTGAAGTCCGCCCATACGTCGCGGTCGTCGCCCTCCAGGGGGATGGTGGCGGTCAGGGCCAGCGTCAGGCTTTCGGACTCGAAGACGGCCACGTCGCCGAGCAGACGGAGGACGTGCGGCTCGGCGCCGTACCCGAACCGCGGGGCGACCCGTACCCGGAACGGGATGGAACCGCGCACGCACAGCACCCGCCGGATCAGCCGGTGGCGCTCGGTCTCGACACATCCCTCGCCGACGGGCATGAAGTCCTGTACCTCCCCGACGCCGTCCTCGGTGAAGAACCGCGTGATCAGCACATTGGTGTCGGGAAAGTAGAACTGCTTGGTCCGGCCGGGCACCGTCGCCGTCAGCTCGAAGGACCCGCCCCTGTCCGCGTCCAGGATCGACGCGAACACGCTCGGGCAGTCGAACGCCGGGCAGCAGTACCAGTCGATGGTGCCGTTGGTGCCCACCAGGGCGACGGTGCGGAGGTCACCGATGAGCCCGTGGTCGGCGATCGGCAGGTACCGGGAGCCTCCGGGAGCGTATACATCACGCGGTGTCTCGGCCATCACAGCCTCCCTGAGCACCCGGCACGCCCGACTGCAGGTCCCAGCTTAGGCGCGGGGGAGGGAGGGGGCATGGGGAGCGAAGCGGGCGGGTGCGTGGTCCTGCGCCGGGCCCGTCAGGGCGGGTACGTGGTCCTTCGCCGGGCCCGTCAGGGCGGGTACGTGGTCCTTCGCCGGGCCCGTCCGGGCGTGCGTCAGACCGTCACCACGTGCACACCCGCCTCCTCGAACCGCCGCACCACGTCCACTCCCACCGCGGTGTCGGTGACCAGCGTGTCCACCGACTCCACCCCGCAGATCCACGCGAATGCGCGCTGCCCCAGCTTGCTGGAGTCCGCCGCGACGACCACACGTTCGGCACGCTCGCACAGCAGCCGGTTGATCGCGGCCTCCGCCTCGTCGTGCGCCGCCGCGCCATGCGTGACGTCGAGGGCCACCACACCGAGCACGGCCACGTCCAGGGTGATCCGGCCGAGCACCCCGTCCGCGAGCGGGCCGATCAGCTCGTACGACTGCGGGCGCGCGACCCCGCCCGTCACCACGATCTTGAACTGTGGCCGCACGGCCAGTTCGTTCGCGATGTTCAGTGCGTTGGTGACCACGGTCAGCGCGGGGGAGCCCGTCGCCAGGTCGCCGCGCACCGCCAGGGCGCGAGCCACCTCCGTGGTCGTCGTGCCGCCGGTGAGGCCCACCGCCTCCCCGGGCGCGATCAGACGCGCCACCGCCTGGGCGATGCGCTGCTTCTCCGATGCGCGGCGGGCCGTCTTGTAGCGCAGTGGCAGCTCGTAGGAGACGCCGTGCACCACGGCGCCGCCCCGTGTGCGCACCAGCATCTGCTGCTCCGCGAGCTGGTCGAAGTCGCGGCGGATGGTCGCGGCGGACACCCGCAGTTCGGTCGCGGCTTCCTCGACATCCAGCCGGCCCCGCTCGACGAGCAGCTCCAGCAGCGCTTTCCAGCGGGCGTCGCGCGACATCCGCGTGTCTCCGTTCCCCGGCCTTCGTTCCTCGGCCGCTGCCGTGACCCTAGCGCACCTCACCCTCCGTCCGAATGCTTGATTCTGCTTGAAAGTTGACTATATCTTGCAGAAAATCGCACAGTGTTCGTGCGCCTCTGGAAGGGGTGGCCATGACCTATGTCGAGGACGAGCTGAGCAGTCAGCCCGAGTGCTGGACCCGCGCCGCCGTGGAGGCGGCGGCGCACAAAGGGGCGCTGCCGGCGGCGGGGGAGCGGGTCGCGATCGTGGGATGCGGGACGTCGTTGTTCATGGCGCAGTCCGCCGCCGCCTTGCGCGAGCGGTCCGGACAGGGCGAGACGGACGCCTTCGCCGCCTCCGAGTTCCCCCACGGTCGTCCCTACGACCGGATCGTCGCCCTCACCCGGTCCGGCACCACCACCGAGGTGCTCGACCTCCTCGGCCGGCTCCGGGGGCGGACCCGGACCACCGCGGTCACCGCCGACCCCCGCACGCCCGTGGCGGAGTCCGCCGACGACGTGGTCGTGCTCGGCTTCGCCGACGAGCGGTCCGTCGTCCAGACCCGCTTCGCCACCACCGCGCTCACCCTGCTACGGGCCCACCTCGGCCTGCACACGGACGCCGTGGCCGCCGACGCCCGTACCGCACTCGAGACCCCGCTGCCCGAGGGGCTGGCCGACTGCACACAGTTCACCTTCCTGGGCCGCGGCTGGACGGTCGGGCTGGCGAGCGAGGCCGGACTCAAGATGCGTGAGGCCGCACGGGCGTGGACGGAGGCCTATCCGGCGATGGAGTACCGGCACGGCCCCATCAGCATCACCACACACGGCACCGCCACCTGGATGCTCGGCGAGGCGCCCGAGGGGCTGGCCCGTCAGGTGCGGGACACGGGCGGACTGTGGGTGGCCGGCGAACTCGACCCGCTCGCCGAACTCGTCCGCGTCCAGCGGCTCGCCGTCGCCGTCGCCGCCGCCCGGGGGTTCGACCCCGACCGGCCGCGCCATCTGACCCGCTCGGTGATCCTCACCCCGAGCGCGAGTCCAAGCCCAAGCCCAAGCCCAAATCCGGGTCCGGGTCCGGGCGCGACTCCCGGTCAGAGCCCGGGCCCCGAGCAGCGGTCCCGGTGAGAAGGAGGAGCCGTGCCCCTCGCAGCCACCGGTGAGCTGATCGCCGCTGCCGCCGCGGCCCGCCGTGCGGTGCCCGCGTTCAACATCATCACCCTCGAGCACGTCGAGGCCGTCATCGCGGGAGCCGAGCACGTGGACGCCCCGGTCGTGCTCCAGGTCAGCGAGAACGCGGTCAAGTTCCGCTACGGACGTCTGCTCCCCCTCGCCCGTGCCGCCGCCGAGGCCGCCGCGCGCGCCGCCGTGCCCGTCGCCCTCCACCTCGACCACGTCCACAGCGACGGCCTGCTCCGGCAGGCGCCCGGTGCCGGGTTCAGCTCCGTGATGTACGACGCGGCCCGGCTGCCGTACGAGCAGAACCTCGCCGCCACCCGTGCCGCCGCCGACTGGGCGCATGCCCAAGGGCTGTGGATCGAGGCTGAGTTGGGGCAGGTCGGCGGCAAGAGCGGTGAGCCGCCGCCCGACCCGCACGCTCCCGGCGCCCGGACCGACCCCGGCGAGGCCGCCGCCTTCGTGGCCGACTCCGGCGTCGACGCCCTCGCCGTCGCCGTCGGCAGTACACACGCGATGACCGCGCGTACGGCCGCGCTCGACCACGGCCTGCTCAAGCGGCTGAGCGCCGCGCTGGACGTACCCCTCGTCCTGCACGGCTCCTCCGGGCTGCCCGACCACGAGCTGAAGGCGGCCGTCGCGGGCGGCATCGCGAAGGTCAACATCGGTACCGCGCTGAACGTCGCGATGACCGGCGCGATCCGGCAGTTCCTCGCCGCGCATCCCGAGGCGGCCGACTCGCGCCGCTATCTCGGCGTGGGAAGGGAGGCGATGGTCCGGACCGTGGCCCGCCTGATCACCGTGCTCGGGGACGGCGGCGAGCAATCACCCGCGGACGAGTCCCGATGAGCACCGTCGGGGGGTTCCACTGGTGCGCGAGACGGGCATCCACCTCGGGGGCGTCGGCCGCATGCGCCGCCGCGGGACGGCACACGCCCTCCATCCGCCGCGCCGCGCCCGGCGCGGGAGCCGGCGGCTCCGCTACTTCCTGAGGGCCCTCAGAACCACGAACTTCGCATCGCTCGCGACGACTTCGCTGTTGCCGAAGAGACGGCGCAGTTTCACGTGGTAGCCCAGATGGCGATTGCCGATCACCCACAGCTCGCCACCCGGCCGCAACGCGCGCCGCGCCCCGGTGAACATGCGCCACGCGGTGGCGTCCGTCGTCGCCTGATGGGAGTGGAACGGAGGGTTGTTGAGAACCAGGTCCACGCTTCCGGCGGGCACCCCGGACAGGCCGTCTCCCACCCGGAACTCCGCCTTCCCCTGCGCGTTGTCCCGGTACGTCGCCTCCGCCGAGGCCACCGCCTGGTACGACTCGTCGACGAACAGCACCTCGGCTCCGGGGTCGCGCAGGGCGGCCGCCAGACCGACCACTCCGTTGCCGCAGCCGAGGTCCACGATGCGCTCGGCGCCCCGGCCGTGCGGAAGGTGCCCGAGGAAGAACCGGGTCCCGATGTCGAGGCGGTCGGCGCAGAAGACACCGGCGTGGTTGGTGACGGTCCGGCCGGACAACGCGCCGATTCCGTCGGGGAGTCGATACCGGTACGGCCACGGGTTGGTGCCCCGTTCGAGTGCCGGGTCGGGGGTGCAGAAGATCAGCCGGGCCTTCTGCTCGGCGAGCGAGGTACGGGTCGGGCCGAGGATCCGCTCGAACAGCTCCAGCGTCGAGGTGTGGATCTCCTTGACCATGCCGGTGCCCACGACCACCGTGCCCTCGTGCACACCGGGGGCCAGCCGGTGCAGCTGGTCCTCCAGCAGCGCGAGGCTCTTCGGGATCCGCACGAGCAGGACGTCGATCCGGGACGGCGGGGCGTCCTGCGTCGTCAGGAGCCGTACGGCGTCCGTGCCGACGCCGTTGCGGGCGAGATTCGCGCGGGTCGCCCCGCGGGCCAGGAACGAGTCGCTGATCTGCGTCGGGCGGTGCGCGGCGAGCGCGGTGGTGAGCGCGCCCCACCGGTCGCCGAACACCACGACCCCAGCGTCGAGCGCGGTGCCGCTCGCCGCGAGGTGCCGCAGCAGATACGCGTCGGCCGCGTCCCAGGCGCGCAGCCGGTCGCGGGGATCCTCGGGGAAGCGGGTCAGCGTGTACGCGCCCCACGGCGTGGTCATACGGTCGTTCATCGTGCGTCCAGGCTAGCGGAGCCGCAGCTCAGCGCCTGTCCCCGGCCGCCACTTGACGTCCGTCGTCGGCCGCCCGACGTCCGTCTTCGGCCGCCGCCTGCGGAGTCGTCGCCCACTGCCGAGGATCCGCGGCCGGGTCGCGGACCCCGGTGGCCGGAACCGTGGACCCGGCTCTCGCCCGAGGCCCTCGCGCGGCTCCGCCCCCTGGCCGGATACGTGATGATGGGGCCATGGACGCCGAGCTGTTCCCGCGAAGCCGCGTACAGGTCGCACTCGGCGCGGTCCACGTGCCCGACTGGCTGGACGCGAACCGGCAGCACCGGCTCCTCGAAGCCTGCCGGGAGTGGGCCCGGCCGCCCGCGGGACTGCGGACCGTGCGCACCCCCGGCGGTGGCACCATGACCTCCCGCCAGGTCTGTCTCGGCCTGCACTGGTACCCGAACGGCTACGCCCGCACCGTCGTCGACGGCGACGGCGCCCCCGTCAAACCCCTCCCGGACTGGCTTGCGACGCTGGCCCGCGAGGGGGTGGAGGCCGCCCTCGGGCCTGGGGAGGTGCCGCCGGAACCCTACGACATCGCCCTGATCAACTACTACGACGCGGACGCCCGCATGGGCATGCACCGCGACAGCGACGAGAAGTCCCCTGCCCCCGTGGTGTCGCTGAGCCTCGGCGACACCTGTGTGTTCCGCTTCGGCAACACCGAGAGCAGGGCGCGCCCCTACACGGACGTGGAACTGCACAGCGGAGACCTGTTCGTCTTCGGAGGCCCGGCGCGGTTCGCGTACCACGGAGTGCCGCGGGTGCGCCCGGGCACGGCACCGCCCTCGCTCGGGCTGACGGGCCGGCTGAACATCACGCTGAGGGTCGGCGGCTTCGGGCCGAAGCCGGAGCGGATCATGGGAGACTCGCCCTCATGACTGGCAAGGCGGCCCCCCGGACGGCAGGGGAAGGGAACACACGGACGCGGCTGGACCGGGGGCGCGGTGCGCTCGGCCCCGCGCTGGAACTGGTGCACACCGGACGTGCGCCGACGCGTGCCGTGCTCACCGCCGAGCTGGGCGTCACCCGTGCCACCGCCGGCGCGGTGGCCGCCGAACTTGAGGCACTCGGTCTGATCCGGGTCGACGCGCATCCGGGCGCCGCCGCCGGTGCGCAGGGCCGGCCCTCGCACCGGCTCGAGGTCGCCGAGGACGGGCCCGTGGCACTCGCCGCACAGGTGCACGCTGACGGCTTCCGGGCCGCGCTCGTCGGGCTCGGCGGCCGGATCGTCGCGACCGCGCCCGGCTGCGAGACCATCGACGCCGACCCGGCGAAGGTGCTCGGCTCGGTGGTCGAGGCGGGCGCCGAGCTGCTGCGCGAGACCGGTCGGCGCTGTGTGGGCGCGGGGCTCGCCGTGCCGTCCGCGGTCGCCGAACCGGAGGGGCTCGCGCTCAACCCGCTGCACCTGGCCTGGCCGGCGGGCGCACCCGTCCGGGAGATCTTCGCCGAGCAGGTGCGCGCCGCGGGCATCACCGGGCCCGCCTTCGCCGCCAACGACGTCAATCTCGCGGCGCTGGCCGAACACCGGCACGGCGCGGGCCGCGGCTCCCGGGACCTGTTGTGCGTGGCCACCGGCCACCGGGGCGTGGGCGGTGCGCTGGTGCTCGACGGGCGGCTGCACACCGGTAGTTCGGGCCTCGCGCTGGAGGTGGGGCACCTCACCGTCAACCCCGAGGGCCGTCCCTGCCACTGCGGCAGTCGCGGCTGTCTGGACGTGGAGGCGGATCCGCTGGCCTTCCTGACGGCGGCCGGCCGCGATCCGGGCCCCGAGGTGTCACTGCTCCAACAGGCCAACGATCTGATCCATGACGGGCATCCCACCGATCCGGCCGTCCGTACCGCCGTCGAGGTCCTGATCGACCGGCTCGGCCTCGGGCTCGCCGGGCTGGTCAACATCCTCAACCCGGACCGGATCATCCTCGGCGGACTGCACCGCACGCTGCTCGACGCCGACCCGGAGCGGCTGCGCGCCGTCGTCGCCGACCGCAGCCTGTGGGGCCGCAGCGGCGGCGTTCCCATCCTCCCGTGCACGCTCGACCACAACAGCCTGGTGGGGGCGGCCGAGCTGGCGTGGCAGCCGGTGCTCGACGACCCGCCGGCAGCACTGGCCGGGCTCTGAGAGGTCATCGCCTTCGGGGAGTCCGCGAGGCGACGGAACCTGGCCCACACTCCGGCCTTGGTAATTCGCCTGCCATAGACCCGGCCCGGGCAATTGCAACCGGCCCGGGCCGGGTTGCCTGGTGTATGCAACTATGCGAGATACATCCGATTCAGCAGAGTTGACCTCGCGTAAGAACCGTCCGTCGATGCAAAGTTCACCATTGCGTATACATGACCCCACTGGTAGCGTCGTCCTCGCTCTGACCAAGCGATTTCTGAATACTGGGGGAACGACTTCGTGAACATGCGAAGCAAAGGGATTTCCGCCGTCATCGCCTGCGCCATGACCGGCGCAATATGCGGCATCGGCGCGAACACGGCATACGCGGCTGCGGAGGAAAACGGGGAAAGCGTGGCGGCCACGCGGGCGGCAGCGGACGTGCAACTCCGCGCCGGAGCCGATGAAATCTGCGCAGTCCTGGGAATCGGCAGTGGCGCCGCAGGCCTTACCAAGGCGCTGGCCAAGGGAGCGTCGTGGGTGGGAATCGGCGCCAGCATCGGGTGCTACCTGTACACGAAGGCGAAGCAGGTAACGCCTCGGGAAAAGCAGGCGGCCATGATCAAGGCGTACAACGAATACCAGCGAAAGAGTGATCTCAAGAAGCTCGAGGCACTCGGTTATTACTGCCACAAAAAGAGCAGTGGCGGTGGTGGCGGCGGCGATGTCGCGCCCGTTGACCCGAGGATAGGCTACCGGGATATCAAAATGAAAGGCGTGACGTACAAGTGCACCGCCACCGGGGACTGACCGGCCGCGGCCCGGGTTATGGAGAGCGATTCCTGTTCGCCATAGCACTGGCCGTGGTGAGCCTTCTGTGGATCACACAGGACATGGCCGCATGGGCGACAGCGCTGTGTGGCGCCGGTGCCGTCGTAGGGGTGTCAGGGATGCTCTACTTCGGATGGCGCTTCATTCGCTCACGCGGGGTTTCGCAATGAGCGGCGCGCCGGACGGCTTGCGCGAGGGGTGCGGCTGATCCTCCGCAAGGAGGGGCCGCACCCCCATGCCCGCAAACAGCCGGCTCACCGGCCGGGCCACGCACGTCCCCGAGGGCTGTACGGACACACGTCACCACTGCCGCCCGCGGGGCAGGCGGGCTCTCCCCGGTGCCGACACATGCAGCACCTGGAAGACGTCACCCGGACGCCTCGGGCGCCTCGCGGTCCCAGAGCGAGAAGTGGACCACTTCCCAGCCCTGTGTGTCGATGGCCGCCGCCGCGAGCACCGCGCCGTCCGCCGCGGCCAGCCGCCGGGTCTCGCGCACCAGGTCCTCCACGGTCCCGGACAGTGGCAGGCCGTCAGGGACCCGCCGGCGGCTGCGCACGGCGACCACGGCGGGTGAGCCCGCGGCGACCCCCTCTTCGTACGCCAGCCCCGCCCACTGCCGGACCAGCGGCCGCCCGAAGTCGTCGGCGAGCCCTTGGAAGGCGCCTGCCCACAGGAAGGTGTTCATGCCCTCCACGGTGTTCCAGAGGCAGAACGGCGCGTACTGGTTGACCGGCGAGCCGTGCAGCCCGCGCTCTCGCATCAGGTACGCCTTGAAGCCGAGGCCGTCCCAGTCGTCCAACAGGTGCCCGACGCGGGACACTCGGCCGCGGACGATGTCCATGTCGTAGTCGGCGGGCAGGGTCAGCTCGTACCGCATGGGGTGCATCGAGTCCTGGCTCCTTCAGGAGGTCGGCCGGAGGAGGGAGAGCAGACCCCGGATCCCTGTGTCGAAGGCCGCCGACGAGCCCGACGCGCGGGCCAGTACATAGCCGCCCTGAACGGTCGCGAGGGTCGTCGCCGCGATCTCCCCGGCGTCCAGGGACCGCGCGAACTGGCCCTGTTCTTGCCCTCTTCGACGAGCTGGGCGAGCTGTTCGCGCAGCCAGTCCAGCGTCTCGTCGACGGGCTCCCGCAGAGCGTCACTGGCGATCACTTCGGGATCCATCGTCAGACGGCCGACGGGGCAGCCGCGCAACACGTCGCGCTCGCGCCGCAGATACGCCTCGATGCGCTCGTAGGGGGTCCCGGGACCGGCGAACACGGCGTGGGCACCTCAGAAGCATCTGCAGAGTGGCGAGTACTCCCCGCGGGGTACGCGCACTGCCGCCGGCCGTACGACGACCCGGGGCCCCTCCCCGCGGGAGCCTCGAGGCATCACCGAGAAACCATCGAGGAGATGACCGAGATGCAGACACTGGCTCACGCAGACGGCGTCCCCGGCCCCTGGATCCTGTTCTTCCCGCTGATCTGGGCGGCCGTCGTGTTCGGCGTCGTGACCGTCGTGCGCCGCACCGCCTGGCGCGGGCGCGGCGCCCCGCGGCGCGGCATGGACGGCCGTCCGGCGGGCGAATCGCCGATCGCCGTGCTCGGCCGCCGCTTCGCCTCCGGCGAGATCGACGAGGACGAGTACTGGCGCCGTCTTTCCGTCCTGGACGAGCAGTTCGGCCGCAAGGGCAAGGATCGTGTGAGGTGAGTGATCCGATCACCGCCCAGGCGGTGATCGGGAGACGGGGGACCTGTGCGGTCAGCGCCCGGAGTGCCGGGCCGGGAGCCGAGTCGGTACGGCGGGAGGCTTGGACCCTGGGCTGCAGCGCGCGGTCCTTGACCTCACCGCCCGGTCAGCCGGCAACGGCGGACCGGGCGGGAGCGTGTCGCGCCTTGCGTTCGTCGACCGCAAGCGCGCGGGCCGGTGCCTCGAGGGCCTTCTCGTAGGGCGTGAGGCTGGGGAGCGGGCGGGTCGGTGCCGGTGCCGGCGCGGGCAGTGCGAACCAGACGACCTTGCCCGAGTCGCCGTCCGGTCGCACCCCCCAGCTGTCGGCGATCGCGGCGACCAGCGCCAGGCCGCGTCCGCTGGTTGCGGTGGGATCCGACGCGCGCAGTTCCGGCAGGCGCGGGTCGTGGTCGTGCACCGAGACCGTGAGCCGGTCGAGGAGCAGTTCCATCTCCACGGTGCACATCTTGTCGGGCTGTGCGTGCAGGTGGACGTTGGTCAACAGCTCCGTCACACCCAGGGACGCCCGATCTATCAAGGGATCGAGGTGCCAGTAGCGCAACTGCGCCGATACGATTCTGCGGACCTGGCCGATCCGCGACGGCAGGGCTTGGAGCTCCACCGTGCAGTGCCTGCTTGGCTGGCTGATCACGGCTGCGACTCCCCGAATTGAGGTCCGGAAGAAGACGGAGATCGGATCCAGCAGGGGGCCGGGGCGTACCCGCCGACTGCTGTGCGGCTGAGTACTCCGGCCGCTTCGTGCGGTACGGCTTCGTACGGGGGCCGCCCGCTGTCGTACCGGCGGGCTGGTTCTTCAGCGTCATCGCCGGTAAACCCAGAGTGATGTGAGACCAGCGTGACGCAAGGGCTGATACGCCGCAACTCGCGCCCGGTCAGCCGCCTCGCCCGGCCGCCCTTCGCACCGCCTCGATGAACCGCCGCGCCGACGGAGGCCCCGGCTGCCCGGGCGCGGGGTCGTGGTCGCCGAGGGTGAGCGAATAGCGGGTGCCGTTGAGGTCCGCCAAAGCCCGGTCGTCGGGCGCGAACCAGGGTTTCGACGCGCGCACCGTCTGCACCGGCGCGCTGTCGATCACGCTGCCGTAGCTGGTGAGCAGACGCAGCCTGCCGTCGCTGATCCGGACCTCTCCTGCCCGAGTGAGCGACCGCAGTCTTTTCCCGATCCGCACACCGGTGGCCGTGAACTCCGGTTCGCCCATGATGCCCTGCCCCTCGTCCGTTCGGCTGTACTCGCTCCGGATCCCGCGCGGGGCGCAATCCGGCGTGGCGCTGATCGAGTCCGGTCGTGGTCGAGTACCCGATTCCGCGCAGGCCGGTGCCGCGGTGACGCCAGGCTGCACCGACCGGCGTTCCTCGCCGTGCAGTCTGCCCGGACGCGGCGCCTTGCACCAGTGCGCACGGCGGGGTGGCGCCGGTCAACCGGCGCACTCGCGCGGATGCGCCCCCACCGTTTTCCGCCGGTGCGCGGGGGCCTGCGCAAGGGACGCCTTTGAGCGCCTCAAAGATGCGTTTATGCAGGTGAGAAGGTGTACGCAAGCTGCTTATGATGCGAGGCGTCCGACCGCGTGAACCCGGCCTCGGCACACCCCGCTAAGGAGCCCCGCCGTGAGCACCCCCCAGATCACCCGCCCCGGCGAGACGCTCGACGTCGACCGCAGCGACGCCGAGTACCGTACGTGGCTCAAAGAAGCCGTCCGCAAGGTACAGGCCGACGCCAACCGCTCGGCCGACACGCACCTCCTGCGCTTCCCGCTGCCCGACCACTGGGGCATCGACCTGTATCTCAAGGACGAGTCGACACACCCCACCGGCAGCCTCAAGCACCGCCTCGCCCGCTCCCTGTTCCTGTACGGACTGTGCAACGGCTGGATCCGTCCGGGGCGCCCGGTGATCGAGGCGTCCAGCGGTTCGACGGCCGTCTCCGAGGCGTACTTCGCGGGACTCATCGGGGTGCCCTTCATCGCCGTCATGCCGCGTACGACCAGCGCCGAGAAGTGCCGGCTCATCGAATTCCACGGCGGGCGGTGCCACTTCGTGGACGACCCGCGCAAGATGTACGAGGCCTCGGCCGCCCTCGCGGCGGAGACCGGCGGCCACTACATGGACCAGTTCACCTACGCCGAACGGGCCACCGACTGGCGCGGCAACAACAACATCGCCGAATCCGTCTTCCGCCAGCTGGAGCTGGAGCGGTTCCCGGTGCCCGCGTGGATCGTCGCCACGGCCGGCACCGGCGGCACCTCGGCGACCATCGCGCGGTATGTGCACTACATGGGGTACGACACCCGCATCTGTGTCGCCGATCCGGAGAACTCGTGTTTCTTCGCGGGGTGGACGGCGGGCGATCCGGACGTCACCTGTGACAGCGGCTCACGCATCGAAGGAATCGGCCGGCCCCGCATGGAGCCCAGCTTCGTGCCCGGCGCCATCGACCGGATGATGAAGGTCCCGGACGCCGCCGCCATCGCAGCCGTACGGGCCCTGGAGCGGGCCATCGGCCGCAAGGCGGGCGGCTCGACCGGCACCGGGCTGTGGAGCGCGCTGAAGATCGTTGCGCAGATGGTGTCCGAGGAGCGTACGGGCAGCGTGGTGACCCTGCTGTGCGACCCGGGCGACCGCTACCTCGACAAGTACTACTCGGACGCGTGGCTCGCCGAGCAGCGACTCGACATCGCGCCGTACTCGGCGGCGATCACTTCACTGCTGACGACCGGGGTGTGGCCGGACTGACCCCGGCCCGGCACCACCCGGGGCCAGCCTGCGGTCCAGGGCCGTCACGGCGCCCGTGAACGCGCGCCCGAGACCCCCGCGTGCCCGTTTCAGCAGAAACAGGAAGACACCGGACCCGTCGGCCGTGAAGGTCCACTGCACCCGGGTGCCCGTGCCGGCGGGCGTCAGCCGCCATTCCTCCAAAAGCGCGCGGATCCCGGGCGCGTTGGTCTCGTCGACCCGGTACGCGTACACCTCGTGCGGCGTGGCCGCGACGACCGTCTCCCGGAAGCGGGTGCCGCCCGTGAGGCGCACCTCGCGGCCGGCGCCCCCGTCGACCGCGCGGGCCGAGGTCACCGCGGCGAACCACTCACTCCAGCCGGAGACGTCTTCCGCAAGGGCCCGGAAGACCTCTTCCGGGGGCGCGGCGACCTCCCGGGCGAACACCAGCCGCACGGGGGCGGTCCGCGTGAAGTCGAGTTCCACCGGGCGCAGACGGCGTGCCATGGACGACAACCTCCTCTGAGGACACCGGCGCCCCGCACACACGGGTCGGTCCGGGTCGGCGTCACCCTAGCTGGCAGGCCGTCAGATGTCTGTAGTGTCCCCGGTCTCCGCGGTCTCCCCGGTCTCTCCGGCCAGCACCAGCCGCCGCAGATGCTCCGAGATCTCCGAGCGCGCCTCGGACGGCAGCCCCGCGTCGGTCACCAGCGTGTCGACCTGCTCCAGCGCGGCGAACGAACTAAGGCCCACCGTGCCCCACTTGGTGTGGTCGGCGACCACCACGACCCGCCGCGCGGACTGCACGAGCCGCCGGTTGGTCTCCGCCTCCGCGAGGTTCGGCGTCGACAGACCCGCCTCCACCGATATCCCGTGCACGCCGAGGAACAGCACGTCGAAGTGGAGGGAGGCGATCGCCTGGTCGGCCACGGGCCCCACCAGCGAGTCGGACGGTGTGCGCACCCCGCCGGTCAGCACGACGGTCGCGGCACCCTGCCGCGGTCCCGAGGTGCGCTGAGCCGAGTGGAAGACGTCCGCCACCCGCACCGAGTTGGTGACGACGGTCAGTTCGGGCACGTCGACCAGGTGGTGGGCCAGCGCATACGTCGTCGTGCCACCGGACAGGGCGATCGCCGTGCCCGGCGAGACGAGCTCCGCCGCGGCCCGCGCGATGTCCTCCTTGGCCGTCAGTTCCAGACCCGACTTGGCTTCGAAACCCGGCTCATGCGTGCTCGCCTCGACCACCGGCACCGCGCCGCCGTGCACCTTCTCGAGGACGCCCTGGCGGGCGAGCGCGTCGAGGTCGCGACGGACCGTCATGTCGGAGACACCGAGCTTGCGCGTCAGCTCGTTCACGCGGACACCGCCGCGCCGCCGCACCTCGTCCAGGATCAGGGCACGGCGCTGCTCCGCGAGGAGGTTCTGATTCTCGCTCACGTCCGCTCCGTTCTCCTTCATCCCGACTTCACCCGCACCCTTGCCGAAGGACCGTCCGCACCGGCTGCCACGAGGCCATTCTCCCGTCACCGGCGCCCAGGACGTCTCATCCTCGCACGGGTGGCCACGGCAGGCGTCACCGCCCGTATCACGGGCATTCCCGTCCGCCTGACCCCGCACGCGGCGGTCCGCCGCGCCCCGGACGCTGCCGTCCGCCGTCCTCGTTGTCACACGTATCGGGGAGATTCCGCGGCAAGGGGTGTGCACCGCCGTGCCGGAGGAGATCCTCTGCCTGCGGACACACCGTACGCGGCACGGGGGAAGTGCGGAACAGTGGAACGTGCACGGAAACACGAGGGGGAACGCGGCGCCGCCGGACAGGCGTCCGCGGAGGCCGCGACGGCCCTGGAACTCCTGGTGCACGGCGTCGGCGGCACCACGCCCGCGGAGATGCTCGGCGATCCACGTACGGTCAGGGTCGCCGGCGACGACACGGCCGCCGTGTACCGGCGCGCCGACGACGCCGACGCGGAGCCGCGCCCGGGGGACGGGCGCGGCCGCCCGGTGCCCGAGGCGTACGTCTGGTGCAACCTCACCTCGGGAAACGCCACACGCGCCCTGTGGCTGTTGCTGCTGCCGTTCATGGTGGCGAACCTGGCCCACTGGATGCGGCCCACGACCACGGACCGGCCGCTGACCATACGTCTGTACGGGCTGATCGTGCGGCTCATCGGACTCACCCTGACCGTGCTGCTGGTCGCCGCCGCCTGCGAGGTGGCCATGGACCTCGCGGCCTGGCAGTGCGCGGGAACCCCCGCGTGCGCCCGCCGTCACGCCTGGCTCGGATTTCTCTCTCCCGTCGGCTCCCAGGGCGGCTGGTGGAGTCTGCCCGGGCGGCGCCTGGCCCTGGCGGCCCTGGTGCCCACGGCGCTCACCGGCCTGCTCTGGTACCTGTCGCACCGCACCTGGTGCGCCTACGAGTCCCAGCGGCCGATCCCTCGCCCGCCGGAGCCCGGCGAGCAGCCGCACCGCTGCGCGCTCGGCCGCCCCGGGTTCTGGTACGGGCGCCGCATCGTGGCCCGGCTCCGCGCCGCCCACACCGCCGCGGGCTTTCTCACCGTGGCCGCCGCGCTCACCGTCTCGACCGCACACGACGACCACCGCCACGGCGAGGACGCGCTGCGCTTCCCCGGCCTTCTGCTGGAGGCCGCCCTGGTCGCGGTCGCGGTGCTGGTGGTGGCGGTGGTGTGCCGACGGGGACGCACCGAGAACCGGCTCGACCAGCAACTCGACCGGGCGGTGGTGCGCCTGCTGCCCGCGGGCGCGCTCGCGCTGCTCGCCGTGACCATGGTCTACGCGGGATGGCCGCGTGCCGGCCGGCGGTCGGAAGGACGGCTGCCGGGCGCCTCGGCGTTCGGCGCGCTGACCCTGGCGCAGGGCCTTCTCGTCCTGGCCCTCGGCGTCGTCGCCCAGGTCCTGTACCGCGCCCACCCCGACACCCGCACCGCGCTGCGCGGACTGGCCGGACCCGCCGTCGCACTGCTGGCCTGTGCGCTCGGCGGGGTGATGTCCGGCGGAGTGGCCCAGCGCATCGCCGACTGGCTGGACGGCCCGGACCACTCGCTGGACGGCCCGCCGGTCCTGCTCACCTGGCAGGCGTCCACCATCCCGCCGCTGCTGCTCGTCCTGCTGGGCCTGGCCGGCCGGCTGGCCCGGCGCACCTGGCTGCTGCGGCGCGCCGAGGCCGCCGAGGTCGAACGCGAGCACCCGGGCGAGCCCACGGAGACAGCCCGCACCCTGCGCATAGCGGGTACGCGCGCGATGGCCACGCTCACCGACCGGGCCCCGCTCGTCGTCGGCGTCACATCCGCGATGACCCTGCTCCTCGGCGCGGCCGCCCTGGTGGGCGCCTCAGCCACCGACGACACGCCGGCGGGCGGCGCGCACGCCGCGCAGCCCTACGTCCGGGGCGCCGTCGAGACCGCGCAGGCGCTCGGCTCCTGGCTGATCGGTGTCGGGTTCCTCGCCTTCGTCACCTGGGGCCGCCGCGCCTACAAGGACGCGTCCGCGCGCCGCACCGTCGGCATCCTGTGGGACGTCGGCACCTTCTGGCCGCGCGCCGCCCACCCCTTCGCCCCACCTTGCTACGCCGAGCGTGCCGTGCCGGACCTGACCTGGCGGATGACCACCTGGACGCGCCGCACCGGCGGGCGGATCGTGCTGTCCGGCCACTCCCAGGGCAGTGTGCTCGCGGCCGCCGCGGCCTGGCAGCTGAAGCCCTCACTGCGCAGAAGGGTGGGCCTGCTGACATACGGCTCACCACTCGAGCGGCTGTACGGGCGCTGGTTTCCGGCGTACTTCGGCCCGGCCGCGCTGAGCTCCCTGCACCGCGACGTCGACTGCTGGCGCAATCTCCACCGCCCCACGGACCCGATCGGCGGGCCAATTCGGCTGCCCGGCGAGTGCGGCCCGCAGGTGGACCGCGCACCGCTCCGGGACCCGCTCGCCTACGGCCGCACCACACGTCATCCGCTGCCCGCGCCGATTCTCGGGCACGGCGACTACCAGGCGGACCCGGCATTCGCCGAGGAGCGCGCACGGCTGCTGGCACGACTGCGGCCCGGACTGCCCGGTCCGCGTCCCGCCGACGCACCGCCAGACCGGGGCGGGGATCCTGGGGGCGTGTCCTTCGGTCCGTCTGGTCCGCGCGAGGGAAGCGGGCGCGAGTCCTCGGAGCCGGCCGAGCCCGGATCGGCCGCTCCCGGTCCGGATGACGAGGGCCCCGGGGGCGCCGCTCAGGGCAGTTCCGGCAGATCCTCCGGGTAGAGCAGGGTCAAGTCCTCCGTACTGGGCTCCGCCAGCTGGGCGACCCGGCCGGCGTGCCGCTCCACCATCGCCTCGAAGGTCTGGCGCGCGGTGCGTCCGTTGCCGAACGCCGGTCCCTTGGGGATCTCCGTGAAGTACTTCAGCAGCCCCTCGGTGGTTCCCGGGCCCAGCCGGTACTCGTGCTCCTCGGCCTGCTGCTCCACGATCCGCAGCAGCTCCTCGGGCCCGTAGTCACCGAAGGTGATCGTCCGAGAGAAGCGGGAGGCAACACCGGGGTTGACGGAAAGGAACCGCTCCATCTCGGCCGTGTAGCCCGCGACGATCACCACGACCGCCTCCCGGTGGTCCTCCATCAGCTTCACCAGCGTGTCGATCGCCTCACGACCGAAGTCGCGCCCGGAGTCCTCCGGTGACAGCGCGTACGCCTCGTCGATGAACAGCACTCCGCCGCGCGCCCGGTCGAAGGCCTCCTGGGTGCGGATGGCGGTGGAGCCGATGTGCTCGCCGACCAGGTCGACCCGTGACACCTCGACGAGATGGCCCTTCTCCAGCACACCGAGCGACGCCAGGATCTCGCCGTAGAGCCGGGCGACCGTCGTCTTGCCGGTGCCGGGGGAGCCCGTGAACACCAGATGCCGCCGCACGGAGGCCGCCTTCAGGCCCGCCTGCTGTCGACGCCGCCCCACCTCGATCATGTCGGTGAGGGCACGCACCTCGCGCTTGACGCTCTCCAGGCCCACCAGCGCGTCGAGTTCCCCGAGTACCGCCTTCGACGTGCGCGCCTGCTGCTCGGCCTCGGGGGCGGCCGTGACGAAAGGCTCCTGCTCGGTGGCGCGCTGGCCGGGGATCGCGCCAAGCAGACCGGCCGACTGGGTCGTCGGCTGCGCGGCGGTCTCCTGGGCCACCACCGGCCGCAGCCCGGCGCTCTGGTCGCTGGTGCAGTCCTCCACGATCGCGCCACCGCCACCGGGTGCGCCGGGGCCGCCGTCCGCGAACTCGTAGCCTCCGCGCGCGCAGCGCTCCGTGCGGCACTTCCTCAGCGTGGCACGGCAGCCGTCGATCACATGGAACCCGTAGCCACCGCTGTCCGTGACCCGGCAGTTCAGGAAGCTGCCCCGGCCGCCGGCCGAGACGTAGAAGCCCGCTTCCGCCGGTGAGGTCACCGTGCACCGCTCGATGGTGGGATCGGCGCCCTTGGTGACGATCACGCCCGTCTGCGTGCCGTCGATGGTGCAGCCCGACAGCGTGCCGCCGCTGCCGTGGTCCCGGAACCAGGCACCCGTCGCAGCGTCACGGATCCGGCAGTCGTCCAGCTGCGCGGTGGCGCCGTCGCTCACCGACACCGCGGTGTTGCGCACCTGAGCGAGGTCGCTGTCCACGACGTCCGCGCGTGAGCCGCGGTCGAGGACGAACAGCGCGTCCGGCACGTCGTGCACCCGGCAGGCATCCAGGACCGCGGTGGCGCCGTCGCTGACCCACACCGCCGGATAGTCGCCGGTGCTGTCGAAGATCTCGCACTGGTTGGCGTCCACGCGGGTGCCCGGGTCCCACACCGACAGGCCGTTGCGCCCGAACTGCCGCACCGTGGTGCGGGTGAGCGTGAGTACCGAACGGGAGCGCAGGTCGACCGCGTTCTCCGGGATGTCGTGGATACGGCAGTCGGCGAGTGTCAGCACCGCGTCGGTGTCGAGCGTGACGCCGTCCGCGGTGGTCCGGTGTACATCGCAGTCCGTCAGATGTGCCGTGGCATGGCCCGTGATCTGTACTCCTGAGCCCCGGACCTCGTACACCTCGCAACCCACCGCTTCCAGCGCGGAGTTCTCGCCGGTCGCTGACAGACCCGCGCCCGAGGTGTGGTGCACCCGGCAGCGCTCAAGGCGCGGGTGCGCGCCGCCGCGGACCGCGACGCCGGACTGGGCGGCCGCCACGATCTCGCACTCCTCGAACACACCGCCGCCGCCGTCGACGACGGCGATGCCGATGCCGGCCGGGTTGTCCACCGTGCAGCGGCGGACCGTGGGCCGAGCGCCGCCGCGGACCTCGATGCCTGCCGCGGAGCGCGTCATGATCCGCACGTCCACCAGCTCCGGGGTGCCCCCTTCCACCAGGAGCGCGGGGGCGGCCGCGTCCTGGCCCTCGATATGCAGGTCCCGGACCACGGCGGAAGCCCGCACGGTCAGCGGCACACCGTCCACCGGCGCGATGCGCACGGAACCGGGGGAGCCCTCGGGACCGCGCAGCGTCACCGCCCGCTGCACGAGGAGGTTCTCCCGGTAGGTGCCGGGAGCGACGGTGAGGACGTCGCCGTCGCCGGCGGCCTCCAGGGCGGCGGCGAGCGATGCGTACTCACCCGTGCGGCGCCGCCACCGCGATGTGCCGGTGTGCGTCACCTGGACCGTGCCCTGTGCCATGGCGCTGCTGTGCCCCCACCTCTGCTCACGCGGGTTCTCGCGAAGATGCCGGGCGGCCGAACAGCCCGGCCGGTCCACCGTAGCGTGCGTGGACGCGGCTGGTTGACGGGAGCCCGCAGGCCGTCAACTGCCCGTTCCCATGCGGCCCCAGTCCGGGCCGGCCTTGTCCCACGCCTGGTCCCAGCGGGCGTACCGGCGCCGGACCATACGCCAGACGATCAGGCGGCGGCCGCCTTCCATGAGCCCCACGGTCGCAAGGGCCGTGCCGAAGCCGGCCAGCACCGCGTGCGTCGTCGCGGTGGCGCCGTCCAACGGGCGGGACACTATTCGGCCGTGGTCGTCGGTCCAGAGGCCGAAGTGGTCGCCCCGGTCAGGAGAGTCGAGGTCGGCCAGGACCGTGCCGTGGCGCGCGGTGCCGTCGGGGGCGGTCCAGTCGGCGAGCACGCGGCTCTGTCTCTGCCGCTTCGTGGGCGATTCCGGATCAGGCTCCATCGGGGCGCGGTTGAGCCGCTTGACGACGGTGGCCGCCACCAGGTGGTGGGTGCGTTGCTGCTCCCGCACGGATCGCTGCAAGGAGTTCTGAGCGAAGGTTCCGATCATGACTCCCGCCACCGGTGCGGTGACGAGGGCGAGTACAAGGGCGACCAGCGCCAACCAGGCCTCGACGAGATCGGTCGTACGGCGCAGCGGATTGTGCCGCCAGCGCCACAGGCCGCCGATTGCTCGCACCGTCCCGCACCCCCTTCAGCGTCCGTCGTGACCCCCGTGTACGCCCGCTTCTGTGCGCGGCCGGTGAAGAGAGAGGGTGATGCCCCCACCCCCTGCTCCACACAGGCCCCTCATGAATGTCTCACACAGACTCAACGACCGCGCCCGTTGTCCGGGTTCCCGTCCACAGGACGTATCACGGACCGCGCTCGCTGGCGTGGATCATCCGAGGAGCACGACCGGATCGCCGACGCGGACCGTGCCGCGGGTCAGGGGCACCAGATTCTGGCCGAAGATCAGCCTGCCGCCGATGCGCCGATGCCGGCCGAGGGTGAGCAGGGGTTCCTTGCCGCGTGCGGCGGTGGCCTGGTCCGTGGTCGTCACGACACAGCGCCCTGACATCTTGGCGACCCGGAACTCGACCTCGCCGATGGCGATGCGCTCCCAGCCGTCCTCCGCCCAGGGCGTTGTGCCGGAGACGACGACGTTCGGCCGGAACCGGTTCATGGGCAGCGGGCCCTCGTCGGGGTGATCGCCCTCGGCGATCAGGGAGTTGAGGGCGTCCAGGGAGGCGAGGGTGGTGAGCAGCAGGGGATACCTGTCGGCCAGGCTGACGGTCTCACCCGGAAGCCCGTACGGCGGGTCGTCGATGGGGCGGCGGTACGTGGGGTCGTCGAGGTGGACAAGGGTCACGCGCTCACCGAGGTACGAGCTGAACCACTCGCTCGCCCCGGGTGCGGCCGGGACCGTCTCGATCTTCTCTCCCAACCATGTCGCGGTCGTCGTGCCGACCGGTTCGGGCACGGGCACGGTCAGCGGCTCCCGGCCGGAGGCGGACACCCGGATACCGCCGCCGGGCAGGGATGCAGCACAGGCCAGCGCAAGGCGTGGCCGCTCGCGCTGGGTCACGATCCTGCCCGCCTCGTCGATCAGCGCCCAGCGCCGGTCCCCGGCCAGCCCCCATGGCTCCACCCCGGCCTCGTGGAGGTCCTGGCCCCGCAGAGCCTTGACCGGGTGGATGTGAATCGAGTGCAGCACTGGTGTCGGCATGAGGCCATCGTGCCATCGCGTACCGACGGCCTCACGTCACGAGGTGGATCAGTATCCGCGGTACTGCTGCCCGTTGTTGTACGGATCCTGGTAGGGCGCCGGAGCCGGGCGCGGCGCCGCCGGGCGCATCGCCTCGTAGCCGGTGCCGGCGGCCATCGGGCGCGGCGGCTGCATCTGCTGGGGGCCCGGGTAGCCGCGCGGACCCGCCTGCTGCGGGATGTACGCGGCCGGGGCCTGCTGCAGGGGTGCGGGCTGCGGAGTCTGGGGATAGCCGTAGGCCGGGGCCTGGTAGGACGGGCCGGCGGGCAGCGCGGGAAGCGCCGACGGCAGAGCGGGCAGGTTGCTGCCCGGCATGTCGTACGCGGAGGGGACCCGGATCGGTGCGATCTGCGGGGTGCCCCGCTCGGCGACGAGCCTGTCGTAGATCGGAGTGTCCGGGAAGGGCGACGCGGAGTAGTAACCGCCGCCATAGGTGGAGCGGGGGGAGGTCATGGCACATAAGTTAAGCCCACGATGTGCTGGTTGGGGAGACCGATAAGAGGGTTGTTTTCCGTGCCCGGGGTGACGCCGGATCCCCAATGCGAGCGAACTTGGCAAAAAAGGGCAGCGTTCGTGGTTTGGATCGCGTAAAGGCCGAGTTCCCTGGGGGTTACCGGCGGTTGAGCACCGGTCTTCGGTGGGGGGTTGTGGGAGTTCGGCGCCCGGAAGAATAAGTTGGCCGGGACGGATGCGACCGACCGCCCGGATCCCTTCCCGGCGGAGCGACACATGATCGGGGTGGACATGTCAATGCCGAAAGGATCCAACCTTCAGGTGCCGACGACGGCCCTGCGCGTCGAATTGGGGTGGCGTTCCGGACCGGGCGTCCCCGACGTGGACGCCTCGGCGCTCCTGCTGCTCTCCGGGAAGGTCCGTACCGACGGCGATTTCGTCTTCTACAACCAGCCGGCCCACTCCTCCGGGGCGCTGCGCCACGAGGGCAAGCGGGACGATGGCGGCCGGGTGACCGACACTCTCCTTGTCGACCTCGCGCGCGTCGAGCCCGCGATCGATACCGTGGTGCTCGCCGCCTCCGCCGACGGCGGATCGTTTGGGCAGGTGCCGGGCCTCTACATCCGGGTGCTCGACGCCCGGCAGGGCACGGAGGCGGCGCGCTTCGAGCCCACGGCGACCGTCGAAACCGCTTTCGTGCTCGGCGAGTTCTACCGTCGCCAGGGCGCCTGGAAGTTCCGGGCCGTCGGACAGGGCTACAGCAGCGGGCTGGAGGGCCTCGCCACCGACTACGGGATCACGGTGGACGAGCCGCAGCACGCCGCGCCGCCGGTCACCGCCCCGGTCCCGCCCGTGGCCCCGCCCCCGCCGCCGGTGACCGTCCCGGTCCCGCCCGTGGCCCCGCCCCCGCCGCCGGTGACCGTCCCGGTCCTGCCCGTGGCCCCGCCCCCGCCGCCGGTGACCGTCCCGGTCCTGCCCGTGGCCCCGCCCCCGCCGCCGGTGACCGTCCCGGCCCCCTCGGGCGCCCACGGCGCTCCGGTCCCGCCCCAGGATCCGCCGGCCGCCCCGTCCGCCCCGGTCCGCCTCACGAAGGTCACGCTCACCAAGCAGGCCCCGTCGGTCTCGCTGGCCAAGCAGGGCGGCACCTCCGGCACCCTGCGGGTGAACCTCAACTGGCAGATGCGCAAGCAGTTCTCGGGATGGGGCAGCAAGCGCGGCCGGGCGGTGGCCCAGCACACGGATCTGGACCTGGATCTGTGTGCCCTCTACGAGCTGTCCGACGGCAGCAAGGGGGTCGTCCAGGCCCTGGGCAACGCCTTCGGGGCGCTGCACCGGCCGCCGTACATCCACCTCGACGGCGACGACCGCACCGGGGCCGTGGACACCGGCGAGAACCTCACCGTCAATCTCGACCACAAGCAGAGCTTCCGGCGCATCCTCGTCTTCGTCACCATCTACGCGGGCGCCCGCTCCTTCGCCGACCTGCACGCCACGGTCACGCTCCGCCCGCAGCACGGCGCCCCCATCGAGTTCTTCCTCGACGAGTGCACGGTGCCCTCGACCGTCTGTGCGCTCGCCCTCATCACGAACACCGGAGGTGATCTGGTCGTGCAGCGCGAGGCCCGCTATCTGGTGGCCGAGCGGGGCGTGAGCCCCCAGCGCACCATCGACGGCGCCTACGGCTGGGGCATGCAATGGACCCCCGGCAGGAAGTGACCGGCCGGCCCGCCCCGGCCGGCGGCCCGCTCACGTTTCGTCGAGCGCCGCGTCGGGGCGGGCGTAGGTGCGGCCCTTCCAGGCCGCACCGCGCCCCCGGTAGTGCTGCACGGCCGAATCGACCGTCATCAGGAGGTAGAGGAGGGCGGTCAGCGGGAGGGGCAGCGCGAGCCACAGTGGCTGGCGGTAGTAACGCAGCATCGGGATGTACGTCGCCGTCATCACCACCTTCGCGAGTCCGCCGACCACCAGCGCGGCCATGTCCCCCTTGACGAGCCCCGCGACGAGCGCGACAGAAGGCATCAGGTAGACGACGGCGAGTGCGAGCACCGTGCCGACGAGCAGCAGGGGACTGTGCCGCAACTGCGCGTAGGCACTGCGCGAGACCATCCGCCACAGATCGTGCAGCCGGGGATACGGACGCACGCTGTCGACCCGGTCGGCCAGCCCCAGCCAGATATGGCCGCCGCCGGCCTTGACCGCCCGAGCGAGCGCCACGTCGTCGATCACGGCCTGCCGGATGGCGTCGGGAATCCGTGCGCGCTCGGCCGCCTCGGTACGCAGCAGCACACAGCCGCCGGCGGCTGCCGCGGTCCGCGATCCCCTCGCCGCGATCCACCGGAAGGGGTAGAGCTGTGCGAAGAAGTACACGAAGGCGGGCACGACGAGCCGTTCCCAGACGCTGTCGATCCGCAACCGGGCCATCTGCGAGACCAGGTCGAAACCGCCGGTCCGTGCCGCCGCCACCAGTTCCCGCAGACTGTCGGGCGCATGCGCGATGTCGGCGTCCGTCAGAAGGAGGTATTCGGGGGCACGCGCGCGTGCGAGAGCGATTCCGTGCCGCACGGCCCACAGCTTGCCCGTCCACCCGGGGGGAGGTTCGCCGGGGGAGCCGACGGTGAGCGGCAGCCCGCCGTACCGCTCGGCCAGTGTCCGGGCGAGCTCTCCGGTGCCGTCCGAGCTGCCGTCGTCGATCAGGAAGATCTCGGCCTGTCCGGGATAGTCCTGCCCGAGCAACGACGGAAGGCTGTGGGGGAGGACCGGGGCCTCGTCCCGCGCCGGTACGACGACACAGACCGACGGCCACGACTCCGGTTCCCGGCGCGGCGGCAGCCGTAGATCGGTGCGCCAGAAGAAGCCCTGGCCGACGAGCAGCCACAGCCAGGAGGCCAGTGACACGAGGGCGATCCACACAAGGGCACTCACCCGTCGCAGTCTGCCCCAAGGAAAGGGCTGTCCGGGCCCATCGACTATGGTTGCCGGGTGAAGATCGCGCTGATGGACTCCGGAATCGGACTGCTGCCGGCCGCCGTGGCGGTGCGGCGTCTGCGGCCTGACGCTGATCTCGTGCTCTCGCTGGACCCCGACGGCATGCCCTGGGGGCCGCGCACACCCGATGATCTCACCCGGCGGGCCCTGGCCGTCGCCGAGGCCGCCGCCGCCCAGCGGCCCGACGCCCTCATCGTCGGCTGCAACACGGCCTCCGTGCACGCCCTGACCGCGCTGCGCGCCCTCCTGGAGCCCGGTCTGCCGGTCATCGGCACGGTCCCGGCGATCAAGCCGGCCGCTGCGGGCGGCGGACCGGTCGCCATCTGGGCGACACCCGCCACCACCGGCAGCCCCTATCAGCGCGGCCTGATCCGGGAGTTCGCGGACGGGGTGGAGGTCATCGAGGTCCCGTGCCCCGGGCTCGCGGACGCCGTGGAGAAGGCGGACGACGCGGCCATCGACGCTGCCGTCGCCGCGGCCGCGGCGCGCACGCCGGCCGAGGTGACGACCCTGGTCCTGGGCTGCACCCACTACGAACTGGTCGCCGAGCGGATCCGCGCCGCGGTGCAGCAGCCGGACCGGCCGCCGCTCGTTCTGCACGGTTCCGCCGGCGCCGTCGCCGCGCAGGCGCTGCGTCGCATCGGTGCGGACGTGGCTCCGCAGGCCACCGGGAGTGCCGGGATGACGGTACTGCTCAGCGGACGCCAGGGCGTCCTGCCGGCCGCGGCGCTGGCGTACGCCGAGGGCAACCTCCTGCAGGCGGTCAGCACGGCCGGGTGAGGACGAACCCGAGACCGGCTCGGCTTCGTGGGCCGTCACCCGGACCGGTGACGCTGCGCAACGCCATGCCCGCACTGCGAAACATAGGTACCCTCAAGGCATGAGGGACCACCTCGACGGTGACAGGGCCCGGCAGCCCGAGATCTGGACCGGACGCGCGACGAACCGTGCGCAGTGGCTCGTGGCGCTCGTCGGTGCCGCCTGTATGGCGCTCGGGATCGAGCTCGCCGTCGACTCCGCGTGGTCGTCCGGCGTCGTCCCGCTGGTCATGTCCGTCGTGGGCTGTATCGCGGCCGGACTGCTGGTCCTCTTCGGCACGCTCGCTTTCGTGCATGTCGCCGTGAAGGTCGACAAGGAGTGTCTCGAGGTGCGCTGCGGCCACATCGGTGTGCCGCGTCGCCGCATCCCTCTCTCGCTTGTCGCCGGAGCCGAATTCGTCCCCCGGGTCACTCCGCGTCAGTGGGGCGGCTGGGGTTACCGCTGGCGCCCCGAGAAAGGCACGGCCGTCGTCGTACGCCGTGGTGAGGGGTTCGTTCTGCGCCTGTGGGACGGCCACACCTTCACGATCACCGTGGACAACGCCGAGTCCGCGGTACGGGTCATCCGGGCCCGGTTGCATCCGAGCCTGCCGGGCGCCACCCACTGACCGGGGACCCTGCCGTCCGCCCTTGCTCCTTATCTACTGGATGAGTCCTTATCTACTTGGGTGACTCCTTGTCTACTGGGTGACTCCTTGCCTATCGGGAGTGCTCTTCCGTCTCTGAGGTGCTCTCCGCCCGATTCACAACGTGCTGTCCGCCCGGCCCCTCGCCGTCCCACAGCGGTCGCGCCGTCGCGATCCCGGCCAGCGTGCCCGCGCCGGCCGTCACCGCGGCGAAGCTCAGCGCGTCGCCGACCGACGCGATCACCGCCAGCGCCGTCAGAGCCGCGCCCGCCGTGAGGGCGATCGACGTGGGCCGCTGTGTGCGCCGGAGGGCGTGCAGGAACCAGCAGAAGACGGCCGTGAGCAGTGCCAGACCGATCAGTCCCTGTTCCGCGGCCTGCTGCAGGGGTGCGGAATGGGGCTTGCCGTCGGGCAGCAGTGACTGGCCGGCCATGGGGCTCAGCTCGCCGAAGCGCCCGGGCCCCGCACCGAGCGCGGGATGCTCGCGGGCCAGGGCGAGCGCGTCGTGCCAGAGCAGGACTCGGTGGCCGCCGAGCTGGTCCTCGAGCAGAGCCGAGGGGGCGCCGGGCGTGACGTTCCCGGCCATGGCCCAGGTCGCCGCGGTCACCAGGGCCGCCACGAGGGCGAACACGGTCAGCACTCGGGCGCGATGGCGTGTCCGGTCCGCTGCGAGCGAGTACAGCAGTACGCCGATGGACGCGAGGAGGCCCGCCATCGAGCCCAGTGCCGCCGCCACCCCCGCGATCCCGGCGACCGACAGCCGGAGCGCGAACCGTGGCGCGGGGCCCCGGGCCGCCCACGCCGCACAGCACGCCGCTCCCGAGGAGAGTGTCAGCAGGGCGGCGACCGCACCGCTGTGTCCGAGCGGGACCGGAGGCTGCGGGCCCGGCGTCGTGTGCGGTGCCGCGACGGTGAATCCGACTCCCATCAGGGCACCCACGGCGGGTGCGGTCACCGGCAGCAGAGCCCCGAAGATGCGTCCCGAGGCGTAGCCGGCGGCGACTGCCAGCACCGCGAGGAGGATGCCCTCGGGCCGCCCGCCGTGCGCGGCGGCCGTGATCAGCGACCAGGTCGCGCATGCGGCGAGCAGAAGAAAGCCCGCCGCATCCGAAACGTTTCGTCTCTCGTCTTCGGAGTCCGCGGCCCCGGCCGCGGACTCCGTCCCCATGGATCCCACCCCGCCGCCCCCTTGTGACGGGCCCCACGTCCCGGCCGTGTCCGGCCGCACGTCAGAGGCTCGCGCACACCGTAACGGGTGATGCGCCGGGTTGTGGACGAGTTGCGCAGAAACGTTGCAGCAGAAGGGTGGAGCAAAACGGAATAAATGCGTGTGGGAGCCATGGGGTGCCGAGCGGACCGAGCTGTCCGGGGCCTGGTCACGCCCCGTACACTCCCCGGGTGACCGTCACCGCAACTCCCGTGGGCGAGCCGGAACAGCTCGAACCCCAGGCCGCACCCGCACCCCGTGGTGCCCGCCGGGTACGGCGCCTCCTTCCGGCCGCCGTGGCCGCGCTCTCCGGAGTGCTGCTCTACGTCAGCTTTCCGCCCCGGAGCCTGTGGTGGCTGGCCCTCCCGGCCTTCGCCGTCTTCGGCTGGACCCTGCGCGGCCGTACCTGGAAGGCGGGTCTCGGCCTCGGCTATCTGTTCGGCCTCGGTTTCCTGCTGCCACTGCTGGTGTGGACCGGCGTCGAGGTCGGCTCGGGCCCCTGGCTCGCTCTGGTCGCGGTGGAGGCCGTCTTCGTCGCGCTCGTCGGCGCGGGCATCGCGCTGGTCTCCCGGCTCCCCGCCTGGCCCCTGTGGGCGGCCGCCGTATGGATCGCGGGAGAAGCGGCACGCGCGCGTGCGCCCTTCGGCGGCTTCCCCTGGGGGAAGATCGCCTTCGGCCAGGCGGACGGCGTCTTCCTGCCGCTCGCGGCGGTGGGCGGCACCCCGGTGCTCGGCTTCGCCGTCGTACTGTGCGGCTTCGGTGTCGCCGAGACCGTACGCGTGGTCGCGGACGGGCGGCGCAACGCCGGTGTCCTGCGGCGCGGAGCCGCCGTCGTGGCCCTGCTGAGCGTCGGGGCCCCCGTGCTGGGCGCCGTCGCCGCGCGCTCCCTGGTCAGCGACAAGGCCGAGAACGGGACCGCGACCGTCGCCGTCATCCAGGGCAACGTGCCGCGTTCGGGGCTCGAGTTCAACGCCCAGCGGCGTGCCGTTCTCGACTTCCACGCGCGTGAGACCGAGCGCCTGGCCGAGAAGGTCAGGGCGGGCAAGGTCCCGCGGCCCGACCTGGTGCTGTGGCCGGAGAACTCCTCCGACATCGACCCCTTCGCCAACGCCGACGCCGCCGCGGTCATCAGCGGGGCCGCCCGCGCGATCGGCGCACCCGTCTCGGTGGGCGGTGTCGTCGAGCGTGACGGCAAGCTCTACAACGAGCAGATCCTGTGGGACCCGGACAAGGGCCCGGTCGACACCTACGACAAGCGGCAGGTCCAGCCGTTCGGCGAATACCTCCCGCTGCGCCCGCTGCTGGGCGCCATCAACAAGAACTGGACGTCGATGGTGCGCCAGGACTTCAGCCGGGGCCGCAAGCCGGGCGTGTTCACCATGGCGGACGCCAAGGTCGGACTGGTCACCTGCTACGAGGCCGCCTTCGACTGGACGGTGCGCTCCACCGTCACGGACGGCGCCCAGCTGATCTCGGTGCCCAGCAACAACGCGACCTTCGACCGCAGCGAGATGACCTACCAGCAGCTCGCCATGTCCCGGGTGCGCGCGGTCGAGCACAGCCGGACCGTCACCGTCCCGGTGACCAGCGGCGTCAGCGCGGTCATCATGCCGGACGGGAAGATCACCCAGCGGACCGGGATGTTCGTGGCCGACTCGCTCGTCCAGAAGGTGCCGCTACGTTCCTCCGAGACCCCCGCCACACGGCTCGGCACCCTGCCCGAGACGGTGCTCGTGGTCATCGCGCTCGGCGGTCTCGCCTGGGCGGTGGCGTCGGCGGCACGCGGTCGCCGCGACCGCGCCGTCCAGGATGTCCGTCCGGAGGGCACGGAGATCTCGGCACCGGCCCCATAGGGTCGCTCCATGTCCACTCCCGAATTCATCAGAACCATCCGCGCCTTGGCGGGCCATCAGCTGCTCTGGCTCCCCGGGGTCACCGCCGTGGTCTTCGACGACGACGGCAGAGTCCTGCTGGGGCGCCGGGCCGACGACGGGAAGTGGTCGCTGATCGGCGGCATTCCGGAGCCGGGGGAGCAGCCTGCCGCCTGCGCCGTGCGTGAGGTGTACGAGGAGACGGCCGTGCGGTGTGTCGCCGAGCGGGTCGTCCTCGTCCAGGCGCTGGCCCCGGTGACGTACGAGAACGGCGACACATGCCAGTACATGGACATCACGTTCCGCTGCCGCGCCGTCGGCGGCGAGGCGCGTGTCAATGACGACGAGTCGCTCGACGTGGGCTGGTTCCCGGTGGATGCGCTGCCGGCACTGAACGGGCTCGCGCTGCTGCGGATCAAGCAGGCACTGTCCGACGCACCCACATGGTTCGACCCCACTAATCTCCTGTGAAGTGTGGGTGTTGACCATATGAGGCATGGGTGGGGCGCTGCCTAGGGTTGACACATGACCGAGCCCCGCCCCCTGCCGGCCCACCACGTCCTCTCGCTCGATCTCGACGGTCGTACCGCCCTCGTCACCGGTGCCGCCGGCGGCATCGGCCGTGCCTGTGCGCTGCGGCTGGCGGCCGCCGGGGCCAAGGTGAGAGCGGTGGACCGGGACACCGCCGGTCTCGACGCCCTCGCCGAAGCGGCGGACGGCCTTCCGGGCACCGTCGAGCCGCACTGCCTCGACCTCACCGACCTCGACGCGGCCGAGCTCGCCGCCGCCGGCACCGATGTCCTGGTCAACAACGCCGGACTCCAACTGGTGCGGCCGCTGGAGGAGTTCCCGCCCGACGTCTTCCACACCGTCCTGACGGTGATGCTCGAGGCGCCGTTCCGGCTCATCCGCGGAGCACTGCCCCACATGTACGGCCAGGGATGGGGCCGTATCGTCAATGTGTCGTCGGTCCACGGGCTGCGCGCCTCGGCCTTCAAGTCGGCCTACGTCGCCGCCAAGCACGGGCTCGAAGGGCTCTCGAAGACCGCGGCCCTGGAGGGCGCGCCCCACGGTGTCACATCGAACTGCGTGAACCCGGCGTATGTGCGCACGCCCCTCGTGGAGAAGCAGCTCGCGGACCAGGCGAGGGCGCACGGAATCCCCGAGGAGCGCGTGCTGTCCGAGGTGCTGCTCCAGGACGCGGCCGTCAAACGGCTCATCGAACCGGAGGAGGTCGCCGAGGCGGTCGCCTATCTCTGCAGCCCAGGCGCCTCCTTCATCACCGGTACCTCGCTGGTGCTGGACGGCGGCTGGACGGCCCACTGAGCGGGAACATGCCAGGAGTTGTCCACAGGGCCGGTGGAGCCGGCCCTGTGGTGGGCCATCCTGGGGGCATGTCACGCGATCACGTACAGTCCGCGGCACCTCCCGGCACCCATGCCGAGGCCCCGTTCCTGGAGCTCCTGGCCCGGGGCGCATCGGCCGACGCCTACGAGCAGCCGGTGCTGCTGGCGCGCGCCGAGGGACTGCCTCCCGAGCCTATCGACGCGCTCGAACAGGCGAAGCGTCTCGCGCTGCGCGTGCGTGCGGAGATGGAGGGCAGACGCCGGCGGGAGGCCGAGCTGTCCGCGCTCTTCGAGACCGCCCACGACCTGGCGGGGCTGCGTGACCTCGACGCCGTCCTCCCGGCGATCGTCCAGCGCGCCAGGTCGCTGCTGAGCACCGATGTCGCGTATCTGACCCTGCACGACGAGGCCGCCGGCGACACCTATATGAGGGTCACCGAGGGCTCGGTCGCCGCGCGGTTCCAGCAGCTGCGCCTCGGCATGGGCGAGGGACTGGGAGGACTCGTCGCCCAGACCGCCCGTCCCTACGTGACGCCCGACTACTTCCACGACGGCCGCTTCCAGCACACCCGGACGATCGACTCCGGTGTCCGTGACGAAGGGCTCGTGGCGATCCTCGGAGTGCCCCTGATGATCGGCCCGCAGGTCATCGGGGTGCTGTTCGCCGCCGACCGGCGTGCCCGGGTCTTCGAGCGGGAGGAGATCGCGCTTCTCGGCTCGTTCGCAGCGCTGGCCGCCGCCGCCATCGACACCGCGAACCTGCTCACCGAGACCCGTTCGGCCCTCGACAGGCTCGCGAGCGCCAACGAGATCATCCGTGACCGCAGCGCGGTCATCGAGCGGGCCTCCGATGTGCACGACCGGCTCGCCGAACTCGTCCTGCGCGGCGGCGGCGTCCACGACGTGGCCGCGGCGGTCTCCGAAGTCCTCGACGGCACGGTGGAGTTCGCCGAGGCGGACGCCGCCCCTGCCGCGGCCCTGGAAGTGTCCCGTGCCGAGGGTCATGCCGTTCGGCGCGGGGACGACTGGGTCGCCGCCGTGGCGGCCGGTGGCGAACTGCTCGGTGCGCTGGTACTGCGCGGCCACCCACGGCTCGACCCGGTCGACCAGCGCACCCTGGAGCGCGCCGCGATGGTCACCTCCCTGCTGCTGCTCGCCCGCCGCTCGGCAGCGGAGGCCGAACAACGCGTGCGCGGCGAGCTGCTGGACGACCTCCTGGACGCCCGCGACCGCGACCCACGCGTCCTGCGCGAGCGTGCCGCGCGGCTACACGCCGATCTCGACGCCACCCATGTCGTGCTCGCCGCCCGCTCCGACGGCGCGTCGCCCGACGCCGACCAGGAGGCGGCCGCTCGCCGCCGTCTGGCGTCCGCCGCGTCCCACCTCGCGGCCACCTGTCACGGGCTCGCAGCCGCCCGCGACGGAGGTACGGTCCTGCTGCTGCCCCTGGAAGGCGGCGCCACCGCAACGCGGTTGGCCCGCCGCACGGCCCGCCAGCTGAGCACCGCCGTCCACGAAACGGTCACCGTCGGCGCCTCCGCACCCGTCGAGGACCTCGCCGCCCGCCCGGACAGGGTGGCCGCGGCCTACACGGAGGCGCAGCGCTGCCTGGAGGCCCTGCGCCTGCTGGGACGGGCGGGCGACGGTGCCGCGGCGGGGGACCTCGGCTTCCTGGGGCTGCTGCTCGCCGGGGACAGAGACATTTCCGGGTACGTCGACCGTACGATCGGCCAGGTCGTCTCCTACGACGAGCGGCGTGGCACCGATCTCGTCCGCACCCTCGACGCCTACTTCGAGTCGGGGATGAGCCCGGCCCGCACCAAGGACCGGCTGCATGTCCATGTGAACACGGTGGCGCAGCGGCTGGAGCGGGTGAGCCGGCTCCTCGGCGACGACTGGCAGTGCCCGGCCCGCGCGCTGGAGATACAACTGGCCCTGCGGCTGCACCGGTTGTCGTCGGCGCCCCACCACTGACCCCGGAACGCGCGAGCGGCCGGGCGCCCCCGCCGCACCGCGCACGGGGACCGATCCCACGAATCCGACCCGGACGCGACCCGGTCCCGTACGCCGCGACGCACGGGACCGGAGAAAGGAACCGGGGGATCAGGCGGTACGGGCATCCGCCGGCCGGGTCCCCGCGGACTCGGTGTCCGCCGGGTCGTCGATCCGAGCCAGATCGCGGTCGCGTGTCTCCTTCGCGACGCCCACCGCGACCAGCGTCAGCACGGCGGCGGCGATCACATACAGGGCGATCGGCGTGGAACTGCCGTAGTCGGACAGCAGCGCGGTGGCGATGAGCGGGGCCGGGGCGCCGGCCGCCACGGAGGCGAACTGGGCGCCGATGGAGGCACCGGAGTACCGCATGCGGGTGGCGAACATCTCGGCGAAGAAGGCCGCCTGGGGTGCGTACATCGCCCCGTGCAGCACCAGACCGACGGTCACGGCGAGGACGAGGTTGCCGAAGCCGCCCGTGTCGATGAGCGAGAAGAACGGGAACATCCACAGGCCGACTCCGGCCGCGCCCAGCAGATACACGGGCCGGCGGCCGATCCTGTCCGACAGCGCGCCCCACGCCGGGATGACGGCGAAGTGCACCGCGGACGCGATGAGCACGGCGTTCAGGGCCGTCTGCTTGGACACGCCGGCCGACGTGGTGGCATAGACGAGGATGAAGGCGGTGATCACGTAGTAGCTGATGTTCTCCGCCATCCGCGCGCCCATCGCGACCAGTACGTCCCGCCAGTGGTGCCGCAGGACGGACACCAGCGGCAGCTTCCCCGCGTCGGTGTCCTTGGCCGCCTTGCGCGCCTCGGCCTGCGCCAACGCCTGCTGGAAGACAGGCGATTCATCGACAGAGAGACGAATCCACAAGCCGACGACCACCAGCACTCCGGACAGCAGGAACGGTATGCGCCATCCCCAGGTCCCGAACGCACTGTCGGAGAGGACCGCGGTCAGCAGTGACAGCACACCCGTGGCGAGCAGTTGCCCGGCCGGCGCGCCGGTCTGCGGCCAGGAGGCCCAGAAGCCGCGCCGCCGTGCGTCGCCATGCTCCGAGACGAGCAGTACGGCGCCACCCCACTCGCCGCCGAGCGCGAACCCCTGCACCAGCCGCAGCGTGGTGAGCAGCACGGGGGCGGCGGTGCCGACGGTCGCGTGCGTCGGCAGCAGACCGATGGCGAAGGTCGCTCCGCCCATCAGCAGCAGGCTCAGCACCAGCAGCTTCTTGCGCCCGAGCCGGTCACCGTAGTGCCCGAAGACCAGAGCACCGATCGGCCGGGCGGCAAACCCCACCGCGTACGTCAGAAACGAAAGGAGGGTACCGACCAGAGGGTCGGAGTCCGGGAAGAACAGCTTGTTGAAGACGAGCGCGGCGGCGGATCCGTACAGGAAGAAGTCGTACCACTCGATGGTGGTGCCGATGAGGCTGGCGGCGACGATGCGGGGGAGGCTGGCGGGGGTTGGGGGAGCGGATGATGCTTCGGATGCCATGTGCGCCACTTCCTCGTGTGCGGTGGGGACGGGTACGTGTCGGCACACGGTAGGAAGGTGCAGGTCAGGGGCCCATGTGGCGGGACACCATAGTTCGGGTGTTGGCTATGCGGGCGGCCACCATGCCAGCTCGCGGAAGGGCGGTTCAGGGGCTCGAAGGTGGTCGAAACGAGTGCTGTCCGGGACGCGCAGTTCGGGGTGATCTGACGGTGCGGTGCTGACTCCCGTGCTGGTTTGGTGCTGACTAAAAGCCCACGTCATCACCCGTGCTCACTCCTCCCGTGCTGACTTGGTGCTGACTATGCTCCGTTGAACTCGGACATCTATCGAGACCGCTGAGCTGCTCGTCTCGGAACTGATCACCGATGCCATCCGCCACGGCTCCGGCCCGCCCCTGATCCAGCTCCCCTGGAACGGGCGGTGGCTGCACATAGCCGTCAGCGATTCCAGCGACCGTCGGCCCCGCAAACGCGCCACTGCGAACACCGAGCCCGGAGGTTTTGGCATCCAGCTCCTCGACCGACTCGCCCGACGCTGGGGCGTCACCCCGGCTCAGCCCGGCAAAACGGTCTGGGCCGAACTCGGCCTCGACTCCTGAGCGCGGTGCGGAGCTGACCACCAACAGCGTCGTCCACGGCGCCGGTTCGGGGACGCTGCGGATCTGGGCCGAGAGCGACCGGATCGTCTGCGAGGTCCACGACGGCGGACTCGCGCGACACCGCATCACGGCCGGGCCACGTTTCAACCACCCCCGAGAGAGTTACCGATCAACGTCTTCCCCACCGCTCACCGGCACGTGAGTGACGCTCAAAGACTGTGCATCGCCGTGCTCATCCCTGCCACCCCACCGTCGAGCAGGCCCGCTCCCAGCAGGGACTCAGGAGTAGGCCATCATGGCTGCGGGGTCGGGGCTCGGTCCGGCCGGACGGCTGCGATTGCTGTGCCAGTCCAGTATCAGGACGGTGGCGTCGTCCTTGAGGTTGCCGTGGCAGGCGTCGAGCACCGCGGCGGTCAGGGTCCGGACGGCTTCTCGCGGGTGCAGCGCGCGGGTGTCGTGAATGACCGAGGCCAGGTCGACGGCCGCGGCACCGCGTTCCTGCATTCCGTCGGTGAGCAGGACCAGGCGGTCCCCGGGTCTCAGGAGTAGTTTCTGTAGGCGGTAGGTGGTGGGTGCCACCACACCGAAGGGCAGGTTGACGGCGAGTTTCACCTCTTCGACGGCGTTGTCACGCAGCAGCAGGGGCCGGGGGTGGCCGGCGTTGACCAGTTCGCACAGGCCCGTTGCGAGGTCGACGCACAGCAGCTGTCCGGTGGCCAGGCCGCGGCTGTGGCTCAGCAGGGCCTCGTGGGCGTGGTGGGCCTGCTTGAGGGCGTCACAGCCGCTGCGACGTGCCCGCCGCAGCGCGCCGACCAGCAAGCTGGCCAACAGAGCAGAGTTCGTGTCGTGACCCATGGCATCGGTGATCGACAGGTGCAGAGTGTCGCGGTCCAGCGTGTAGTCGTAGGTGTCGCCACCGATGTCGTCGGCCGGGACCAGTCCGGCGGCCAGAGTGAACTGGGCCGCCTCGCAGCAGGAGGCCGAGGGAAGCAACTGGTGCTGGATCTCCGCCGCCAGGCTGGTCTCGGTAGTGCGCCGGCCCTGGTGGTACAGATCGGTGAAGCGGCGGTCCGTGACGATGATGTAGGCCAGCGCGTGGGCCGCGTGGCGGACCTGGCGCAGCACGGTGTCGTCTGCGGACTGCAGGCTCACCTCCAGGACGCCGATGCAGTCGCCGCGGTTGGTGACGGGCGTGATGACGCGTCGTCCGCCTTGGCCGTCCGGTTCCACATTCTGGCGCTGGCTTTGCAGAACGCTGTCGTAGACGCTGCCCTGCAGGTCGATCGGCTCGCCAAGGTCGGCGGCCTTGTCACCGGTCGCGGCGAGGCGTACCAGCCGCTGACCGATGAGGTCGACGAACAGGAAGGAGACGGCCTCGGCACCGAACCGCTTCTGCAGGTCGTGTGCCACCACGTCGACGGACTCACCGGGCGGGGCCGCTTCCGCAGCGGCCAGCAACTCGCCCAGTTCCAGATCTCCACCCCTCACAGCAACCTCCTGTCGGTTGCCGCACCTTCTTCCCCGAGTCTGTGCAACCTCACATACTTTTCCCATCTTGCCTGGTCAGGGCGGGATTCCAGATCGGTGCGAGCACGTCCCGCCTTCGTCAGGCGGCGTTCGTGGGCGATCGTGCGGCCGGTGCGTCGGCGGACATGGATGCGGAGGAACCAGCATGTCGACTGCATGGCGAGCGATCCGGGAACGGGCCGATGCCGCTCCGGTCCACGGTGGTTGCTCGACTCGGTGCCGGTGCGGCCCTGTTCGGCCAGGTTTGGTTGCCAGTGGAGGTGGGCGACGCCCGATCCCAAAAGCCGGCGCCCGCGTGTCCGACCGAAAGATCATTACGGGGCCGTTCGCCGCCTGACGTCGCGGCCGCGACGACGGCGGGAGATGGTGTCAGGAGCTGGCACGGCCGGGTTCGGGGAAGATGTTTGTTCGGGCGTGATCGGTGCAGACGATGAGCTGACACAGCCTTTATATGACGAAGTGGAAAGGCACCATGGGCATCATCGCGTGGATCATCATCGGCCTGCTCGCCGGCGCCATCGCCAAGGCTTTGATGCCGGGCAAGGACCCGGGCGGCATCATCGTCACCATGCTCATCGGCATCGTCGGCGGTCTGCTCGGCGGCTGGCTCGGCAAGGTCATCTTCGGTGTCGACTCCATCGACGGGTTCTTCGATCTCTCCACCTGGGTCGCCGCGATCGCCGGCTCCGTCATCCTGCTCGCCCTCTACCGCCTCGTCACCGGCAACCGGCATTCGCACCGTCACGCGACCCGCTGAGGGCACAACGTCTCCGGACACACCTGGACGGCTCCCTTCCTGTTCGCAGGACGGGAGCCGGCCAGGTGTGTCCGGCCGGGCCCCGTGGCCCATCCGCCGGTTGCCGTCGTCCGGGGTCCACCGCGTCGTTCCACCGTCCGAACAGGCGTGTGTGCAGGCCGGTGGCATGATCGTGCTCCTCGTGGGCGGGCGACCGGCGTGTCGTGCGTCCCGGCTGAACTCGTGTCCCGGGTGAGCTCTTGCCGGTCCAGGCCGGCTTTGAGGTGCTGGGCGACGCGGACACCGGGATTCCGGGGCTGCGGGTGACCGAGGTGACCGCGGGCGCGCTGGTCAGCTGGACGGCCTCGGACGGGTTCATCGCGCTCGCCCGTGACCAGGCAGGCCGTGCGGCGAGCAACGACAGCATGAGAGTGATCGTGCAGACGGCAACGCCATCCGCTACGGCGACGCCCCAGTGGGCCTGCGGCTGATTCGGGGTCAACCTGTGATCTGCGAGGTCTCCGATCCCAGCCAGACGCAGGCGCATCTGCGACGGGCCCGGTGGACGGACGAAGGTGGCAGCGGTCTGTTCCTGGTGGCGCGACTGACCCATCGTTGGGGCAGCCGCTACACCGTTGCGGGCGAAACCATCTGGACCGAAAAACTGCTGGAAGAAGTGCTCTGACCTATCGGCTCGGTTGGCTGACGTGATGGCGCTTCAGCCGACGGTCACCAGCACACGTCGCACCGTCGGCCTGCCTGGCCACTCTGTCGGAGTAGTACACGAAGACGTCCCGTCGGCATGCGCGGGTACGAACGGTGCATCCAGCAGTCCGAGAGCCTGATCACCTGGGCCGCCATCACCTTCATGACCAGACGCCTCACCCACACTGAGGAGGTGGGCTCGCTCGTCCGGGACCGGGAACGGCAGCCGCTGCGTGGTCATCACCCAAGTCTCGCAGCTGCATTTCCTGGGCGGCAGCGGATTTACTCCAGCCGTCGCGCAGCGTGCCGGTTGGCAACTCTTCCTGAGACACTAAGCTCCGAGTGAATCAATATCTGTTCCCGGGGGATCAGATTTTGGGGGGTCCGTGCAGTGGGATTTTTGCCGCGAAGAGCAGAGTGGAATTATCCACCGCACGCGGGCCGCTCCGGCGTGCTACTGTCTATCTCAGTTGCAGTTGTGGTTCCCGAAACTTCAAGTGCCCCCACCAGGCTTCTGCCGGTCGGGAGCACTTTTGTATTTCCGGTCATTTCCGGGCGGGGTGATCATCGCGGCGACACGGCGTCCGCGTGGTGCGGACGCCGATGCACTGCCCCAAGGGAGATATGACATGGCTACTGGTACCGTGAAGTGGTTCAACGCGGAAAAGGGCTTCGGCTTCATCGAGCAGGACGGCGGCGGCGCCGACGTGTTCGCCCACTACTCGAACATTGCCGCGCAGGGCTTCCGTGAGCTGCTCGAGGGTCAGAAGGTGACCTTCGACATCGCGCAGGGCCAGAAGGGCCCGACGGCCGAGAACATCGTTCCGGCCTGACGCTCACGCGCAATCCGTAGCTGGGGCCCGCATCCTTCGGGGTGCGGGCCCCAGCTGCATGCGTATCCCGCAGCGGCTTTCACCCGCGGGATGCCCCGGAGGAATCCGCAGTACCACCACAAGCGGTTCAGCCCTCAGGGCGCAGGCGCATCCTGAAGCGCTGCACCGCAGCCGGCGCCTGGATCGCAAGGTCCCATCGCGTCACCCATTTCAGGACCTGTGCCCACGGATGTTTTCGCCGGCCAGATCTGCTTTCTTTTGCCACCGGTCCATACTTGTAATTCTCCGTGCCATTCATCGCGGCGGGAATTCCTTGATATGTGCCACATCGAGGAAGGTTCCGCATGAACCGCGCGTACAGGAACGACCGCCCCGCCCGCCCCCGTGACGGCCGTGCCGACGCCGGAAGGGGCGGCAGCGGCTACGGCTCGCAGGCACCGCGCCGTACCGGCGGGCCCGTCCGCTCCGGCGGTTACGGCCGTCGGCCCGCCGCAGTGCAGGGTGAGTTCGCGCTGCCCAGGACGATCACCCCCGCGTTGCCCGCCGTTGAGGGCTTCGCCGATCTCGACATGCCCGAGCAACTGCTGGCCGAACTCGGCAGGCAGGGGGTGACCGCACCGTTCCCGATACAGGGAGCGACGCTGCCGAACTCCCTGGCGGGCCGTGACGTCCTGGGCCGCGGCCGCACCGGTTCCGGCAAGACCCTCGCCTTCGGCCTCGCCCTGCTCGCCCGCACCGCCGGACAGCGTGCCGAGCCCCGCCGGCCGCTGGGGCTGATCCTCGTACCCACGCGTGAGCTGGCACAGCAGGTGACCGACGCGCTCACCCCGTACGCCCGCTCCGTGCGGCTGCGGCTGGCCACGGTGGTGGGCGGCATGTCGATCGGCAGGCAGGCCGGCGCGCTGCGCGGCGGAGCCGAGGTCGTCGTCGCGACACCGGGGCGGCTCAAGGACCTCATCGACCGCGGCGACTGCCGGCTGAACCACGTCGGCATCACCGTGCTGGACGAGGCCGACCAGATGGCCGACATGGGCTTCATGCCCCAG
This sequence comes from Streptomyces sp. NPDC046931, assembly GCF_040644655.1. Classification (NCBI taxonomy): domain Bacteria; kingdom Bacillati; phylum Actinomycetota; class Actinomycetes; order Kitasatosporales; family Streptomycetaceae; genus Streptomyces; species Streptomyces sp. NPDC046931. Next base: position 56,012 of record NZ_JBEYWX010000025.1, read on the forward strand.
GTCACCGCGCTGCTCGACCAGGTGCGCCCGGAGGGGCAGCGCATGCTGTTCTCCGCCACCCTGGACCGCAACGTCGACCTGCTGGTGCGCCGCTATCTGACCGACCCCGTCGTGCATTCGGTCGACCCGTCGGCCGGTGCGGTCACCACGATGGAGCACCACGTCCTGCACGTCCATGGCGCCGACAAGCACGCCGCCACGATCGAGATCGCCGCCCGCGACGGCCGCGTGATCATGTTCCTGGACACCAAGCACGCCGTCGACCGGCTGACCCAGGACCTGCTCAACAGCGGGGTGCGCGCCGCCGCGCTGCACGGCGGCAAGTCGCAGCCGCAGCGCACCCGCACGCTGGCGCAGTTCAAGACCGGGCACGTCACCGTGCTGGTGGCGACCAATGTCGCGGCGCGTGGCATCCACGTCGACAACCTCGACCTGGTCGTCAACGTCGATCCGCCGACCGACCACAAGGACTACCTCCACCGCGGCGGCCGTACCGCCCGCGCCGGCGAGTCCGGCAGCGTAGTCACGCTCGTCACGCCGAACCAGCGCCGCGGCATGGCCCGCCTCATGTCGGACGCCGGAATCCGGCCGCAGACCACCCAGATCCGCTCGGGCGACGAGGCCCTGAGCCGGATCACCGGCGCCCAGGCCCCGTCCGGCATCCCGGTCGTCATCACCGCACCGGTGGTCGAACGCCCCAAGCGCGGCGCCACCTCCCGAGGCCGACGCCGCCCTTCCTCGGCGACCCGGCGCGCCGGCGTACGCCAGCCCGTCCTCGACACGGTGGCCTAGAACCTTCGCGATCAGGAAGCCGGCCCATCTCGCAGGAGGCACCTTTTGACGCTGATTCAGACGCAGCCCCGTCCGGCGGGCGCCAACCCCGCTCACAGGACGGCGGTGGAGGGCATGGACGAGGCCGGACCGCAGGTCTGTGACGACATGAGCGTCGAGGTGGCGCTGGCCGTCATGGCCGCCGCACGCACGGGCCGACTGGTCGTCTGCGACCAGGACGACCAGTGCACCGGCCTGGTAGCCCGTACCGAACTCGCCGCCGTCCGCGACAGCTCCGACTACACGGACCGTGTCCGCCTGCGCGACATCCTCGGCGACCACGGTTCGTTCGCCTCACCCGTGACCACGATGGCCGAAGCCGGGCAGGCGATGCGCTCCCGTCGGCTCGGTGTCCTGCCGGTGGTCGACGAGCAAGGCAGCGGCCTGGGCATCCTCGCCCTCTCCCGCTGAAACACCTCGCCCCTGGTCGGACCGTTCTTCCCTTCTCCCCGTGAGGCCACATGCGCTGCGTCATCGCCCGCTTCCACTTCGAGCTCACCAGGGGCGGAGTGCTGGAATCGATGAAGGGCACCAAGCCTGAACCGGTCACCGGAGCTTCGGTGATCATCGGCCGCCGCCACTACCCCCTCAAGCAAGTCGGCCAAGTCATCACCCGCCAGGACCGCCGAGACTTCAGCGCCGCCGAAGTCCTGCGGGCCATGACTCAGCTCGGCTTCACCTGCCGCGCCGTTCCCAAGACAGCGTCCCCGGGCATTCTCAGCCCGATGCAGCACGCCTCCGTGATGCTCGGCACCCCCGTCACGGTCTGACCGGGTAAACAGACACGAGCCGTCGCCTGACCAGCAGTGTGGGCCCGACCGGTACGCCGGTCGGGCCCACACTACGTGCAGCGGGTTCCCGTCGCCGTCGCTCAGTGGCCGGAACAGCTGAAGTCGCCCACGGTCCAGGCGCTGACTTCCTCGATCGCAAACCGGTATCTCCCACCCGCCTCGGGACCCCCAGGGTGCCCTGCGGGATCCGGGCGGCATGGAAGTGCAGACGCGTGAGCGGCCCGTCCTTGCTTCGCGGGGGAGCCGAAGACGGCGGTGACTGAGCCTCGGAGCTGCTTGAACCAGCCATGGACCGGTCGAGGCGGATTGCCTCGTCTTCGAGCGCACAGAAATCTGTGTAACCCAGAGTAGACATTCGGTGACGGTGTGGTTATGGTTTCTCTCGTAGCCGAGATCGAGTGAGGCCCGGCAGAGATGAACTGCCGGCCAGCAGTACCGCAGTTGCAGTTCGCAGGGCGGTGCGGTGGTGGAGTTTCGAAGCCAGAGCGGTTGCAGGACGGCGACGGGACTGACGACCGGACCGGGTGGCCCGCAGTGATCAGGGGCCGCCATGAGCAGTACCGCAGTGGCAGTACCCGCAAATGAAGGATCGCAGTACCCAGCAGTGAAGTCAGTGAGCAGTACCTCGGTGAAGGCGTCGGCTGCGGACGCGCGCACCGGGAGGTTCGGCAGTGGGGTTCCAAGCCAGAGCAGACGCACGACGGGTGACGGGGCTGGCTGCCGAAGAGTGGCGCTGTTCGAGGCCATCAGAGGTTCGCAGTTTCCGTTGGTGAGTAGTTGATCAAGAGGGAAGAACGGAGGAGCCGAGCGCCATCAGGATCGCCCGGGCAGAAGTCTTGGCCCCGGGTACCGCAGGACATCGATAGTGAGGTGGTCTCCGGTCAGGCAACCGCGATCCCCGCGCCCCCGACAGCTTCTCGGTCGGGTCTGCGGAAACAGAGGGCCGGTGCAGTATCAGGGCCGGCAGATGGTGTAGTAGTTCCTTCGGGGCCCTGGTGCCAGTAAGGCGCCAGGGCCCCTCCACGCGTTCCACAGAGAGGTGCAATGACAGCAGACGACACGTTCAGCCGTCTCGACGACGACACCTACCCCGCCTACACCATGGGCCGGGCCGCCGAGATGCTCGGCACCACACAGGGCTTCCTCCGCGCCATCGGCGAAGCCCGCCTCATCACCCCTTTGCGCTCCGAAGGCGGCCACCGCCGCTACTCCCGGTACCAACTGCGCATCGCCGCCCGCGCCCGGGAACTGGTCGATCGGGGCACCCCCATCGAGGCCGCCTGCCGGATCGTCATCCTCGAAGACCAGCTCGAGGAAGCCCAGCGCATCAACGCCGAATATCGCCGCGCCGCCGAATCAGCGAAGCCAACGGCAGCAGCATGAGATGAGCGTGCCCGTCAGCGCCGGCGGGCACCGCGCGCACGATCTCGGTGTGCGGTGTGATCATTTCCTGTGGTGACGCCGGTGTGTGGGCGTGTAACGTCCGGGTCAGCTGTCGTGGTTCGGAATTCCCTCTTGCCCACGCCTCTGGTGTGGGCGTTTTTTCTTGGACTCACTGGCAGCTTCAGACTGGCCGAGCCGGGGGACTGGCCCTACTGCAGCGGTTGACCTGCCGGGTGGTGTCCACCTCGCGTTCCTTCACGTCCCGGACGGTGCGGTCGACTGCGCGGACAACGAGCCAGACGCATGATCTCGTCAGTTTGACGATTTTCTCTATCTGGTGGAGCACCCACGATCATGTGCGTTTCCGTGGTTGACGGTGATGTCGATCGAGCTGCTCGGGAACTCGTAGGTGTGGACTCCCAAGCAGAACGGGCGCCGTCCTGCGAGTCCGGCTGATCGGGCGCTCTCAGCCCGGCCCCGCGGTTTCCGCCACACCCGCCCGGCCGGTCCTGGGCCTGCTGGGCTCCTCCCCGCAGTGGTTGCGCGCGGTCGCCGACAGCGAAGCGGCGTTCGTCGCCGGAACATGGCTTCATCTCCTGGGCGAAGCCGGCGTCGGCAAGGGGACGCCGGTCGAGGTCCTGCACCGGGCCCATGGCGCCGGAGGCCGGCTGGAAATGGCGGAAGCGCCGCTGTCGGATGTCCCAGCTGTCACCGAGCGCTGGCCGCACGACATCCGAGAACTGCTTGCCGTACCGTCCAACGTGCTCGTCCTGCGCGACGTACACATGCTGGGCGACCAGCTGCGGCAGCGGCTGAGGAGCCTGTTGACGCAGCTGGACGGCACCGCCACCGGACAACTGGTGATGACCAGTCAGCCTTCGATGGTCGGCACCGACGACCAGCCGGACCAGTTCTGCGATGCCACGGTGGAGGTGCCGCCCTTGCGTCATCGCTACGGGGACATCGAGCACCTGGCGCGCTTGTTCCTGCGTAAGTACCGGCCGAGCGACGAGAGCAGGTTCTCCCCGGATGCGCTGGCCGTGTTTCAGTGATGCCCCTGGCCGGAGAACGTCCGGCAGCTGGAGTCGGTGATCCGCGGCCTGGTCCGGCGGCCTCCCGGCCGGGTGATCCACGTGGAGGACCTGCCGCCGGAATGCCGGGTGTCCTCGCACAAGGTCCTGACCACCATCGAGGCGCTGGAACGCGACGCCAGTTCTGCGTGGGTTGGTGGCCCGCAACTCCAACGTCCAGCGCACCGCGCAGGACCTCGGGATCTCCCGCGCCACCATGTACCGCAGGATGCGCCGTTACGGGATCGTCCCGTCGAGCCCGACCTGACGGGCCGCCCACTGCCTCGACGGCGTGCCGGGCCGCTGTGTCCTTGTCGGCGCGCCGGCGGACCGGTGAGGGCTCACAGGGCGCCGACGCGTCCACGGCCCGTCGGCCTCACCTGGATCCATGCCACCCCGGTGTAGCCCTTGGTTTCGACGTGTATCTCGGCCCGCTCGAAGCCGTTCCCCGACAGTCCTTCGTAACCGGTGGCTACAAGATCCTTGTAGAGCGTGTCGGAGAAGGCGACCGCCAGATGGGAGGAGGGGTTGTCGGCGAGCCTGCGGCGGACGGGACCGGAGTCGAGGACGCGGAAGAGGGCTACCACCGTCGATCCCGCGTAGCCGCTGTCCGCCTCGTGCACGATGCCCTGGTGCAGGCTGGCCCGCATGCGGACCTCGCGGGGGACGGTGGGGCCCCGGTCCGACTCCGTGCCAGGAGGCCGGTGGGCGGCGGCTGCGGCATTGGCGGTTGCCAGACCCGCGGCGAGCCCGTCCAGCAGCCTGGGGACGACCCTGACCTCGTCGATGCCGGGCTCCAGCACGAGCAGATAACCGTCTCCCTGAGCCTGGCGGCCACAGCGCTGCCAGTCGACGCCTGCCCTTGCGCAGGCGGCCCTCAGGGTCCGCAGCAGGACACGCTGCAGCCGGACCATGTCGGCGTTGTCGCGGGCGCTGTACTTCTCGATGTCGACGGCGAGGCAGAGCCGCCGCAGGCCCGGGGGCAGTTCCTCGCCGTCGGCGGAAGCGCCGTCGACATCGCTGTGGATCTCTCTGCCGGTCTCGCCGTCGCCGTCCGGCATGGCGCCGTCGTCGTACCCTGCGAGCGCCCATGACCCGGGGAGTGCCCCGTGGGGCGCGAGCGGTGCGGCAGCCGCCCAGGCGTCGGCGAGCCTCAGGCGGAACCGCGTGTCCTGCGGACTCGCCGCCTCCCTGCGCACAAAGGCCCCGCCCAGCACCGATTGCACAGTCACCGTCGTCAGGCTCAGCCGGCCGGACACCTCCTCTGCGGTCGCCGGTACGCGTACGACGGCCTGGACCCAGCGGCCGTCTGGGCGCAGAGCGCCGCCCCGACCCGGGGCACGGAAGGTCCAGCGGAGCCGGTCCTGGCCGAGCCCGAACGCGACGATCTCCGTTCCATCCGCGGCCATCGTGCCGGGCGCCGGCTGCAGGGCCAGGGCGTGTGTCCCGTCGTCGAACCGTACCGCGAGGGTGACCTGCTGGTATCCGCGGCCGTCCGGCAGTTCCTCCAGGTCGAAGGGGAAACACAGAAGCATCTCGCGGTGCACGTCGGCCTCTGTCGCCCCCCCACCGCCGGCTCCGGGCAGCACGAAGCCGAGGGGCCGCCCCAGCGAGGCACGGGCGACCCGGTCACGCACGGGGTGCCCTCCCCCCTTCGCCACCACGCTGTCGAGGGCGATCAGGTCCGTGGTGGCCAGTACGTCGTCGTGGTCGTCGTGGTTGTCACGGTCTCCTCGGTCGTACTGCTTCTCCGTGTCGTGCTCGCGGTCCCCCATGTCCCGTCCCCCCTCGATGTCCTGTGCCATGGCCGGCCGTTCCGTCCTGTCGCAAGTCCCGGCCGTCGTGCCTCAGTCGTCCGGTTCCGTCAACCGTGCCGCCTGACGCAGTCCGGCCGGGGAGACGACGGTGATGCGGCTGTAGCCGACCTGGATGATTCCCTGCTCGGCCAGCGCGCCCAGCACGTGGTGAACCCGTCGTTCCTTCGCCCCGACCAGTCCGGCGATCTCCGCCTGGGTGAGCCGCGGCCCGATCAGGACCCTGCCGCACGACGGCTGCCCGTAGTCCTCGACCAGATCGACGAGCACCCTGGCGACCCGCGTCGCCACCGGACAACCGCTGAAGTCGCCGCGGCGCCGCACCGACCACCGGTTCTTGCGCACGAGCATCCGGCTGACCGCCAGCGCGGCCACGGGACAACGGTCGAGGCAGCCGAGGAAGTCCAGCTGTCCGATGCGCCGGGCCGTGACCCGGCCGGCGGCCGTGACCGTGGCCGAGCGGGGTCTGTTGTCGAAGGCCGCGAACTCTCCGACGAGGTCCCCGCCGATCCGTACGGCCAACAGCGCCGTGTCCCCGTCCTCCGTGAGAGCGGTCACCTTGGTGACACCGCTCAGCAGCAACAGGACGAACGTCTCGTGCAGCCCTTCGGCCAGAAGCGTCTCGCCGGGCTCGTACGACCGCAGGGTTCCCAGGGAGAGCAGGGTTTTGGCGGCCTCCGAGGAACCGGCCAGCTCTGCCAGGAAAGTACCGTGCGGCCAGCGCTCGGCGGAGCCCGTGCCTTGTGTGTACCTGTCCGGCATCACAGCACCTCTCCGGCTTCTCGGGCTTCTCCGGCACTTGTGACGTACGGCATCGTAGTCGCTGCGCAAGGGTGGACAGCCGCTTTTCGCAAGCCCGTTGACACCGTCCCACGGGATTCCGCACTGCTGCGGGGACGTGGTCCCCGTGCGTGCCGCACGGTGGCTGTACGGGGACAGCACGGGGATCTGGCGGCCGTCGGCGGCTGCCGGGTCCCCGTCGCTCGTTCCTCCCGGGGCTCCGCCTCGCAGGAGCTCACCCCCGCGCCACCGGAGAGAGCCGGAGATCGGCGTTGCCCAGCAGGCTGAACCCCGCCCAGTCCTCCGGCCGTGGGTGACGCCGCCTGGTGTCGCGTACGGCTCGGCGCAGAGCCTCTCCCGTGGTCGTCCCCGTGACGAGGTACTGGTGGAACGCGGTCATCAGATCGGCCGTCGCCGTGTCGTCCACGGACCACAGGGAGACCACCACGGATTCCACCCCGGTGGCCAGGAAGGTACGGGCCAGGCCGAGGTTGCCCTCCGGTGAGGGCTTGCCCCAGCCGGTCTGACAGGCACTGAGCACGACGAGCGGGCAGTCCGAGAGGTCGAGCGGCTCGATGTGGCCGGCCCGCAGGTACGAGCCGTCCGCGCCGTCCCCGTGCGTCCCGCCGACCGGATCGGGCGTGCCGCTCGGGGCGAGGCAGAGCGCCCCCGGGATCCGCAGGACTTCCTCACAGGCGAGGGCGTGGGTCGCGAAGTGCGCGAACCGGGCCCGCGGCAGCCGGGCGAGAACGGCCTCGCGGGTGGCTTCCGCACCGAGGAGCGCGCGGGCTCCGTAGAGGTCGGCGACGTCCCGGGCCTCCCGTTCGGCCGCGGGCAGGGCCCGGAGGGCGGGCGCGGGCAGCCCGGGCATGAGAGGTTGCGTCGGCGGGTCGGGGTTTCCCACCACCAGGGCCTGGGACGATGAGACTTCGACGGGCCGGCTGCGCCCGGTGGCCCGAGGGCCCTGCCGGGTGGACGGCGCCACGGCCACGGTGTACCGGTCCACCAGCGGGGTGGAGTCCTTCAGGGGCAGCGCGTTGAACGGCAGGTGGTGCAGGAACCCGTCGGGTACGACCACCAGCCGCCGCGTCCCGGCTGCCGTCAGGTCGTCCTCGACCGGCCGCAGGAACGCGTCGGCGAGCAGGCGCAGTTGCGCGTCGGTGACCTGGTGGGAGTCGCGTTCGGCGAGCGGGCTGCTGTCGCGGGTGCTCGCGTCCGGGACCACGGTGCCCTGGGACAGGGCCCGCAGGAGCCGCTTCTCGGGGGGTTCGGCGGCGGCCCCGTCCGCACCGCCGCCGGAGGGGGCCGCGTCGGCCGCGACGGCGCTCGGCATCGCGGCGCGCACGGTGGCGAGGTCGACCTCGTGATGCCGCCGCGTGCCACCGGGTGCTATCACCCAGACATAGGCGGTGGTGGCGCCACTGCGGACGCTGGGGCGGGCGGGCCCGAGCAGGCTGTACACGAGCGTGACCGTGTTGTTCCGGGCGGCCTGCTCGGACAGTTCTCGCGCGGTCCGGGCCGCCGTCCTCGGCCCAGGGCTCGTGACGGGGCCGGAGGAGCACCCGGCGAGGAGCCGCTGTTCCAGCAGCAGGCCGCGGACCCGCTCCGCCGCCTCCAGCGCGCCGTCCGGGTCGCCGCCTGCGACCCGGCAGCGCTGGAGGGCCCGGTACACCTGGGCCTGTTCACCGAGCAGGTCGATGTGCTCGAGCTCGTTGCGGCTGGTGGCGCGTACCTGTTCCCACAGCGTGACCGCCTCCAGCAAACGGCGGTCGGCCTCGGCGTGCCTCCCGCGCACCTGCAGCATGGTCCCCAGGGTCAGCAGGGCGGAGGCGGCCATGTGCGGCCCCTGGCCGGCGTTCCGCGCGGCGTCCACGGCTCGCTCCGCCCAGGCGAGCGCCTCCTCCATGGCGTCCACCAGCGCATGGGCACCGGCGAGGTTGGCGGCGGAGGAGACGATGAAGAGTGCGTCGCCGCGCTCGACCGCCTCCGAGTGGTTGCGGCGCAGCAGATCGATCGCCTCGGCCGCCTTCTGCGGCTCGTCGCAGGAGAGCAGGCAGGTCGCGAGCCGTTCACGGGACTGCGCCAGTACCGCGACGTCCTGCCGGCCGACCGGGTCGGACAGCAGCGTCAGGGCCTCGCGTGCGTACGCGACCGCTTCCTCCCCGCGCAGTTCGCGCCGCAGCACGAGGGACCGGAAACCGAGGGCGGAGGCGAGCACCGTGGTGCGTTCTCGCCGGGTCGATGCCCGCGCGAGCCGCTCGGCCTCGGCAGCGCAGTCGCGGGCGGTGGCGTCGTCGCCCACCGTCGCGGCGGCGACGCCGAGGCTCACCAGTTCCTGGGCCACCTCCAGCCCTTGTCCGCCGGCTCGTGCGGTCTCGACGGCGCGGGTGAAAGCAGTCAGGGCGCCGCCGACCTGACCCTGGAGGAGCAGCGCCTGGCCGAGCCGGTGGAAGGCCTCGGCGGCGAAGTCGGCGTCCTTCCCGGCGGTCATGTCGTAGACCCGGCGGGCGACTTCCTCCCCGCCGGTGAGGTCACCGGTGCGGTAGCGGGATTCGGCCAGGGCCAGCAGGGCTCTGATCCGCGTCCTGCGTACCAGAGGGGTGCTGAGCACCGTGCCGTTCAGGAGGGCGAGGCTGCGCCTGCTGCAGTCCTCCTGCTCGGAGTAGCGGCCGAGCCGGCCGGCCATGCCCGCGGCGTCCTGCCAGCAGGCTGCGGCGAGCACCCGTTCGGGGTAGGCGCGGGCGGCTTCACGGTACAGGTCGTACGCCTCGGCCCACCGCTGCCGCTTGGCGCTGCGGTCGGCCTGGACCCGGCGCACCACCGGGGGCAGGCGGATCACGGGCGCTCGCCTTCCGGCTCCGGCAGCGCGTCCGCGTGCACCGTCTTCACGCGGTAGTGGAACTCCTCGCCCACCTCGAGCATCTGGTCGCGGGTGCCCTCCCAGACCTCCCGCAGCAGCGCGCTCAGGGTGGGACCGGCGGTGTGCGCGGACCGCTCGCGCGAGGCGAGACCGCTGAGGTCCATCGGGCGGTCGCCGACCAGGACGTGGATGGTCTCCGGCCGTGGACCCTGCTCGGGCACGTCGGACGGCCAGTAGATGGTGACGGGCGGGGTCGTGCGCGTGCCGCGGTGCTCGGCACCATGGGGTTCCAGGCGGTAGCCGCTGGGCTGGTCGTTGGTCACCAGCGAGGTGCGGCCGCTCAGCCCGACACCGATCACCCAGAAGTACAGCGGAACGCCGGAACGGTTGGTGACGGTGACCCGGTAGTGGTCACCGTGGTGGAGCCGCTCGCCGGCCGCGTGCAGTTCGCGCCAGTGCCCGCTCGTGGCGGGCTGCCGGGCCTCGATCAGGATGTCCGGGTCCGCCTCCAGGCGGCCCGGTCGCGGCGGGTCGCCAAGACGCCGTACGCGTTCGCCGCGGGCGAGTTCCTCCAGCAGCGCGATCAGCCCGGACGGACTGGCATGCGCCGCTTCGGACGGGTACCGGAAGGGCAGCCCCTCCGGGTTCAGGACCGCGCAGGTTCCGTCGTGTGCGCGGACGGTGGCGAAGGCATCCTGGGCGTCGTCGGTCTCCGCCAGCCGTGGGCAGCGGGCCAGTTCCTCACGGAGCGCGCCGGCGAGGGGGTCTTCGGCGTCGATGAGGACACGGCGGCGGTCGTGGACACGCACCGCGAGCGCGTGGGCGCCGGGGGGCAGCAGCGCGGTGCGCAGGTCACCGGCGGCAGGGCTCGCAAGGGCAGACGTCGCCGGGCGCAGCAGAGCGTCGCCGGCCCTCATCTCGTCCACGGTCGCGGGTACCGAGGTCCCGGTGCCGCCGTGCCGCGTACCGCTGCCGGGGAACACCATGCTGACCTGGTCCGCTACGCCCAGACCGAAGACGGCGCCGCCCGGTACGGCGAACCGGCCGTCGCGCCGCACCAGCGGGAGCCGTTCGGGCTCGGCGGGCTCGTCGAGGGAGAACGGCAGCCGCCCGGACGGCCCGCCCGCATCGGGCCACTGGCGTACCTGCTGCTGCTTGACGCGGTCGCGGACCCGGGCGATCAGCACCGACCACGGCACACGCGGGTGCCGGCGGGGGCGGAGGAACTCGGCCAGGGCCGCGGTGAAGACGCCCTGCCGTCCCTTGCCGGGGACGAGCTCCGCCTCGTACGCGGAACCGTGCTGCTGACATGCCGTCAGCCGGACCACGCCGGGGACGAGCGGGCCCCCGGGCCGCGCGAGTCGAGCCGCGCGGGCGAGTCCCGCGTCCCGGGCGACGGCGGGCAGCTCCACCGACTTCAGGGCCCACCGCCCCGACTCGTACGCCGCCTCCCGCACGGCGCCGCCGGAGTGGCAGGAGTCGAGGATCACGGTGAGGTTCGGCGTCCGCTCCCTGAGCGCCCGGACGGCGGCGGTGAGTTCCTCGGCCAGGTAACCGCGGAAGTCGGTGGGGGTGCTGTCGCCCATGTCGACGGGGACGAGGTACTGCAACTCGCCCAGGAGCGCGCCGTGCCCCGAGTAGTACACCACCACGCCGTCACCCGGCCGGGTGTCCGCCCGGAGCCGGTTCATCGCCTCGGTGATGCCCTCGTACGTGGCGTCGCCTTCCGTGCACGTCCGCAGGGTGGTGCAGCCGCGGGCACCGAGTGTCTCCGCCATCACCTCCACGTCGGTGTGCACACCGGTCAGGCCATAGGTCTGGGCGCCGATCAGCAGTGCTCGCAACGTCATCTCAGATCCCCACGTGGATGAAGGGCGCCCAGTGATACGGATGCCGGTCGTCTGCTTCCGTGTCCGGGCGCAGCGTGCCGCTGTCCCTGGCCGCTTCCCAGGAGCGGGCCCCGGCCGGCGCTCCGGGGCGGCTCCTCCCGGCCCGGCGGGCCAGCGTGCCGAACTCCTCGTCCCGTTCGGCGCGGGGGAGGTCGCGCACGGCGCGCTGGGCGCGTGCCAGCGCCGAGCCGACGGAGACGGCGGGGTCCTCCAGGAGGTACCGGTAGGTCCTCGTCATGACCAGGCAGCCCGTACGGTCGTGGACCGGCCAGAGTGAGACGACGGCATGCCGGGCCCCCGTGATCAGGGCGGCGCGGGTCAGTCCCAGAACGTCGCCGCCCGCCGTGGCGGTGCCGCGTCCGGTGTCGCAGGCGGAGAGCACCAGCAGTTGCGGCTCGTGGGCGGCGCGCAGGAGGTCGGCGATGCCGAGGACGTCGTCACCGGCGAGGGACAGCCGACCGCGGTTGGGGGCGAGTTCGTCGACGAGGCCATGGGTGGCGAGGTGCAGCACCTGGCAGTCGGGGGCGGCCTCCAGCACACGGTCCCGGGTTGCCTGCGTCGCGGTCAGGAGCCGGTGGCGGGGCAGCAGCCGGGCGAGTTCCGCGGTCTCGGCGACGGTGCCCGGCAGTGCCCGCAGCCCGTGGCGGGGGTCGGTGGCGGGACCGCCGATCAGCAGCGCGTTCAGCTCCGGCCACGGCCTGTCCGGCGTGCGGCGCAGACGGGGGAGCAGGGAGGCCGAAGGGAGGTAGGACACCTCGTGGCCGGCGCCGAGGACGTCCCCGTCCCAGGGAAGGGCGTGGAAGGGCAGCAACGAGAGCATGGCCGGGGGAACCACCAGCACGCGCCTGTGGTCGCGCAGGAGCGCGGCGAAGGGGCGCAGCAGCAGATCGGCCAGTTCCCGTCCGTCGGCCTCGCCGTCGCGCCCGCCATCCGCCGAGGAACACCAGCTGTGGAACCGGCGCACGGCCGCCACCATGGACTGCGCCCACCGGGTCCGGCGGTCGCTCACCAGTGTCCCGCGGGTCATCGCCCAACCGACCAGGGTGTCGTCGAAGAGGTGGTACGCGAGGAGGACGGTACCGGAGGGCAGGGACCCGGCCACGGCCGCGGCGCCCGGCAGCGCGCCCCTGCCCGACGCGGTGAGCGCGGCCGGGACGAGCCTGCGCACCTGCGCCTCGGCGGCGTCCAGGGCGCGCTCGGCGTCCTGGATGCGCACGCGTCGGTCTTCCCGTGGCGCCCGGTCCGTGCCGGCCCGTGCGCGGGCTGTGCCCGCCGCTGCCGGACGGGGCCCGGGCGGGAACTCCCGGCCGCCCAGGCGGGCCGCGTGGTCCTCGAACTCCGCGGACCAGTGGACCTCCGCACCCAGCCAGTCCTTGACGGCGGCGCGGGCGGCCCGGTCCGGGCCGGCGGTGTCGAGCGCGTGGAGCGCGTGCAGGAATCCGGCCCGGCCCCGCTCCGCCTGGGCGAAGGCGGCGGCCACCGCGCCGGGTCCGCCGGCGCCGAGGGCCGAGAGCACCGCCACGTGGTACAGGCCGGCGACCACCGGATCGTCGGCGAAGGAAGCACGCAGTGCGTCGCGGGCCAGCCTGACCTGGTGCGCCTCGTAGGCGTCGAGCCCCTGCCGGGCGTGGTCGGCGGCCGGGCCGTACGATCCCCTGGCCAGGGCCAGGTCCGCCCGGATCGCCGCCCGTTCCCAGGGGAGATCCTGGTCTCCGGCGCCGGCGGTGGGGCCGGCGTCGATGAACGGCACGTGGGCAGCGGCGCGTTCGGGGCGGTGCAGCCGCAGCCAGAGAGCGGCTGCCTGGACGGCGGAGAGGCGTGATTCGACCGCCTCCATCTCGGCTCGGGCGCGGGACCATTCGCGCAGGTCGACATGGGCCGCGCAGCGCAGTACGCACCGGAACGTCTCGTCCGGGATCCGCTCGGCCTCGCCCAGGGCTCGCCGCGCGAGGCGGTCGGCCTCCTCCTCCAGGCCGGCCGCGCGGGACCGACGGGAGCGGAACAGCGTCTCCTGCGCGGCGCAGGACGCGAGGTCGGAGGCAAGCACGCCGAGGACCTCGTTCACGGGCTCGACGTCGGCCAGGAATTCGGTGCCGATACGCAGCGCGAGCTCGATGCGGGCGCGGGAGGCGGCCACCACATCGGGGTCCCGCAGCGCGGACGCCTGATCGTGGAGGATCTTGGCGGCCTGGATGAGGCCGAGACAGTCCGCGAGGGCGGGCGGCTCGCCCCGTTCGCTGCTGCGCACAACGCTCTGGAGGCGGTCCTGCTGCTCCAGGTCGGTCAGCACGATGCCCGCCAGGCGGTGCCGGGCCCGCACGTAGACCCTCGGGGCGGGGAGGCCTCCTGCGACCGCCGGCCGTGCGTTCGCCCCACCGTCGCTCCCCTCGGGCCCCGGGCAGAGCCGCTCAGCGAGAAGGGCGGCCCGCTTGGCGCGGACGACGTCCCCCTGCCCGCCCCAGAACTCGGACCGGTCCAGGACGAGTTGCCGCAGACCCCGCAGCCATGACGTGCTGCCGGCCGTCGCGGCCCAGGCGACCACCTCCTCGGCGGCCTCGGTCTCCGGCTCGACCGCCCGGTCGGCGCGCCCCCAAGACGGGACGCCGGCCTGGATCAGGTCGAGCGCCTGATGGACACGGAGCAGCGCGGCACAGGCGCCGTCGCCGGCCGCCACCGCCAGTTCCCTCGCCCGCTCGACGGTCTCCCCGCATGCCTCCAGGCCGCCGCGCAGCCGCTCGACATGGGCGAGGCGCAGGAGCGCCGCGGCGCGGCCACGCCGCGAGAGCGCGGCCCGGTACGCCGCGTCCGCCCGCTGGTAGTGCTCCTGTGCCCGGGTCAGTGCCCGTGGGTCCGGCGCGGCGGCCGGGAGGGCGCATCGCTCGGCGGTTCCCGGTGTGCCCAGCTCCCAGTCACCGGCGAGCAGCGCGGCCAGGCCGGCGGTCGCCTGGCTCCCGGTGGCGAACCGCCTTCCGTGCCGCAGCAGCGGCTGGGCCGCCCGCGGGTCGCCGGCGCGGACGCGGAGGTCCGCGGCGAGCAGCAGATGACAGGCCGCGGCCTCCTCGTGACGCGAGGCGGCGATCTCTTCGTACAGGCCGTCGAACCAGGCGAGCGGCTCCCTGAGCCCGGCCGAGAGGTCTTGATGGTCCCAGTCGGCACGCGCCCCGTACGCGGCGGCTCGCTCCTGGGCCGCCGACGCGCTCATGGCGAGTCCCAAAGTCGTACGGGAGGAGAGGAGCACCGGGACGACGCGTCCCGCGAGGTGGGCGCAGAGCCTGTGCCCCGGGTCGGTGACCGACGCGACGGCTGCCTCGAACCCCGCTCCGGCGGCGAACTGGGCCTGCTGCGCGGCGGGCGGAAGGCGAACCGGCGAGCCGCCCGGCTGCCAGGCGCCGTCCATGGCGATCGCCGCGGTCCGCAGTGCCCGCGAGAGCGGGGAAGGACAGGATGATGCGAGGCCGACGGCGTCCGGTGGCGGCTCGTCGAGGAGGGCCAGTGCCGTCTTGGGCTCACCCGCGGCCAGTGCGGCCGCCGGGGCCAGCCAGGGATCCTGCCGTGCGGCGTTCGCCGCCCCCGCCGGCTCGCCGGGCGGGCCGGCGCCGGGATCGGTTCCGCGCTGCTCCAGGAGCAGGAGTCCCGTCAGCCGTGCCAGGTTCTCCCCGTCCGCTCCGGCCCCGCCACCATCGTCCTTCGTGGGTGTGGTCATGGCTCTCCCTCCCCTGCGCGCCGTCCCCACGGAACGCCGGTTGACGACCGTAGCCGCCATTTCCCGGACCGGACCATGCCTGTGAGTTCGGCTGGCCGTCCCCGACCTATCTCGATCGACAGAACAGTCAAACAGCGACACTTTCAAAAACAATTCAGAAACTGAACGCGTCTATTTCTGGCAGTAGTTGTCGCGCCTGTCACCTGCGGAATCTTCCGCCTCCCGGAGTCCCGGCCTTCGGGCAGCGGCGCACCACACTGGATACCGCAAGCCCCCCGGAACCAATTCCGCAATACGACTGGTTGTCCGCCGCTGTTCAGTGGCATATTTCAGGCCTATTCCAGGCGCGGCCGGGGGGAGCAGCATGGGGTGGCTGGAGACATGGGGGAGATCACGGGCGCGCCGGCGCAGGCACGACGCCCTGGCCCACGAGGGGAGCGCCACACCCAGGCCCACGCATCACGAACCCGAACGCCTCGCCGCCGAGCTGCGTCTCCTGGCCGGCCATCCGCGCTGCGCGGCGCACGCGACGGCCCTGACCCGGCTGGCGGACGCGGTGCAGTCGGGCAGCGAGGACGAACTGCGCCCGTGGGCGGGCGGCGGACTGGTGACCGCGTACTGCGGGCCCCACGCCCTCTCCGTTCCGCCCTCGGCCGGGACCGGCCGAGGCCGGCGGTTGCTGTCGGCGCTGCCTTCCGTGCTCGTCTTCGCCCCCCTGCTGGTCACCTGGGCGGGGCTCGGAGCAGCGGCCTACGCGTACCGGCGGATGCGGGACCCGGGAGCCACCGGGCAGGGCGGGACAGCTCCGTCCGGCTCCTTCCTGACCCTGTGGCAGCAGGGCTTCGACGGCCACCTCTGGCCCGTCCTGCGCTTCGACACGATGGTCGTCTACACCGTCGTCGCTCTGCTGGCGCTGATGGGCACGACCGTCCTGGGCCGCCTCAGGGAAACGGCGGAGGAGACCGAGCGACAGGGGCTCGTCTCCCGCCTCTCCGCGGCACTCGTCCAGGTCGAGGCGCTGGCCGTGCGCACCGCGCAGGCCTCCCCCGCGCGTTTCGCCGAGGAGCTCCAGGGCGCCGCCTCGGGTTTGCGGGATCTGCTGTCCGAGGCGACCCGGGTCCAGGAGCGCGCACATGACCTGCTGAGCGGGGCCAGCACGGCCACGGAGCACCATCTGGCGGCCGTCAAGGCCCTGGAGTCGGCCGTCGCCGAGCTGCGGGCCGGCGCCACGGACGTCCGGACGTCCGCCGGCTCTGCCACCCGGGCAGCCGACGAGGTCGCGGCCGGTACCCGCCGGCTGACCGAGGAACTGGCCAGGTCGGGCGCCGCGATGGCGGAGGGCGTGGACAAGGCGGGCCGGCTCACCGCGGAGCGAATAGGTGCTGCCGGCGAGTTGGCCGCCGTACGGATCGGTTCCGCCGGGGAGCTGACCGCCGAACGGATCGACAGCGCCGCGTCCGAGGCTCAGGAGCGGCACCGGGCGGCCGGCGAACGCGCCTCGGAGTGGATGCGCCAAGCCGTACGGGAAGTGACAGCGGCCCTCGCCGACGTACGGGCCTCGACGGCCGAGTCCACCCAGGTCCTCGCCGCCACGCGGGACGGTCTCCACGGCACGCTGACGGGCCTTCCGGCGGCCCTCGAAAGGGCGGCCGCCGAGGGCGCCGAACGCATCGGCGACGCCTACGACCTGGCGGTGGCGGCCCTGGCCGTCTCCCTGCGCGACGAGGTCCGCACGGTCACGGGCGAACTGGCCACCCGCATCGAGGAGATGCGGGAAGCGGCCCTCGCCCACCGGGAGGACAAGAACGAGGCGCGTGACCGGCTGTCGGAGACCGTCGAGCAGGTGCACGGCGCCCTGCGGATTCTCGTGGACGCACTGCCCGCGACCTCCTCCACCGGGCCGGCGGCGCGGGCGCCCTCCCCACCGCGGGAACCGCGTGCTCCCCAGCCGGTCGCAGAGGTCGACGGATGAGGCCGCCGAGGATGACGGGGGCGCACATGGCAGGGTGGCTCTTCGCCGATCTGCTGCTGGTCATGGTGGTCGTCCTCCTGGGCGGTGAGACGACGGACGGGGCCGACCCGCGCCCGCCCTGCGCCGCGGCGGGCCCCAGCTGCATACCGTCGCCCTCCGAGCCGACGCTCCCCGGCCCCTCCACCTCCGCATCGGTCGGTCCGCCGCCGAGTGGCGGGCTCGACCCCCACACCCGGTCGATCACGGTGCGCACGGACCCCGAGGCGTTCATGGGCGGCTCCGCCCGGGCCGCCGCGAGCGTCCGCAGGCAAGTCGCCCACCAGACAGAGAAGTTCCGGGGCAAGCGGGCGGCCTTCGTGATGGTCTTCGGCAACGCCGGCCGGCTCCCGGGCGGCGCGGTCGACACCGGGACCAGTACGGCCTTCGCCGAAGCCGTCGCCCGGCTCCTGCCCTCCGCGGCGCCGGAGTTCTTCCCGCAGTACCACAAAGAGATCATTCGCGGCTACCACAACACCGACCCGGGCATCCCGTCCGGCACCGCGGAGATCGAGTTGTTCTTCCTCCTGCACTGAACGGTCGTCAGGTCGGCCGATCGACCCACCGGCAAACCAGCTCACCGACTCACCGACAAACCGACCCGTCCTCAGATCCTCGCTCACCGCACTCACCGCGGAGTCGCCGTGTCCCACACATCCGCCTCAGCCGCCACCAGCCCAGCGGCTTCGCCCACCGCTCTGGCCGATCTGCGCCGGTACGCCGAAGACGCCCAGGCCATGCTCCAGGACCAGGAGATACCCGACACCCCGGAGTGCCACGCGGCCCGGGCGCGCGTCGCGGAGACCGCCCAGGAGCTGCTGGACCGGGTCGACTCACCCGTCACCATCGGCGTCGTCGGGGAGTACAGCGTCGGCAAGTCCCTCCTCCTCGGCACCCTCCTCGGCTGTCCCGATCTGCTGCCGGTCGAGGAACGCCCCACCACCGGCAACATCACCGTGCTGTCCCTGACCGCGGGCGAGCCCGGCAGCCCCACGCGGGCAGCCGACACCACCGAGATCCGCTATCTGAGCGAAGCCCAGCTGAGCCGCTGCGTCGAGGACATCCTCTCCACGCTCATCACCAAACTCGACCGCAGACACCCGACCCTGGGCGCCGGTGCCGCGCTCGCGGGATACGACCCGGTGACCGACCCGCGCGGCTGGGCGCCGTTCGACAGCTGGTACCCCTGCCTGTGGCCGGCGCCCGCCGGCGCCTCCCCGCCCCCGGTACCGCCCGAGCTCATCGATGACGCCCACCGGGACACCGTGGTCGAGCTGTGCCGGATCCGGGACGCCCTGCTCAGCCAGCGTGGCCAGTACAGCGTGCTGGGGCACCGGGCGCTCGTCGCCCGGAAGATCGTGAACGAGGCGCTGAAACTGCCCCCGGCCAAGGTCACGCCCAAGACGCCGCCCAGACTCACCCTTCAGCCCTTCAACAGCGAGAACATCGAGAGCGACAAGGACGCGCTCAGCCGCAGCTTCCCGCTGATCGAGCGCGTGGTGCAGAAGGTCACCGTCTCGCCGGACCACTGGGCCCTCGGCGGTCTGCTGACCGAACACCCGGTCCAGCTGCTCGACTTCCCCGGCATCGGCGCCGCCGGCTCGTACGGCCGGGACAAGTCCCTGAGCCGGCGCGCCCTGGTCGACGTGCACACCATCCTGCTGGTCGTCCTGTCCTCCCGCCCCGAGTCCAAGGGCGCGTCGGAATTCTGGGACATGCTGCTGGAGGACGGCCGCAGTGCCGAAGCCCTGGGGCAGGCGGCGCTGGTCGCCGCCAACGTCTTCGACCGGACGCATCTTCCGTCGCTCACGGCCGTCCCCGGCACCGCTCTGCCCGTGACCGAACTGCTGCGGCACGCCGACGAGCTCAACGGAATCCACGTCTACGGCAGCAAGTTCGTCCGGGGACGCCAGGACGGCATCGTGGTGACCTCGGCGGTACCCGCGATCCGCGCCTACGAGCTGTCGTACACCCGCCTCTCCGACGAGACCCGCGAGCGGGTACGCGCCGCCATGGGCAAGCTGCCCCCGCCCGGAGAGCGCCCGTGGGAACCGATCGCGGCCCGGCTGGAGAGCGCCGACCCCGGCAACCCGTGGACGCCGCGCCTGCGGGCCTACGACCAGGACGGCGGGATCGGCCATCTGCGCCATGTGATCGAGGACCACGTACGCAGGAACGGCGTGGGGCAGAAGCTGGAGCGCGCCGAGCGTTCCCGGCGGAAGCTGGACGCCGCACTGCTCACCCTGCGGCGCCAGGTGTACCGCGCCGCGGCGGGCGGGAACGCCGCGTACCGCGAGATCGCGGAGACCTTCGCCGAGCTGCGCTTCCTGCTGGACAAGCGGGTACGCCCGGCGCTGCACGCGCTGCGCCGCCCCGACCGGCTCCGCGGGGGCGGTCTCGAGACGCCGGTGTACGGCGAGGGCGAGGGCGCCACGGCACCGGCCGCGCCGCCGGGTCTGGCGGAGACGGCGGCCGCCGTGCACCGGGCCGTCTTCCAGTGGAAGGAGTGGCACCATCTGCTGGAACGGGCCGAGCGGGACCCGCAGCACCTGGTCACCAAGAGCGGGCCGCCCACGTCCGAGTCGGACATGTTCGACGACTATCCCGGCTTCGGCGACGCGACCGATGCCGGAGGTGCCGACGGGATCCTCGGTGACGGCGATCCGGTGGAGGACTCCTCCGATGCCTTCATCGAGCATTTCCAGCACACCGTGGAGGAGTGGGGGAGCAACGGCAGGGCGGCGCTGCGGGAATGGTGCCAGGACTGGGCCGCGCACTGGCAAGCGGAGTTCGCACCGCTGCGCGAGTGGTTCGCGGACCCGGGGACGAGCCCGCTGCTGATCGAGCTGTACTCCCGGCGCCGCGGCGGAACGGCGAAGGCCCGACGCCAGCTGGGTGATCTGTGGACCTGCCTCAACCCCGAGAAGGCCATCGAGAAGATCATGCCCGCGCTGGACCACCGGAAGTGGGACAAGGCGGAGCTGGAGGGTCACTTCCCGGCCCGGCCGCACCACGCCCTGGCCTGGCACCACCTGATGCGGGACCTGGAGGAGCACATCGAGGAGCGGGAACGGCACCCCCTGCGGATCGTCGAACTGCGCCAGCACACGGCTGTCGCCGCGGCCCGGGCCGTCACCGACCTTCTGGACGAACTGCTCGGCGCGGTCACCGACAAGCTCGTTCCGCTGTACGACCTGGCGTCGGCGGCGCTGCTCGACGAAAGCGACATCGTGCCGCCCCGGCAGGAGCCGCCGGACGACGGCCACGGCAGCCCGTTCCCATACCACGGGCCGAACGGCGACTCGCCGGACGACCATGAGGACGGCGCCCAGCCCCCGCACGACGAGCAGCCCATCGACCGTCTCATCAGCACCTGGAGCGTCGACTGACCATGAGCGCACTCGAGATCACCTTTCGCGTCCCCGATCCGGCCGGGATCCCGGCCGAAGCCTCGGCCCCTGGCGGGGTCGTCGCACTCGGCCGCCGGCACTTCCGCGTCTACGCCGGCCAGTCGGGCTTCCCGCTGCCGGAGGTGCTGGTGGAGCGCGAGCCCGGCAGCCCCGGCTATGTCACCGTCCATCTGCCGCCGCGTGTCGACGTCCGTGCCGAGCCCGGCGTGCTCATACCGGCACAGCTGGCCCACGCCCTGGAGACCATCTGGGTGCCCCAGGACTACACCGCCGCGAGCGTCGACGGGCCCCGCATCCTCTCCCTGGACTCCCGGCTGCCGGTGAGTCTGGTGTACGGAGATCCGCGCACGGCCGACGTCTTCGGCTCCGGCCACCCCACCGACGTGCGCGTCGACGTCCAATGGTCTCTCGAGTACACGGGATCGGCCGGCGCCGACACCGCGTCCGGCAGCGTCACGCTGGAGTTCGCCCCGCTCGGTGAGCAGCCGCCTGCTGCGTCCCGAGATGGGTTCGGGGAGGGGCCCGGACTCGCATCCGACGAGGACGAGTTCCTCAGGCTGCGTCCGCCGCAGCCCACCGGGGAGAACCTCCAGCAGTTCGTCGCGGTCGACCTCGGTTCCACCGCGTCGACCGCGACGCTGTGGGACCTCGGCGCCATCACCCAACGGCAGGTGGACCCCGGCCAGACGACGGCCTTGGCCCAGCTGCTGGGTGAACTCCTGAGCCCGGCCGCGGACGCCCCTCCCGAGTGGCGCAAGGCCGTGGAGGCGATCACCGCCGGAGAGGTGGTGCTGGGCCGCCGGGGCGGGCTGCGGATCACTGGGCGGCAGGCCCTGTCCCGGCTGGACGACGCAGACGTCGTCGACGCCCTGATGGTGAAGGTGGAGCAGAGCCTGCACCAGGACGGCCGGCCGGCGCTGCGGGACTGGCTGGTGCCCCGCCTCTTCGAGGGCTACGCCCGCGTCATGAACACCCCGGCGCTCGACCGGCACAAGCTGCGGCCCGTGGACTACCCCGACATCAACGGCGAGCGCACCACCGCACCGGCGAGCGCGCTGATCGAGCGGGCGCCGGTGAGCGACGGCGGACTTCCATCCGGGTCGCTGCCGGGTCCGAACGGGCCCACTGGCACCCTCAACGCCATGCTGCCCGAGGACCGGCGCTTCGAACTGCCCGGTAAGTCCCCGGCCGAGCCTGCCGCGGACGCGGCCATGATCACCGGCATCAAGCGGGCCGTGCTCCAACGGCAGCCGCCGGCCGTCAACGGTTCCGACATGAGCGCCGTCCACCTCGCCCAGCACCTGTATCTGCGACTGGTGGAACGGGCCGAGGATCTCATGCACCGCCGGCCGGGCCATGAACGCCCCACCGTACGCACCGCCGTGATCACCTACCCCACGACCATCCTCCCGGAGATCAAACAGCGGCTGGAGAAGCTCGTACGCTCCGGCCTCGGCATTCCCCAGGTGGTCATGGACTACGACGAGGGGCTGGCCGCCTGTCTGTTCTTCGTCATGCGGGAGCTCTCCGACAACCAGAACCTCGGGCTGGAGGCCCTGCGCGCGCAGTCGCGTCATGTCAGTGACGACCCGCCGACCTGGCACCGCATCCTGCTGGCCATCGACATCGGCGGCTGTACGACCGACATCGCACTGCTGCGGCTGGCCCTGGTAGACACTACGCCGTCCCTGACGCAGGAACAGGAATTCGTCTCCGGCCGCGACTACCGGCTCGAACCGCAGCTCCTCGGCTCCACCGGGCACGGGCAGCTGGGCGGGGATCTGCTGACGCTCCAGGTCTTCTACTGGATCAAGGCATGCCTGGTGGACCAGCTGAGGTCCGGGCCGGCGTCCTCGGCCACGGGCTCGGGGGCATCCGGTGACCGCGAGGAGCGCACGCTTTCCACCAGGGTCGCCGAGCAGGCCTCGGAGATGCTCCGGACGATCGTCGCCCCGGACGTGCGGCGGGACCTCGAGCACTTCCTGCCGACCCGCTGGGACGGCATCCAGGACGAGGAGGAGCGCACCCGCCGACGGGAGCGGTTCGACCTGCTGTGGCAGCTGGCCGAGTCGAAGAAGCGCAGACTCGGTGCGGGCGAGGACGACAGTACGTCACCGGACGCCACCATCGAGGAGGTGCACGTCATACAGATCCTCAACCACGGTTCCCACCGGCTCGGCACCGCGAAGGAGGTCACTCTCGACCCGGCCGAATTCCGTACGCTGATCGAACCGGTGCTCCGGCGGGCCGCGGAGATGGGCGCGGATCTCGTCCGCACGGTCTTCACCCGGATCCACGAGGACAACGCCAAGCGGATCGCCAAGGGCCTGCAACCGCAGCCCGTACCGGTGCTGGACCAAGTGGTGCTCTCCGGGCGGAGCAGCGCCCTGGAGCAGGTGGGGCAGACCGTGGTCGGTGTTCTCACCCACGCCGACGCCGGTTCCCAGGTGCGGCTCGGCTGGAACCCCACCGCGCTGTCCGTCGAGAAGGGTTCCGTCGCCAAACAGGCGACGTCGATCGGCGCCGCCTGGGCGCATTCCACACAGGCGCTCGCGGGTCAGCTGGCGATGAGGAACCGGTTGTCCGCCACCGACCCGGTGATCCGCCTGAGCGAGCTGGACATCCAGACGCGGGGGCTCTTCTCCAGCCTGCCCGGCGATTTCGGTACCGTCGCGGCGGGCGAGGCCAGGGTGCTCACCGTGCTGCGGGCAGGGACGCCGTTCGCCGAGCTCGACGCGCGTGGCCGCCGCGGGGTCCGTACCGGCTGGAAGCCGCTGACGGAGGTGGTGATGCTGCACCGGGCCACGTCCTCGAAGGACCACATCCAGTGGGGCAGCTTCAACCTGGTGCTGTCCGCCGGTGCGGAGTCGCTGACCGAGCCACTGCACGAGGTGTGGCGCAGGAAGGACGGCACCGGTGTCAACTACCAGCTGGAGATGGATCAGCAGCTCTTCCCTTACATCCTGCTGTGCCGGGGCATGCCCCATCTGCTGGTGAACGGCCAGCCCCTGGAGCTGGACGGCGCCCGGCAGGGCTTGTCCTTCGACGCCGCGCTGCACACGTTCTCGCTGCCGGGCAGCATCTGCGTGTCGCTGGGGGAACCGCACACGGGCAAGCCGGACCTGGTGGAGGTGTTCCCGGCGCCCGGGTCCGAGGAGACGTATCTGAACGAGTTCTTCCACGACTCCACCGACTCGGAACAGCAGCCGGTGCCCGGCCGGGCGGCGCTCCTCGAAGCACCACCCGTGCACGGGGCGTACCACTTCTATCTGGTACGCGAGGGGACGGGCGAACCGGAGGACCTCGGCCGGCTCCCCGCCCCGGGCCTGGCCGACCACTGGGCCACCCTGGACGCCCACGGACGGCTGCGGGTCCATCGCGGCGCCGTCCCGTATCTGCCCGCAGAGACCCTGCGGGAGGTGGAGCAGCGCCCCGGCCGGGTACTGCGCCGGCCCATGAGCAGCGGCCTGACAGAGTTCAACGAGTACTGGGACCCCTCGACCGGGAGGCACTGATGGGGGAGATCACCGCCGCGTCAGCCGATCCGCACGCAGGGCCGTCCGCCGCCGTGGCGCACTGGAACGCGTTCGCGAGGGCCGTGGCCGACGTCCTGGATTCAGGGCCGTCGGCGAGCCGGCGGACGGTGCTGCACGCCCTTCATGCGTGCCACAGGGAACTGAAAACCGTGGATCCTCTCCACCCCTACGAGGGGGATGCCGCAGAGACGATCACGCGCGTCATGGAGGCGACTTTCGCGCTGGGCTTCGCCATCAGGGCGGGACAGGCGGCGCCCGGGACGGTGACGAGTGAGCCGGTGACGGCCGAGGCCGCAGCATGTGCCCGGGCCGAACCCGGACACGGCACGGGGCCCGGAGCCGGACGGACCGCCGCCACCCGATCCGAGCGTGGCACTGCGGCGGGCGCCGAACAGGATCCGCCGACGGAGCCGGAACCTCGACCGGGGCGGGTCCCGGCGAATGAGCCGGACCCGACACCAGACCCGGAACCGCAATCCGGGCCAGAACCGGGGCCTGACCCCGTAGCCCGGTTTGCGGAGCGTCTGGGCGAGTTGTGTGCGGCGCTCGGCGACAAACACGCCAGGCGTCTCAGCGGATGGCGGCACGCCCGGCCCAAGGACCGTCCGCAGGCGGCAGATCATCAGCAGGCCGCGGCGGTCTGGACGGCGCTGCACATGGCCCTGCTCCGGCTGCCGGACGCCGACCGCCGGCTCTGGCAGGAGAAGGCGGCGCAGGCCGCGCAGGAGTACCTCGGCGGACCGCCGCCCGGCTGGGAGGACCCGGCCGTCATCGTGCCCGCCCTGCCCGCCCCCGAGGGCCCCGGTGGACCCGACGGGTGCGGCGGCATCCCCCGGGCGGTCACCGTGCCCCTGGACCTCAGCGACGCCGAGGCCCTCAGGCAAGCCGCGGCAGCCGCGCCCCCCGAGGTTCTGGAGGCGGTCGATGTGGTCAGCGTCGATTCCCTCGGCCCCGACGACCTCCGCCTGCTGTGGGCCGCGCGGGCGGGGCAGATTCTGCGGCTCGCCGAACTCGACCGCGAACTGCTGCACGCCATCAGCCATCCACTCAACTATCCCCGCACCAGTCGCCTCCCGCTCGTGGAGGAGAAGGATCAGAAGAATTTCAAGACCAGGCTGCTGACCCATCTGGCCACCGCCGCCCAAGCGCACCGCGACAAGCGCGACGGGAAGACCCAGCTGGGCACCGCCCGTGAACTGGACGGCGTGCTGGGCGGGCTGCTGCACTGGCCGACTGCCGCCCCGGGCAGCTGGTGGTGGCGGTGGCGCAAGGAGGTGTCGCTCATCCTCGAACCGCTGGCCCGTGCGGTGGACCACGAAGTCGTCTACGACCTGACCTCGGAATGGCAGAAGCCCGATCTCGACAGCTGCACCGAGACCCCCTTGAACCTCGGTGGCGCGCTGGAACTGGACGAGCGGCTGGTGCAGTGGGTGTTCCTGACGCCCCTGCGCCCAACCGGTGCGACCGAGCCGCGGACCACCTACCCCGGCAGGGTGGTACGGCGGCCCGACGACCCGGCCGACACGTGACGGGCCGCGCCGTGACAGCGGTGGACCGGGGCCGGGGCCGCGCGGGCAACGGCCCCTGGTGGGTGCGGGCGTGCGGGGTGCTGGGCGCGTCCGAGGTGGGCCGTGCCGCGGGGCTGTCGCCACAGTGTGCCGCCGACGCGGCGATGCTCGGCGGCGAACCGGGCGGCGCGCGACGGATTCCCGTGCGGATCGTGGTGGCTCGTACCGTGCCCGGCCTGGTCCCGGTGCTGACCGGGGTACGCATCGCCGATCCGCCGTTCGCCACGGACCTCCTTCCGGTCTCCGTCGTCCACTGCGCCGTCGACCGGCCCGAGCTGCGGTTGCCGCCCGGTCAGGCGGCGGCGCTCGACCGGCTCGCCCGCCTGCTGACGGCCCACCGGGCACAGCCGCCGCAGGCGGTGCTGCATGCCGCCCCGCGCACGGCGGCATGGCTCCGCGTCCGTGCGTCCCAGACGCCTGCCGGTCCCTTCTTCGGTACCGGTTGCGCGGGCACCGACGCGGTCGCGCGTGCCCTGCGCCGCTGCCATGACCTCACCGCCGCCGCTCCTTCGTCGCCGGCGCTGGACGCCGCGGTGGCGGCACTGCTCCGCGAACAGTCAGGGATCCGTGCGCGGATGCGCGCCGCCTGCTTGCCCTGGCCGGCGCCCGGGAGCGTGCTCCGGAGCGGTCCCGGGAGGCCCACACCCTCCGAGCCCGGGCGCGACGTCCCGCACCTGGAGGTCGTCGACCTTCCCGTCGCCTCTGCGGACCGGACCGGCCCCGAGAGCGGGCGGGCACTGCGCCGGGCGGCCTTGGAGCTGCTGCACGCCGCACACCTGGTCCTGGCCGTCGTTCCGGCGGCAGAGCTGGGCGGGGACGTGGCGCCCTCGCCGGCCGTCGCCGTGCTCGGCCGGCTGCTGGACCGTGTTCGGCGGGCACCCCACCCGCCGGCCGTGGTGCTCGTCGCGACGGTGGCGGGGCTGCGCGGACCCGGCGGCATGGCAGATCTGGAAAGCTGGCTGCGACACCGTGGCGGACGGACCCTCGGGCCTGCGGCCGCAGGGCTGCCCGTACGGGCGCTGGCCCTGTCCGAGGCCGGACGGGCGGTGCGGCTGCTGGACGGGCCGGCGCGACGGCCTGGGTACGCCGTGCGGCAGGCTGAGGCGGACTGCGCGGCCTCGGGGCTGACGGCGCTGTGCGACGGCGTACTGCGGCCGCTGATCGAGGAGGCACCCAGCCATGTCCCGGAGCTCACCGTGCGGCGGGTGCGGGCCGCGTGCCGCGACATCCGGCTCGACTGCCTCGATCTGACGGCCCGCCGGGGAGAACCGGTGGACACGGAAGCCGCGGCGGCCGGCATGGCCCAGGAGCGCGACGCACGCGAACTGTGGGACCGCCTCGAAGCCTTCGCCGTCTCCGCACTCGCGGAGCGAACCGTGCGACGGTCGGCCGCGGAAGGAGCTGGGCCGCGTGGAGACTGAACCCCTCGCCCTGGACGTGCTGTACCTGCTGTTGCTGGCGTCCGTCGTTCTCTGCGGGGTGCTGGGCCTCGCGCTGCGCCGCGCGTCGCGCCGCCGCGGTGTCGCGGCACCGGCAAACCCGTATCAGGGACTGCTCGCGACCGAGGCGGACCGGACCCGGAGGCAGCACGAAACGCAGCTCACCGGCATGCGTGCGGAACGGGACCAGGCCCTCGCGGCCAACCAGCACCTGCACTTCCAGCTCACCGAGCTGCGGGGCAGCATGGAGGCACGTATAGCGGCCGAGGTGGACGGACGGCTGGCGGCCGCCCTTGAGGCGAGGGTGGAAGCCGCTGTGGAAGCGCGGGTGGCCGCCGTGCTGGAGGCGCGGGTGGAGGCCGGTGTGGCGGCCCGGCTCGCCGAGGCCTCGGCGAAGGCTCTGGGTCGGTTCGCGCCCCGTGGCAGCGACCAGGTGCAGGAACCGCCGGGTGCGCCACCGCAGTCGCCGGCCGTACCGCACCAACTGCCCCTCGGCCGCGACTGTGCGGCCGACAGCACCGTCGACGGTGCCGATCTGGGTCCCCTGATCGTGCGGGCCGCCTCCGTGCGGGGGCCCCGGCAGCGCGAGGACGGTGAACACCGGCGGGACGCCGTCATGTTGGGGCTGGTGGCGGAGATTCCCACCCCGACCCTGCTCAGCGTGGTGGCGGCCGGAGCGCCGCGTGGCCTGTGGTCGCAGTCGGCCGCGCAGCGGACCTGCCGCAGCCTGGCCGCGCAAGTGGGTCGCTACGGCGAGCGTCTCGGCGGCGTGCTCGATCGCGGCGGCGATCCGGATCCGCGCACCGCCACGCTGCCGACCGGGTACGCCGCGGCGCGGGACGAGGCCGAAGACGGTGAGCTGGCCGGTCTGCTGCGCGCCGCCGTGCGGGGTGTCGGGCGCTCCGTCGGTTTCGTGGCACGCAGCGAGGGGGGTGCCACGAACATCGGTGCCGACGCCGCCGTGCCGGAGACCGGCGCCGAGGCCGAGGTCGGGTTCATGGCACTGCTGTCCGAGCTCGGTGATCGGCAGCGGCGTCGGCACGTGGCGTTCGGTATCGGCGACACTCGCGTCCTTCGGCTGAGGAACGGCGTGTGGGAGACGGTCTTCGCCGGAGTACGCGAGGCACGGCTTCCCACCGGCGCGGGCGAGTTGCGCTGGGCACGGTTCGAGACACGCCCGAACGATCTCGTGGCCGTGTGCACCGCTCCGGTGACGGAGCTGCTGCTCCGTGACGATCTCGGCGAGTGGTTCGCGCAGCGGTGGGCGCGCGGCCGTCCACATCTGACGGAGTTCTTCTCCGACGTCAACGTCCGGGTGAGGTGTTCGGGCGGGGACCGGTCGGTGGTCTGCCTCTGGGACTTCGGCGAAGCCCGCCGCACCCCGGAGCCTGCCTGAGCCGCCGTTTTCCGTGGAGATCTGTGCTGGGTCGGCGCGGGCGATCGTGACGCGACACGCTGCACTGTCCGTGCTGGTTCCGTGCCGGCTTCAAGGCCGCATATGTTCCAACATCGCGGGTCCTAGCCCCGATCGGATGAGTTGTCGTACCACTCGATGGTGGTGCCGATGAGGCCGGCGGCGACGCGGGGGAGGCTGGCGGGGGTTGGGGGAGCGGATGATGCTTCGGATGCCATGTGCGCCACTTCCTCGTGTGCGGTGGGGACGGGTACGTGCCGGCACACGGTAGGAAGGTGCAGGTCAGGGGCACATGCGGTGGGCCACCATGGTTCGAGGGTCGACTATGCGCGTGGCCACCATGCCGACTCAGGGAAGAGCGGTTCAGGGGCTCGCAAGTGATCGAAACCAGCACCGCAGAAGCACTCTCCAGGTGAAGAAGCGTATCGGGTCTTACCCGCATGTCCGTACCGAAGGCAGTGGTCGCGGGGTGGTTTCCCAGGCCGACGGGGTGCCCTGGCCGGTGAAGCAGAGTCCCTCGTCACCGGTCTGGAGCCGGACGAAGAGGTGGCTCCCGGGAGTGGTGTGGTGCGCGTCGCGGCGGTGGATGACGGGGGCCGCGGGAGCGGCCGCCCCGGCGGGGGTGGCGAGAGAGACAAGGCCGAAGCCGGCCGCGAGTGTGGCCAGTCCGACTACCGTCTTCTGCCTGATGGTGATCAGGAAGCTCTCCTTCTGGTGGCAGTGGATCGAGAGCCCGGGATCAGTTCAGGACCTGCTGCTGGACCACGATGTGGCCGGCGTCGGGGTTGAGGCTGCCGCCGAGGCGGCCGAAGGCACCGTCGGTCAGGTCGAGGCACTTCGGTTCCTGCGGCGTCTGCTGGAAGGTGCCGCGGTCGTTGACGCGCACGACGAGGGACTTGCCGTTCGCTACGTTGGTCACCTTCACGCGGGTCCCGAACGGCAGTTGCTGATTGCGTGTCAGTGAGGTCGCCGCGGTGTTCTTGTCGTTGTCGAAGATCTCGCCGCTGGCCGTGAGGGCTCCGGGGGGTATGGGACCGTAGTGCGTCGCCCAGCAGGTCCCGGCCTGCGGGACCCTGGGCGCGGCCGAACTCGCCGGGGAGAGCCCCAGTACGGCGGTCAGTGCGACGGCCCCTGCGGCCAGTGGGACGTAGAGCTTTCACTTGCTCATGCTCGTTCCTCATTTCGTGTAGCTTCGTTTCACGGCGTGGTGGATCAGTGAAGGGGGCGTTGTGCTCCTTGTCCGTGGCGGCATGCGTGCGCCCGGCCCGGCTGTTGCCGGATAAGGGGTGGGGCTGTTTCTCAGCCGGCCGCGCGATAGGCGGCGCTCACCTCGTTGGCCGTCGCACCGTTGTAGAGTCCGGTGCCGTCACCGCGGCTGGTAGAGAGGGTGAAGCATGCATACCGTTCGACGAACGGCAGCCCCTGCAGCATGGCGGTCGACTGCTTCACGAACGCGGCCTGCTGTGCGTGTGTCGGATACCTCGGGGTGGCGGTGGAGAAGTCGATCAGTGCGTACTCGGTGAGCCAGATCGGCTTCTTGTAGCGGTTGTAGGTGGCCTGGAGGTAGTTCCGCAGCTGGGCTGTCGCATGCGTGGCGTCGAAGTCCCCGCCGTACCAGTGCAGGGGAATGAAGTCGACCTTGTAGTGACGGCCGGCGGCGCCCTTCATGAAGCGGTCGAGCCAGCCGTCGGCGCCGGTGGCGACGGCGGGCGCTCCGAGCCTCATGCCGGTGGACTGCAGCCGGGGCCACAGATCGAGCGCCTGCGGCACAGTCATGTCGGCCTGCCCCGGCATATCGGGTTCGTTGAACCCGAGCAGGGTCTTACCCTGCTGTTCGGCCTGACCGAGTTCCGCATCGGTCACCGAGCCTTTGCCCCAGATCATGGGCACGAATTCGACCCCGGACGGCGGTGCGATCTGCTGCTTGCCCGAGGACCAGGTGTAGAACCAACCGGCTTTCGAGTCGGCCAGCGCGTTGGTGACGCCGGTGAAGTTCCAGGCGCTGACGCCCTTCTTGTTCACCGTGGCGGAGGACGCGTTCACCGCGCCGGTGGGCGTGCCCGCATGATTGCCGAACGCGAGCAGGGTCAGAGCCGCCAGAATCACGGCGAGACCACGTAAGTTGGGTGTTTTTCGCATGGCTTCTTCCTTTTCATCCGGCCGCTCGTCAAGCCGCATTCACGGCAGGGGGGCCGGGTGGTCTGCGGTCACGAGGCGCGGTGGAAGGTCACGAGGAAGCCGCTGCACTTGCTGCACTGCTGCATCACCTTGTTGCCCGGCTCCTGGTCTTGCCGGGACCACCCATAGGCTTTCGGGCAATGGGAGGCGATCATGTCGCTGTAGGCCGTCTTGGCGTCCCGGTTGGGGTTGGTGCACAGCATCGGCTTGCCGTCCGCCCAGCGCGTCAGATTGCCCGCGGGACAGTTCGGCAGCAGGTTGTTCGCGCAGCCCACCGTGTCGCACCCGCCACCGCCGGGGCTCACGTTCCGGGGGGCGATCGTGATCGGCATCGAGAACGCGTTCACGTAGCTCACGTCGTACCAGGGAGCGACAGCGTCCTTGGAGTCAAAGTTGAACTCGGCGAGGCTGACGGGCTGTTCTCCGGTGCCCTTGCCGCAATGGTCGGCGAACTTGCCGCAGTCCCCGACCGCACAGTGGAAGTTGCTGCCTGGTGTCCCGGTACATCCCATGCGCGCGAAGAACTTTCCGCGCCAGTGGCCGGGCGCCGTCGTCTCGGGAATGGTCACCGTCGCCGACTGGCCCGGCTCCGGGATCGGCAGCTTGTCGAAGTTCTTCGACTCGTCGGCGTTGACAGCGCTACCGATCCAGATCTTCCTGCCGGTGCTGTTGACGAACGTGACCGTGTGGTCGACCGCAGCCGGTGCGACGGAGCGTGCAGCAACCGCACCCGCGCCCGTACTCGGTGTGGCCGCCAACAGCGCTGCTGCGATCGCGGCGACCAGGCCGGTCAGGAGGGTTGTCAGGGAAACTCGCAGGGGGATTTGCAGAGGTGTTCTGCGCATGATTCCTCGCCGGCTGACTGTGAGGATGGCGGTGGCACCGTCCGAGGGGTCTGACCCTCCGACTGACCGACGCATGCTGTCCTGTTGCCTTCGCCGCCGCAACAGCCGTCCTCACCGGCCGGGCCAGCGGGACGCCCAAAGCCCGCGACGGCATCGTGGAAGCCGTCCGCACCCTGCGGGTGGTCCGTCGCTCCGCCGTCAAGGCCCGGACGCAGATCATCAACCAGATTCGCACCCTCATCATCACCGCGCCCGGCGAGGTCCGCGAGCAGTTGCGCGCCCTGGCCCCAGCCGAATTGATCAAGCACCTGGCCCGCTCCCGTCCCGGCACGCGGACCAGCGACCCTGCCTGCGCGGTCAAGGTCGCCCTGCGGCGCCTGGCCCGCCGCCACCAATACCTCACAGCAGAGATCAACGAGGCCGACGCCGAGCTGGCGGCACTGATGACCCAAGCAGCACCTGAGCTGGTTGCATTACCCGGCGTGGGCATCGAGACCGCAGCTCAGCTTCTGATCACCGCGGGCGACAACCCCGAGCGTCTGGCGTCGGAGACATCCTTCGCCCATCTGTGCGCAGTAGCCCCCGTCCCGGCCAGCTCCGGCCGCACCAACAGGCACCGTCTCAATCGCGGTGGCGACCGCCGGGCCAACCACGCACTCCACATGATCGCCCTAGTCCGCATGCGCTACGACCAGCGCACCCAGGCATACGTCGCCCGTCGCACCGCCGAAGGCATGTCCAAGAAGGACATCCTGCGCTGCCTCAAACGCTTCATCGCCCGCGAGGTCTACAAGCACCTCACCCGCCAACACACCCCATCGAAGCCGCTCATCCAGGCCACTTGACGGTCTATAGGAGCTTCATCAACGAGCGGGTTCTGAAGGGCGCGAGAAGGCGACCGCGGCAAGGCGGAGGGGGAGGCCGGTTGTGTGCCGGCATCCTGGGGCCAAGGGCGTCGCCTGCCGGCCAGGCACCACGGTGGGTGCGACAGCGTGCTATGCGGCGTGGTGGTGGCGGACCGCCGCCACCGGCGCGATCAGCAGGTCAGCTTGTCTCCGGGGGCGACATTCAGGGTCTTGTGCCACTGACGTTGATCGATTACGCCCGGGTCGTGGTCTTCTGTTTGAGGCGTTCGTAGGGTGTCTGGCCGCCTTGGGGGCGATGGTAGTTGTAGTAGTCCTCCCACTCGCGCAGCTTGTCGTTGAAGACCTCGGCGTCGTCGATGATGACGCCGTCGAGGAGCTGGTAGAACTCCTCGGCGTCAATGCGGTGGGAGCGTTCGACCTTGCCGTTCAGCCGCGGGGTGCGGGGCTTGATGTAGGTGTGGGCGATGCCCTTGTCGAGCACGTGCCAGTGGAAGGCGGACTGGAACTCGGCGCCGTTGTCGGTCTGGATGACCTCGACCTGGAACGGCAGACGTTGCAGCACGTAGTCCAGGCACTGTATGGCGGTTTTCTGGTTCAGCTGCGGATAGATCCGCAGGACACGCAGGCGAGTGCAGTCGTCGATCGCGGTGAACTGGAAGTACTTGTTGCGGCCGCCGCGCCGTCCCTGGGGTATCGAGGCGAGCGGTTCGATGAACTTCACGTCGATCTGAACGCGGTGGCCGGGCAGTTGCTTCTCGTACCGCTTCCATCGGCGGTCGTGGCGCTTGTAGCGCTGGGAGGCCGGCAGGCGGCCCATGTCGAGGCGGTTGAGGATGCGCCAGACGCCGGACTTGCTGATGGTGACGTCGTGGTACCGCTTGAGGTACATGGCGATCTTCTCGGGCCCGAAGTGGTAGTTCTGCCGCAGGTAGATGATCTTCCCGACCACCTCCACATGAGTCGCGTTCGGAGAGTTCTTCGGCGCCTTGGAGCGGGTGCGCAGACCCTCGACGCCCTCGGCCTGGTAGCGGCGGTACCACGTGTAGTACGCCTGCCGGCTGATTCCGAAGTACCGGCAGGACATCGCGACGTTCCCGCTGACCTCTTCGACGTGGCGTATGACGGCCAGGCGCCGCTTGGCCTCACGGTCAAGCGGCGGAGTGGTGGGCGTGGACTTTGGCATGTGGATCTCCGTAGTGATCGGAGACCCAGGTGTCAACGATGATCGTCAGTTTTAGAGGGTGATTTGACGGTGCGGTGCTGACTACGCTCCGTTGAACTCGGACTTCTCAGGTAGATCGACTCAGGGTCCTGGCTTGGCGGGTGAGGGGGAGCCTGACCTCGCCGCCTTTGCAGGCGCAGGCACGGACAGGCAAGGGCGCTGCGGCTAACGATGCTCGCCGAGGCGGACTGTCGCAACCGCGCCCCGTACCGATGCCCTGGACACAGTTTGCGAAGGCAGCCATGTGCAGCCAGGTCCGCAGGCATGCAGGCAGGCCCTCCCCTCCTGCGAGCCGGTCGACTGCGGGCACACACGGAACGTGTCAGTGGGTCCCGCCGTGTGACGGCGTGACGGGTGGTGTCTCCGCCAGGACAGTGCTGACCACTCGTTCCGCGGCTGGAACCAGGTAGAAGTGATCTCCGTCGAAAACCGTGAGCGAAAAGGAACCTGACGTCGTTGTACGCCACTGGTTAACTTCCTCGGGGGTGACCCGGGGGTCCTGGGCGCCGGTGAGAGCGTGGACATCGGTGCGCAACAAGGGTGTGTCGGCGTGCCGCCCGTAGCTGTCGATGAGGTGATAGTCGTTGCGCACGATGGGCAGGAACAGCTCGCGCAGTTCCGGGTCGTCGAAGAAACCCGCGTGGGTACCACCCAAGGACATCACTGCCTCGACCACCTCGTCGTCCGTCCGGAGGGCTGTGCGGGAGGCACTCCCGGGGCCCCGGCCGGACACGCACAGGCGAGTGATGTGAGGCGCACCCGCCCGCTCGAGGCGAATGAGCACCTCGTACGCGACGGCGGCGCCCATGCTGTGTCCGAAGAGCACAGTGGGCAGCGGCGGCAGGGCCGACAGAGCTTCGGAGACGGCCGACGCCAGCGGGTCCATGGCTGGGATCAGGGGTTCGGCCCAACGGTTCTCGCGACCGGGATACTGAACGGCCAGGACCTCCACCGTCGGGTCGACATGCTTGCTCCAGCTGCGGTAGAAGTTCGCGGTGCCGCCCGCGTGCGGGAAACAGACCAGGCGGCGACGGGGACGGCCAGGCGGAGTATGGCGGACCAGGTAAGGCGATTGCATGTGAGGGGTCCGTTTCTCTGGACACGGCTGGCCGTACTGAATGGGGGAAGTGATTCCTTGATTCCAGCGAAGTTCCGTCGCTGGTTTCATGCCGGACATCGTGGCACCTGTTAGGACGCGGTCATGCGTACGGGCAGCCGTTCAGGGCCGTTGACAACGATAGAGCTCAAGAGCGTCGGCGCCCCCTCGAGGGTCACGTCGATCGAGCGGCTGAGGAGTTCCCTGTACAGGAGCCGCATTTCCACGCGTGCTAACACGTTGCCGACGCAGAAGTGCGCGCCGAAGCCGAGGGCCAGATGCCGGTTCGGATGCCGCCGGACGTCGAAACGATCCGGGGCGTGGAAGACCGACTCGTCGCGATTGGCCGAGGGCAGCCAGAAAGTGACGCGATCGCCGGCGGCGATCCGCCGGCCACTGATTTCCACCGCTCTTGTCGCGGTGCGCATGATGTGGGTGGCCGTCGATGTCCAGCGCAGTACCTCCTCCACGGCTGTCGGCAGCAGGTCGGGGCTGTCCGAGACGATCCGCCACTGGTCGGGGTGGCGCAGAAACGCGAGCATGCCGCCGGCTGTCGCGATACGCGTGTTCTCCGTGCCGCCGACGAGGAGGTTGTCACAGTTCAGGATCACATCGTCAGGCGACAGACGCTCACCGTCCACACTGGCCGTCGCCAGCACGCTGACCAGGTCATCGCCCGGGTTCTTCGCCTTGTCCGCCTGGAGCGCCTCGAAGTAGCCGAGGATGTCCAGGTGTGCGAGGCGGCGGGTGAGCGGGTCACCGGCGCCGAACGCGTCGCTGGTGAGCGTGAACAGTTTCTCCCAGTCGGCGTTGGGAATGCCCATCATCTTGCAGATCACATACAGGGGCACACGGGCGGCGACATCCGTCACGAAGTCACACGTCCCCTGCTCCAGCGCGTCGTCCACCACGCGACGGACGACGCTCTGGACGTCCTGCTCCATGGCCCGGGCCGACCGCACGGAGAACCATTCGTCGATCAGCCCGCGCAGCCGACGGTGCCGTGGCGGGTCGGTCAATGCGAGGGTGCGGCCGCCGCCGGGATCGGTGCCGTGACTCTCGGGACGCAGCAGGATGCCCTGTGCGGAACTGAAGGTGGCCGCGTCACGGTAGGCCGCGCGGATGTCCTCGTACCGGGACAGGACCCAGAAGCCCGGGTACTCCGTGGGTTCGTGCCAGTACACCGGTTCTTGGGTGCGTAGCCAGCGCCATTGGACGAAGGGGTCGCCCTTCGCGTACAGCTCGGGATCCACCAGGTTGATCAGCGGTGGCAGTTCGGCGGGCTGGGGCGGCATGCGGGTTTCTCGCACTTCTGCTCGGTGACTCAGCGGGAGGAGGAGGCGGGGTCGGGGAGTACCTGGAGGTCCAGACGCTCGTCCGCGCGTGACTCGACGGGAGTGGCGTCGCGTGAGACCAGGAATGTGGGGCGAGTGGGGCGCGTCGGGGCGTTGGTGACCGCGTTGTACGTGATAAGGAGCAGCGCACGGCGGTCCGATGACACGTTGTTCGACGACGAGTGGACGATGCTGGGGTGAAAGACCTGGATGGAGCCCTGCGTGCCGAGAAACAGTTTCCGCCCGTTCTGCTTGGCGAGGGTCCGGGCCCGGTCGGCGTTCACGGTGTACGCGAGGTCGGCGGAGACATGACTGCGCCAGTCGGAATCCTCGTCGCCCGCACGGTCCTCCGGCAGGTCTAGCAGGCCCAGACGGTGCGATCCAGGAATGGCCATGAGCGGCCCATTGCCTGCGTGGACGTCGTCCAGGGAGATGGCGATGTTCACGGCGTCCGGATGCGGCATGCCGTCCTCCTCGTGCCAGAACGCGAAGTCCTGGTGCCACGGCCAGGCCGCTCCTTCGTGCGCCTGCTTCAGATTGACCTTGAACTGGTAGACGTACACGGGTCCGCCGACGAGATGCTCGGCGAGCTCGACGAGGTATGGATGGCGTACGAGCGCCGCGCACACCTCGTCGAAGGCATGACAGCCGTGGACGGCCCGGACTGTTCCGCTGTCCTTCTCGTGCACCACCTCCGGCCTGCGCTCGCGGCTGATGGCGAGGGTGCGCTCCCGGAGCAGTGCCACGGCGGCGTCGCTGAAGCGGTAGGGCGGCTCACACCAACCCTCCCGTTCGTACGCGGATTTCAGGCCGACGTGTGGGGTGACGCCGATACCGGCCATGACAGAACCTCCTGTGAAGAGTGGAAACGGGAAGAGCCGGGGCTGCGGAGGTCAGGCGGCCGTCAGGACGAGTGCCGCATTCTGGCCACCGAAGCCGAAGGACGTGCTGAGCGCGGCCTCCGCGACCACGTCCCGGGGCTTCTCCATGACTAGGTCGAGTTCGCCGGCCGTATCGTCCACCCGGTCAAGGTTCGCGATGACCGGCACCCGCTGGTGCGTCAGCGCCAGGAGCGTGAAGGCAGCCTCCAGGGCTGCCGACGCGCCCAGGGCATGTCCCATCAGGCTCTTGGTTGCGGTCACCGGCGGAGCGTGCGTGAAGACCCGTCCGAGCATGGCCGCCTCCGCCGCGTCGCCGATGACGGTCGCAGTGCCGTGGGCGTTGATGTGCCCGATGTCGGCCGCCGTCATGCCCGCGTCGGCGAGGGCCGAGCGCGTGGCCAGCTCGGTGCCCCGTCCTTCGGGATCGGGCGTGGTGAAGTGGTGGCCGTCGGCGGAGGCCCCGAAGCCGGCGATGTGGCCGTGAACGCGGGCGCTACGAGCCTGCGCGTCGTCGGCCCGTTCCAGCACGAAAATGCCCGCGCCCTCGCCCAGCACGAAACCGTCCCGGTCGGAGTCGAAGGGACGAGAGGCCTCGGCCGGAGCCGAGACACGGGTCGACAGCGCCCCCATGCGGCTGAAGCCGACGCTGGTGACACGGGCCCGGGCCGACTCGGCGCCGCCGACCACCGCGATGTCACAGCTGCCGGAGAGCAGCAGATCACGGCCCAGGCCGATGGCCGTGGCACCGGAGGCACAGGCCGTGCTCACACTCAGACTGGGGCCGAACGCCCGCAGGTCGCTGCTGATCTCCCCCGCCGTCAGGTTGGTGAGGCAGCGCGGTATGAACAGCGGCGAGACACGGTCGTGTCGTTCGGCGGCGAAGTTCTTGAACTGCTTGTCGAAGTGGCGGGTACTCGTGCCGCCGGTCCCCAGGACGACGGCGACCCGGGAACCCTCCCACGAGGCGGGGTCGAGACCAGCATCGGCGACGGCCTCCCGGGCAGCGACAAGCGCCATCTGTGCGTACGGTTCGAGCCGCCACGCCAGCCTGCGTCCCAGCAGGTCGTCTGCGTCGAAGCCCGGCACGGCACAGCAGAAGTCGACGGGCAGCCCCTGCAGCAGACCGTCCGTGGCAGCCCTCGAGACGCCCGCGAGAAGCCCGGACCAGGTGGCCTCGATGCCGATGCCCAACGGGGAGACCAGGCCGAGGCCGGTCACCGCCACAGCGGGACGGGCGCTCACGACGAGGCCTCAACGTCGCCGTTCATCGCGGCAGCCACGAGAGTCACCGCTTCGCCGATGGTGCTGTCCGGCGTCAGCTCCAGGGGCGGAACGCCATACTCTTCGTCCAGGACCACCGAGAACTCGACCAGAGCCAGCGAGTCGATCTTGAGCTCGACGAAGGTCACGTCAGGGGTGATGAGCGACTTGTCTATGCCCAGCGTATCCGAGAGCCGCTGGGCTACCTCGTCGTGAAGATCGGACATCGGACGTCCTTTCAGGAATGACCAGAGAGGTGCGCGCCATCGATTTTCGGAGCGGTGATTGGCGCTAATCCACCGTGCACTGCGGGCAAGCCGCCGCAGATGTGGTAAATAGCGGGCGCGGACTGTTCACGGCGTGTGCGGCGGGCGCAGGTGACCGAAGATTAAGCACGACCGTGTGCCGAGCCGTCCACCATCGTCTACGTGACGAATCGGGACCCTAGGACAGGATCTCCGTCATGGCAAGCTCCAATCCCCCCGGCCTCACGGCGATATATGAGTGAAAACGAAGCGATAAACCGCATGAGCATGGTGGACGGCGGCACATTATGACGGGGAGATATGCCGATGCAGAAATTGCGAGCCGCACGCAAGGAGCCGGACGTACCAGAGGGATTGCCGATCGGCCCGCTGCCGATCCCCTGTGATCCCAATGACACGACACCCATCCGCTGGGTGCGGATGCCGAACGGCGCCGGCTGCTGGGCCGTGTCGGACTACCGGCTTGCCCGTCAGGTCCTCGCCGATCCGCGTTTCAGCCGCGCGGCCACCCTGGCGGCGGACGTGCCCAGGCTCACCAGCATCGACCCGGCACCCGACTCCATCATCAGTCTGGACGGCACGGCACACGCGAGGCTGCGCAGGATCGTGGCCGGGGCCTTCACGGAGCGCCGTATCGCCGCACTACGACCGATGGTCGAGGGCCGCGTGGGTGAACTCCTGGACGAGCTCGCGGCCGGGGAACAGCCAGCCGACCTGGTTGCCGGACTCGCCGCGCCGCTGCCGCTCAGTGTTCTCTGCCACATGCTCGGCATCCCGGTCGCCGACCACGAGAGCTTCCGCGAGTGGGTACCGGTCCTCTTCGACCTGGAAGGCGCGGGCCCCGACAGCCGGGCCCGCGCCTTCCGCCTCACCCACTACATGACGAAGCTCATCGGGCAGAAGCGGCGTGAGCCGGGCGACGATCTCATCAGCGCGCTGATCCGGGCCGCCGACTCCGAGGGGAAGTTGACGAACCGTGAGCTGGTCACCCTGTCGCTGTCGCTGCTGATGGCCGGCTACGACTCCACCGCCGACCAGATCACGCTCGCGTTTCTGACCCTTCTGCACGACCCGGCGCGCGCGGACGCCCTGCGTGCCGACCCGAGCCTCGTCCCCGCCGAGGTGGAAGAGTTGCTGCAGACCAATCCCTCGGCCCCCCTCAGCTTCAGTCGCGCGGTCACCGAACCCGTACAGGTGGCAGACGTGACCATCCGTCCGGGGCAGCCGGTCCTGGTCTTCCTCATGGGTGCCAACCGCCTGCTGCGCAAGTCCGAGGGCACGACGGCCGGAGCCCATCTCGCGTTCGGGCATGGTGTGCACCGCTGCCTCGGCGCACCGTTGGCTCGGCTCCAACTGACCACGGTGATCCGTTTGACGCTGAACCGTCTTCCCCACCTCGCGCTGGCCGAGGACGTCGACAGCCTGCACTGGAAACCCGCAGCGGCGACCCGGGGCCTCACCGCGCTCCGTGTGCGGTACTGAGCACCGTGGTCACCGCACGCTGACCACGCGCGGCGGCAGGGCACCCATAGTGCCGGACCAGGCTGTGAGACGTATGCCTATAGTGAACGTGAGTTCTACTCGCTACGGGGAAAATAGGCGAGATGAGGGGGAAATCTGGCATGTCCTCTTGTGTTGATGACCACGCAGAAGAGGCTGACCGTCATGACATCGCGATAAAGGCTTTGGGTACGCTGCTGGCAACCGTCGACGGTCACCCAGTGGCGATTTCCGGTCCGCGGCAGCGCACCATCTTCGCGATGCTCGTCCTTGCCAGGGGCAGAGTTGTGTCCGTGGACAGCCTGGTCGACGCGGTGTGGGGGGTCAGACCGCCCACCACGGCTCGCACACAGGTGGCCATCTGTATCGGGGCTTTGCGCAAGGCGTTCCGCGCGGCCCACGCCAAGGAACCGGTTATCCTGACCACCCATCCGGGATATCAGCTCCTGACCGACTTCTGCTCATTGGATGTCGGCGACTTCGCCGCCATGACGGCCGACGCCGCCGACAGCGCCCGGCAGGGGCGCCTCGAAGACGCCGTCGGCCTGTACCGCAAGGCACTGGGCCTGTGGACGGGGTCGGCCTACTGCGGTGTCTCCGGGCAGATCGTGGAGGACGAGGCCACCCGTCTTGAGGCCGAACGCCTCGGCGTCTACGAGGCGTTGTTCGACGCGGAACTCTCACTCGGTCACCACAACGAGGTGCTGCCCGAACTGTCCGCGATCGCTGATGACCACCCCCTGCACGAGAAGCTGAGGCACAGTCTGATGCTGGCCCAGTACCGCTGCGGTCGCAGGGCGGAGGCGGCCGAGGGCTTCCGCATCTGGCGCCGACGGTTCGTCGACGAGATCGGTATCGAGCCCAGCGCATCGATCCACGAACTGCACAACGCCATCCTTCGGGACGCTCCCGAACTCGCCCTGCGCGCAGAGGCGGCACCCCGTCCCAATCGCCGCGCCATTCCGGCGGAACTGCCCGCTGACGTCCCGGACCTCATCGGACGAAGGGCGGAACTTACCGCCCTGGATGCGTTGCTGGACAACATGCCGGGTCGGCCGTCGGCGCGGACGGGCGTGGTCGCCGGCACCGCCGGGGTGGGCAAGACAAGCCTCGTGGTGCACTGGGCGAGTCGAGCTTGGGATTACTTCCCCGACGGTTTGCTCTACGCCGACCTCTCCCAGTACGAGTGGAGCCACGAAGCGGCCACGGTCCACTCCCTGCTGCACCGCTTCCTGCGCGTGCTCGGGATTTCCGCGGAAAGTGTGCCCGAACGGCTCGACGAATGCACCTCGTCCTACCGCAGTCTGCTCGCCGAGCGTCGCGCGCTTGTGGTTCTCGACAACGCGCGGTCGCTGGCGCACATCCAGCCGTTCCTGCCGGGTTGCGGCGACTCACGGCTTCTCGTGACCACCGACGGGCGCCAGGACCCGATGGCCGTCGGCCGTGGCACGGTCCACGTCGACCTGGACGCTCTGCCGTTACCCGAGGCCGCGGACCTGGTGACGAAGCTGGTCGGCGAGCGCAGAGCCCTGGACGACCCGTCGGCCGTGCGTGAGTTGTGCCGGCTGTGCGGCGGGCTGCCGCTCGCGCTGCGCGCGGCCGCAGGGCGTCTCATCGCCAAACCCCACTGGTCCGTACGGCATTTCGTGTATCGCCTCACCGATGACAACCGGCGGCTGCGAGAACTCGGTGCCGGTGGCCTGGAACTGCGGGACGGGTTCGAGCGCGGCTACCACGCGCTCACCGGCACCACGGCGCGCATGTGCCACATGCTGGGGCTCCTCGACGCAGGGCACTTCACCGCCTACGCGGGTGCTGCCCTGCTCGCCATCGGCCCGGACGAAGCCGAAGAAGCCATAGAGCAGCTCGTCGACAGGCATCTCGTGAGGGTGGTCGGCGTGGGCCCCGGAGGGGTGCTGCGGTACGCCTTCCATGAGCTGGTGCGTCTGTTGGCCCGGGAGAAAGCGCTCGCAGAGGAGACCGAGGCGGAGCGGTACGCCGCTCTCGCGCGCGTGTGCGGCCCACAGCTGGCCGCCTGCTGATGAGCGAGGGAGCGCGTGGACGGACTCCGATCGATAGTCCTCTGATAAGCCGCCCGCCTAACGTCCACAGTGTCAACTGAAGGGGCCGGCGGGGCCCCGGTCATGGAGCGCACGAAAGGTTTGGGTGTGGAGACTGGTCCGCCTGGAGCGTTCTGGCAACGTGTGCTCACGAGCAGTGGGTACACGCCTCTGCCCCGGTGGCCGGAGGACCGGACGCAACCCGCCGGAGCTGTCGGGCGTCGCGTGCCGCCCATGGCCCCGGGCGCGCCGGCGGCGATGCACTTCGCCGTCCCGCCGATGACCGCGCACATGCTCCAGCACATGTGTCAGCGGTCCGCGGTGGCACTGGACACAGCTGTCCTCGCCGCGTTCGTCAAGGTGCTGGCGCAGGTTACCGGCGACCAGGCCGTGACCTGCGGATATTACCCGTCCGCCGGTAACGGTCCGGCGCGCTGCCCGGTCTCGGTCACCGACGGCACATGGTCCCGCCTCCTCAGCGACGTGACTCGTGCCGAGTCGGAGCTGGTCCGGCACCTGCCGGGCTACGCGGAAGCACTGCGGACTCTCGCGGCAGCCGATCCCGACCCCCAAGGCCCCCTCTTCGACGCGCTCTTCGTCGCGGGGCGTCCGCCCTGCGACACCGATCTTCCGGCGGACACCGTCCTCGCAGCGGGCCTGTCCCGGGACGGCGACTCGCTGACGCTCGTGCTCCGCCATCGTCCGCAGGCCATGGGCGGCGACCAGGCGGGACGCTTCGCCGCGTACCTGCTCGCCGCGCTGCGCGCCCTCACTGAGGGACCGGAGGCATGGCACCATGAGTGGAGCCCTGTGCCGGACGACGAAGTCAAGTACCAGGTCAACGAGTTGGCGGGTGCCGTTCGGGAACGGCCCGACCGGCGCGTCCACGAACTCTTCGAGCAGCAGGTGCGGCTCCGCCCCGACGACGTCGCCGCCGTGCACAACGCCACGGCGTGGACGTACGCGGAACTCAACCAACGCGCCAACCAGCTCGCGCACAGCCTGCTCGAGGCCGGACTAGGTGCCGAGGACGTGGTCGGCGTGGTCATGGAGCGCGATCTGGAGTGGCTCGCGTCCGTGCTCGCCGTCTTCAAGGCCGGCGGCGTCTACCTTCCGGTGGAGCCGCAGTTCCCCGCCCACCGCGTCGCGGACATGCTGCGACGGTCCAGCTGCCGGCACGTCCTTACGCGCCGCGGGGCTTCCCGCACCCTGCACACCGCCGTGGCCCAACTACCCGGCGTCCGCACCGACCACGTCGAAGACCTGCTCGCCGCTCCCGACCGGGTGACCGACCCGAAGGTGTCCGTCGCGGCCCACCAGAGTGCGTACCTGTACTTCACCTCCGGCTCCACCGGCACGCCCAAGGGCGCTGTGTGCGAGCACGCGGGATTCCTCAACCACCTCCTCGCCAAAATCGAGGACCTCGGTGTCATGGAGGGCACCGTCGTGGCGCAGACCGCGCCCCAGTGCTTCGACATCTCCCTGTGGCAGCTTGTCGCGGCGCTCGCCGTGGGCGGTCGTACCGTCATCGTGGACCAGGCCGCTGTCCAGGACGTGGCGCTGCTTGTCGATACCCTCGACACAGAGCGCGTGGAGGTCCTCCAGGTGGTGCCGTCGTACCTGGAGACGATGCTGGCCCAACTCGACCGTACCCAGCGTCGGCTGCCCCATCTGCGCTGTGTGTCGGCGACCGGCGAGGCCCTGAAGAAGGAGCTGGTCGAGCGATGGTTCGCCACCTGTCCCGAGGTCGCCCTTGTCAACGCCTACGGCCTGACCGAGACGTCGGACGACACCAACCACGAGGTGATGTGGCGCGTACCGGACGAGGCCTCGGTGCCCCTGGGCAGACCCATCGCCAACGTGCGGGTGTATGTGCTCGACGCGGCGCTGCGACCCGTCCCGCTTGGCTCCCCGGGTGAGATCGCCTTCTCCGGTGTGTGCGTGGGCCGCGGCTACGTCAACGACGAGGAGCGCACCCGTGCCGCATTCATGCCCGATCCGCTCGTACCGGGGGAGCGGATGTACCGCTCCGGGGACTTCGGCCGCTGGCTGCCCGACGGGCGCCTGGAGTTCCTTGGACGCCGGGATGCGCAGGTGAAGATTCGGGGCTTCCGGATCGAGATCGGCGAGATAGAGAACGCGTTGCTGAAGGTACCCGGCGTACGCGACAGCGCCGTAACCGTGGTCGGCACCGGAGAGCGCCGGCAACTCGCAGCCTTCTGCACGGGCGCGGAGCATTCCGCCGAGAGGCTTGCGGCGGCCCTGAGCGAGATCCTCCCCGGCTACATGATGCCGCACCGCTTCCACCACCTATCCGAGCTTCCGCTGACCGGCAATGGCAAGACCGACCGCAAGGCGCTGGCCCGGATCGCCGAGGAGACGGACGCCCGCGACGGCCGGTCGGCGGCGCACGAACCCGGCGGTGAGGATCCGTCCACCGACACCGAGCGCAGGCTGGCCGAACTCTGGGCCGACGCGCTGAAGGTGCCGGCCGCGAGCATCCGCCGCACCTCGGACTTCTATGCCCTGGGCGGCACCTCGTTGTCCCTCATCCGCCTGGCCATCGACCTCGACCATGCTGTCTCGCCCCGGGAACTG
Organism: Streptomyces sp. NPDC046931; assembly: GCF_040644655.1. NCBI lineage: Bacteria > Bacillati > Actinomycetota > Actinomycetes > Kitasatosporales > Streptomycetaceae > Streptomyces > Streptomyces sp. NPDC046931. Next base: position 100,614 of record NZ_JBEYWX010000025.1, read on the forward strand.
CGGCAGGCCCCGCTGCTGGCGGACCTGGCGGCGCTCCTCGACGCCAAGGCCGCGGCCGTCACCACCGAATCTCCGCAGAGGGCGGGTGGCACCGATGACTGACCTCACCACGGCCTCGATGTCAGGGGACCTTCCCGACGGTTGCCGCCTCGTCCTGCAGCCGGGGCACCCCCCGGTCCTCCAACTTGCGCACGGAGAGTTGCCGGCTCCCGCCGTACGGCAGTCGCTCACCCGTCACGGCGCGGTTCTCCTGCGTGGACTCGGCCTCGGGGTGCCGACGGACCTGGCGCAGGTGGCACATGCCCTCGGGGTGACACCGATGGCGGAGCGGGAGGGCTTCGCGGCCCGCGACGATGTCGGCCAGGGCGTGTACTCGGCGTCGCGATGGCCTGCCGAAGAGCCGATGTGTATGCACCACGAACTGAGTTACGCAGACGAGGTGCCAGGCACCGCGCTCTTCGGCTGTCTGCGGGCGCCGGAGAAGGGGGGCGCCACCGCCCTGGCCGATGCCCGGCACGTCCTCGGCGCCCTCCCGGCGGATCTGGTGGCCCCGTTCGAGCGGCACGGCTGGCTGCTCGCCCGGCACTACGGCGAAGTCGGGCTGAGCTGGGCCGAGGCCTTCGGCACCGACGATCCCGAGGCGGTGTCCGCGTACTGCCGCGACCATGCCGTGGAGCACTGCTGGCTGCCGGACGGATCGCTGCGCACGGTGCAGCGCCGGGCGGCGGTCGTCCGCCATCCGGTCCTCGGGGAACGCCTGTGGTTCAACCAGGTCGCGTTCCTCAACGAGTTCACCATGGACCCGGCGGTCCGGGAGTACCTCGTCTCCCTGTACGGCCCCGACGCGTTGCCCTTCACCACCTTCTACGGTGACGGGACACCCGTGCCCGAGCAGGTGGTCGCGGCCGTCAACGACGCGTACGCCGCGGTCGCGGTCAGCGAACCGTGGCAGGCGGGCGACGTACTCGTCGTGGACAACCTGCGGACGGCCCACAGCCGCGAGGCGTACCGCGGCGAACGCGACATCGTCGCCCTCTTCGGCGATCCGGTGCGCCTTCCCGGGCACGTCCGGCCCGGTGCGACCGACCGCCCCCTTCGGGACATCCAGGAGCCTTCATGACCGAGTCCAGCCCCGAGCAGGGTGCCGCACCGTCGTTCGCCGTCATCCCCGGCGCGCAGGTGCAGCACGTCCTCGACGGCCGCCACCGCGAGGTGGTCGAACTGATAGAGACTGCCTACCGGCTGCACGGCGAGGGACAGACCGTCAACCCGCCGTCGTACTTCCTGCGCTTCCCGGACCGGCCGTCCGCCCGGATCATCGCGCTGCCCGCGTCCGTGGGCGGGGACGTCCGCACCGACGGCCTGAAGTGGATCTCCAGCTTCCCGGAGAACGTCGGCCGCAGCATCCCGCGGGCGTCGGCGGTCCTCATCCTCAACGACCACGACACGGGATACCCGCTCGCCTGCCTGGAAAGCTCGATCATCAGTGCCGCGCGCACCGCTGCCTCGGCGACGCTCGCCGCGGAGCGCATCGCGGACGCGCGGGGTGTCCGCCCGACCCGGATCGGCTTCTTCGGAACAGGCCTCATCGCCCGGTACGTCCACGGTTTCCTGGCCGGCACGGGCTGGACGTTCGACGAGATCGGCGTGTACGACCTCGCGGTGGAGCACGCCGCCGGGTTCGAGGAGTACCTGCACCGCTTCGGTGAGCGCGGCCCGGTCACCCGCCACCAGGACGCCGAGGCCCTGATCCGCTCCTCGGACTTGGTGGTCTTCGCGACGGTGGCCGGTACCCCGCACATCACGGACCCGGCCTGGTTCGACCACGACCCGCTCGTGCTCCACCTGTCCCTGCGGGACCTGGCGCCCGAGGTGGTCCTGGCGGCCACCAACATCGTCGACGACGTCGACCACTGCCTCAAGGCGGCCACCTCGCTGCACCTGGCCGAACAGTTCACGGGGCACCGCAACTTCGTAGCCGGCACGCTCTACGACGTCCTGACCGGCACCCTGCGCCCGCAGACCGGACGGCCCGTGGTGTTCTCGCCGTTCGGCCTGGGCGTGCTGGACCTGGCGCTCGGCAGGCACGTCTACGACACGATCGTGGCGTCGGACGAACTGCGGGTCGTGGACGGCTTCTTCCACGACATGCGACGTTACGGCTGAGACGGGGAGAGGGCAAGTGCCGGTCATCTCGGCGCCCCAGGAGTTCAACCAGGACGATCTGTACGTCGACCTCGGCACCGCTCTCGGGATACCGCTATTCCTCAAGTGCGAGGGTTTCAACTTCACCGGTTCCATCAAGCAGAAGGCCGCCGTGGAGATGGTGGAGGCAGCGGAACGGGACGGTGTCCTCGGGCCGGACTCGATCCTGGTCGAGTCCTCCTCGGGCAACCTGGGCATCGCGCTCAGCGTCATCGCGGCCAACAAGGGCTACCGCTTCGTCTGCGTCACCGACCCCCGTTGCACGCTCGCCGCCCGGCGCGTCATGTCGGTGCTCGGCACCACGGTGCACACCGTCCCCGAGCCCGACCGCGACGGCGGATTCCTCGCCGCGCGCATCAACCACGTGCGCGCCCTGTGCGCGGACGACGCACGGTACGTCTGGCTCAACCAGTACGCCAACGCCGCCAACTGGCGCGCGCACCACCGCCACACGGCACCCGCCGTCGACCGGGCCTTCCCCCGGCTGGACGTCCTGTTCGTGGGGGCCGGCACCACGGGCACGCTGATGGGCTGCGCTCGCTGGTACCGGGAACACCGCCCGCACGTCCGCATCGTCGCCGTGGACAGCTCGGGCTCGGTCACCTTCGGCCGTCCGTCCGCGCCACGCATGATTCCCGGCCTCGGCTCCGGGGTGCGGCCACCTCTGCTGGACGAGGAGTTCGTCGACGAGGTGATCATCGTGCCGGAGGCCGAGGCCGTGCGGACGTGCCACCGGCTCGCCGCGGCCGGTTTCGTCTTCGGAGGGTCCACGGGAACCGTCGTCAGCGGCGCCCGGCAGTGGCTCGACACGGCGGCCCCGCGGACCCGGCTCACCTGCGTGGCGATAGCCCCGGACCTGGGCGAGCGGTATCTCGACACCATCTACCGGCCGCAGTGGGTGGAGAGCGTCTATGGGAACGACATCCTGGACCCGCTCCGCCCGGAGCCCGCCGGGCAGTAGCCCGCAGGAAAGTTCAGATCACCTGGATCCGGCCGGAACGCCCGACGGTGGACGGATAGCAGTACGCGGCACGCATCGTGGAGAGCAGCAGCGCGCCGCGGACCTGCGCCAGGTGGGACGCGTGACAAGCCGCGAGCACCTCGGCGCCCTCGACACGCTGGTCCGCGCAGCGCGCGTAGAGCTTGCCCGCGGACACCGCTTCGTCCGGGGACAGTTCGAGGACATCGACGCCGCCCCGGTCGACGAAGCTCTGCACGGCGGTGCCGGTGCTGAATTGATGTCCTTTCGTGCAGTACTCGTCCCAGCAGGTGCGCATCGCACAGGACACCGCGAAGGTCACGGAGGGTATGGCGAGATGGAATTTCCTGGCGCTGATCGCCGCTTTCAAGGACGACGCGGTCGGGGTGTGGCCGGTCGCAATCTGGTATAGGGCGAAGGAATCGGCGACTGCGTACCCGTCTGATGTTCCCAGAAGGCCGTGCAGTTCCACTGATGCTCCCCTCGGTCGCAGGGCAGTTACGTGACGGTAGGCGAAAGGATAGCGCCTGGCCGGGCCCGCCGAAGCATCAACTCCGGCGGCCGGTAACGGGAGATGGTGCCGCGATATCGAAGTGATGCAAGCCCATGATGATCTGGGGACAACGGCCCATTATCGAAATCGAGGTTGTGGTGTGACGAACCCCTTTGAGAATGCTGAGGGAAAGTTCCTCGTCCTGCTCAACGAGGAGGAGCAGTACTCGCTGTGGCCCGGCTTCATCGAAGTCCCCGAAGGATGGCGGGTCGTCCTTGACGAGACCGACCGGCAGGCGTGCCTCGACTTCATAGAGGAGAACTGGACCGACATGCGGCCCAAGTCGCTGCGCGACGCCATGGACGCACACGCCTGAGGAAACTCCGCCCGCCAGGGCGGCCGCCGCGGGTGACGCCCGCCCTGGCTCGTTCTTCCCTTTTCACCGTTCCGGATTCGTAACTCATGGGGTAGGTAACAGGTGTCTGGCACTGGAGCCGCTCGCCGGCCGTTGTCCGCCGCGCAGTCGGGCGTCTGGTTCGCCCACCAGCTGGGCGTGACGGACCTGGACTTCAGTCTCGCCCAGTGCGTGGAGATCCGCGGCAGCGTCGACGTGGAGCTTCTGACGGCGGCGATCCGGGAGGCCCTGCACGAGGCGGAGGCCCTGCGCGTCCGCTTCACCGAGGACACCGACGGCGTGTGGCAGACACCCATGCCGGTCCCCGACGATGCAGTGACGTTCCATGACGTCTCGACGGACCCCCACCCCGCCGAGACCGCGCTGCGCCGGATGCGCGAGGACCGCGCCCGCTCCGTCGACCTCATCGCGGAGGGGCTGTACGAGCTGGCCCTGTTCCGCCTGGCACCGGACCACCTCCTGTGGTACACGCGCGCCCACCACGCCGTCGTCGACGGCCACGGCGCCAGCCTGTTCACCCGCCGCGTCGCCGAGATCTACACGCACCTCGCCGAGGACCAGCCTCCCGGCGACTCGCCGTTCGGTTCCCTCGCCGCCCTCCTCGCCGAGGACCGGGAGTACCGGGCGTCGGCGGACTTCACCGAGGACCGCGCCTACTGGGAGACCCGACTCGCCGACCGGCCCGCCAGGTTCAGCCTGTCGCGGCGCACCGCCACCTCCCGCAGCTCGTCGCTGCGCGCCACCACGAGCCTCGCGACGCCACTCAACGACGCACTCGTCGCCGCCGCCCGGGCCGCTCGTACCCACTGGTCCGTGGTCCTCACGGCCGCTGTCGCCCTGTACGCGCACCGCATGACCGGCTCCCGCGACATCACCCTCGGCTTCCCCGTCACTGCCCGCGTCAGCCTCGCGGCCCGCCGCACCCCCGGCATGACCGCGAACGTCGTCCCGCTGCGCCTGACTGTCTCCGGCGAAGACGACTTCACCGGCCTCGTCACGCGGACCGGGCAGGTCGTGAAGGAGGCGCTGCGGCATCAGCGTTACCGCCAGGAGGACCTGCAACGGCACTTCGCGGCCGCCGCGGACGGCTCGGGCTCCTTCGGGCCGCTGGTCAACATCATGACCGCGGACGACGGCCTCGCCTTCGGCGCGTGCTCCGCCCGGCTCCTCAACCTGGGCAACGGGCCCCTCGACGACCTGGCCTTCGACGTCTACGGCACCGCCCGCGGCGAAGGCCTCGTCATCCACCTCGACGGCAACGACACCCTCTACACCGCCGAGGAACTCACCGGGCACCTGGAACGCTTCGAGCACACCCTGGCCACGGCCCTGGCCGGCCCCGGCCGCACCGTGGCCGGGCTGGACCTGCTGCCTCCCCGGGAACGGCGGCTGATCCTCGGCACGTGGAGCGCCCCGGCCGGCGAGGCGAGTCCCGCGACGACGGTGACCGAGCCGATCGAGGAGCAGGTCCGGCGGACCCCGCACGCCGTCGCCGTGACCACCACGGCCGGTGAGTTGTCCTACACGGAGCTGAACGCCCGCGCGAACCGTGTCGCCCGCCTGCTGATCGAGCGTGGCGCGGGCCCGGGGCGCACCGTCGCCCTCGCCCTGCCCCGGTCCCCGGAGTGGGCCGTGGCGGCGCTCGCGGTGGCGAAGGCGGGAGCGGCCTGCCTGCTCACGGACCCCGACGCACCGGCCGGCGCCGACGACGCCCCGCGAGCCGTGTGCGCGGTGACCTCCGCCCACACCAGCACTCCGCTCCCACGCACGCTGCCCCGCATCGCCCTGGACGCGCCGGACACGGCCGAGATCCTCGCCCGCTTCCCGGACACGGACGTCACCGACGAGGACCGCACGACCGCCCTGCTGCCCGCCCACCCGGCGCAGGTGAGCCACCCGGCGGGCCTCACCATCTCGCACGCCGCACTCACCGGCCGGCTCGGCCGGCTGGGGACCGTCCACCCGCAGCGCCCCGGCGACCGCGCGCTGCACGGCACCGCGTCCCTGTGGGCGCTCTGGTGGGCGCTCGGCAGCGGGGCGACCCTGGTGATGCCGCACCCGGACCAGCTCCGCCCGGGCCGGGGCGGACCTCACCGGGACGCGGCGCACACGGCCGCCGCCCTCGCCGCGGACATCAGCACCCACGGCGTCACCACCCTGCATACCACCCCCACGGTGCTGGCCTCGCTCCTCGCCGAGCACGCGGGTGCCTGTACCTCCCTGCGCACCGTCGTCTGCACCGGCGAACCCCTGCCGGCCTGGCTGCCGACCCGCTTCCGCGACACCCTGGGCCAGGCAGCCCTGTGCGCCGTCCACACCCCGGCCGGGGCCGACGTCCCCGTCGTCGTCCGGGCCGACGGCGAAGGCACCGGCAGCGCAGTCCTCGGCCGTCCCCTGGACGGCATCCGCGCCTACGTACTCGACGAACGGCTGCGCCCGGTTCCGGCTGGCGTCACCGGCGAGCTGTATGTGACGGAGGAGAACGCCGCCCTCGGCTTCCCCGCCCATCCGGCCGGCACCGCCGAGTTCCTCGTCGCCGACCCGCATGGCGAGCCCGGCGGGCGGATGCGGCGCACCGGTGACCTGGCCCGCTGGCGCGCCGACGGCACGCTCGAACACGCCGGCTCCGCGGACCGAACCGCCGTGCCGAACCCGGGCCTGGACCCCGCCTCCGTCGAGGCCGCCCTGATCACGCACCCCCAGGTCGCCCAGGTGGCCGTCCTCGACCGGGACGACACCGCGGGCAGCCCGGTCCGCGTGGCGTACGTGGTGCCGTGTCCCGGCGCCACCCTCGACCCGGACGCGGTACGGCGTCATGCGGCCGAGCGGCTGCCCGAGGCACAGGTCCCCACGGCACTGGTCGTCCTCGACGCGCTCCCCGTCACCACGCACCACCTGCTCGACCGGGCGGCCCTGCCGCTCCCGACCGGGGACGCGGCACCGTCCCGCCGCACGGCCCGCAGCCCCAGGGAGGCGGCGCTGTGCCGAGTCTTCGCGGAAGTCCTGGGCGTCGAGATCCCCGGCATCGACGACAGCTTCTTCGACCTCGGCGGGCAGTCCCTCACGTCCGTCCGGCTCCTGAGCCGGGTCCGCACGGAGTTCGGCGTCGAGCTTCCCGTGCGCGCGCTGTTCGAGGCGCCCACCGTGGCGCAGTTCGCCCAGCGGCTCGACGAGGCGGAGCGCTCCACGGCCCAGGCCCTGGTCCCGGCCCCGCGTCCCGACGTGCTCCCCCTGTCCTTCGCGCAGCGCCGGCTGTGGTTCCTGAACCGCCTCGAAGGGGCCACCTCGTCCGCGTACAACATGTCGTTCGCCGTACGACTGACGGGCACCCTGGACCGAAAGGCCCTGGCCGCCGCGCTGCGGGACGTCGTGGAGCGGCACGAGAGCCTGCGGACCGTCTTCCCCGAGGGCCCTGACGGCGCCCCCTACCAGGACATCCTCACCACCGACCGGATCCCCGCCGTCCTCCTCGACGTCGTACCCACGAACGCCGAGGAACTGCCGCGCCTCGTCGACCGGGCGGCCGGCCGCGGCTTCGACCTGACCACCGACCTTCCCCTGCGCAACTCCCTGTTCACCCTCGACGACAACGCACACGTGCTGCTCGTCGTGCTGCACCACATCGCCGGCGACGGCTGGTCCATGGTCCCCTTCGCCCGCGACGTGGCCACCGCCTACGAGGCGCGCACCATGGACGCGGCCCCGGACTGGAAGCCGCTTCCCGTGCAGTACGCGGACTACACCCTGTGGCAGCGACGCGTCCTCGGCGACGTGAACGACCGCGAAACCCCGCTCGCACGCCAGCTGGCCTACTGGGCGCGGACGCTGGACGGACTGCCGGACCAGCTGGAACTGCCGGCTGACCGGCCCCGCCCGGTAGTCGCCTCGCACCAGGGCGGGAGCATCCCGGTCACGATCGGCCCCGACGTACACCGGTCCCTGGCCGCGCTCGCCCAGGAGGCCGACGCCACCCTCTTCATGGTGGTGCAGGCGGCGTTCGCCGCGCTGCTGTCCCGGATGGGGGCGGGGACGGACATCCCGATCGGTTCGCCGGTGGCGGGCCGTGCGGACGAGGCGCTGGACGACCTGGTCGGGTTCTTCGTGAACACGCTGGTGCTGCGGACGGACGTGTCGGGTGATCCGACGTTCCGGGAGTTGGTGGAGCGGGTCAGGGAGACGGACCTGGCCGGGTACGAGCATCAGGACGTGCCGTTCGAGCACTTGGTGGAGGTCCTCAACCCGGCCCGTTCCATGGCCGCGCACCCGCTGTTCCAGGTGATGCTCGCCTTCCAGAA